>JAJZNF010000075.1:0-3249 GCA_021847985.1 Actinomycetes bacterium | reverse complement strand
CAGAAGGCCGGCCCGGTCATCTCGGACCTGCACATCACCGCCGAACCCCGGGACGAGGCGGTCACCCATCCCGCCGGCACAGCGGACCTGCTGCTCGGCTTCGACCTGATCGGCGCGGCCTCCGAAAAGAACCTGCGCGTGGCCGGCCCCGACCGCACCCGCGCGGTGGTCTCCACCAGCTACGTCCCCAACGGGCGCGAGGTTGCCGACCCCTGGCACCAGGGGCCCACCCCCGACGCGGCGCTGGACGCGGTGGCCCGGTTCACCAATCCACAGGGATCCTTCCGCCTGCCGGCCCAGCAGCTGGCCGACAAGCTCTACGGGGACGAGATCCCCGCCAACGTCATGGTGCTCGGCGCCGCCTGGCAGCTAGGGCTGCTTCCGCTCAGCCTGGAGTCGCTCACCAAGGCCTTCGAGCTCAACAAGGTGGCGGTCAAGACCAACCTGGAGGCCTTCGCCTGGGGACGCATGGCCGTCGCCCACCCCGAGGCAATCGAGAGCGTTCTTGACCCCAAGGCCCCGGTAAAGGGCATCTCCTCCCGTATTGCCAAGCTCGGCGAGAAACTGGGCATGCCGGCCGGCGCCTACCGCGAGCTCGCCCTCCGGCGCGCCGACGACCTGGCCGCCTATCAGAACGTCGCGCTTGCCAAGAGCTACCTGGAGCGGGTGGAGGAGTTCCGCAAGAGGGCGGAGGGGGTCTTCGGCGCCGACGAGGAGCTCGCCTCCTCCTTTGCCCGCAACCTCTACAAGCTCATCGCCTACAAGGACGAGTACGAGGTCGCCCGCCTGCACCTGGAGTGGGTTGGCACAGAAGGAGCCCAGGCGGCCAAGGCCACCATGCTCTTGCACCCGCCGGCCTTGAGAACTCTCGGGATGAAGCGCAAGATCAAGCTGGACAAGAGCGCCAAGCCGGCTATGACGGTGCTGCACGCCATGCGCGGCCTGCGCGGCACCGGACTGGATCCCTTCGGGCGCTCGGCGATCCGCAGGCGCGAGCGGGCATTGGCCGCCGAATACCAGGCGGCGATGCTCGATGCCTTGGCCAAGGCCGGTGCCGACCAAACCGGGCTTCTTAAGCGGATGGCCGAGCTTCCCGACATGATCAGAGGGTATGAGAGCGTCAAAGAGCGCAATCTGGCCCTCTACGATCAGGCATGGGCGGAGGCGCGCGCGGAGCTAGAAGCCGCCCGGGCGTCGCTCACCTGAAACAGGCACCGCCCGCGCTATCGTTTGCGGGAGTGCTATTGTGACCGGCGTCGATTATCGGTAAGTCGTTGCTTGGAACGTTCCGGGATCCCGGTGCGCCGGAAGCGCCCGGGGAACCGCTGACCTGGGAGTGAGAGGCCAAAGCTTGCCTGAGGACGCGAGGCCGAACCAGACCGGTCACGAAAGTGGGATCCACCGGACCTCCAGCCAGAGTTCCGATCAGAGTCCCGCCACGCGGAGCCGCATCGGGCGCCGCGCGGCCTGCGTTGAGCGCGGGGCGATCGTCCTGCGAGCCGAGCACGAGCCGGTGCGCGACCGCTTCATCGAAGCGCTTGCATCCTATGACTCCCCCACCGCGCTCCACTCCTCGCGCGTGGCCCAATTCTCCTACCGGCTGGCCGAGGCGGCCGGTCTTCCCCGCCATCAGGTGGAGGAGCTGATTCTGGCCGGATACCTTCATGACCTGGGAAAGATCGACATCCCCGTCTCCATCCTTGCCAAGCCCGGCCGGCTCGACGCCGACGAGTGGATCATCGTGAAGCGCCACCCGGAGATAGGCGCCAACCTGCTGGCTGAGGCGCATCCCGAGATGGGGGACGTCGCCGAGGCGATACTGGCCCATCACGAACGCCCCGACGGACTGGGGTATCCCCGTGCCGTGCGTGGAGAGGCCATTCCGGCAGGGGGAAGGGTGCTGGCCATCGCCGACGTCTTCGACGCCATCACCACCCCGCGCGTCTACCGCCCGGGAACCGCGGATGTGGAGCAAGCGCGCCAATACCTCCACTCACAGCGTGGCAAGCAGTTCGACGGCGACCTCGTCGACATCTTCCTGGCCCTCGAGGGCCTGCCCGCGCCCGGTCCGGGCGGCAACTCCTAGGGCTCGAAGAGCCCGGGCATCTCCCCCACCCGGTCCGGGAAGTCGGGACTGCGCTTCTCCAGGAACGACTGCACACCCTCGTAGGCGTCGGCCGAGCTTCCCCTCAGCCACATCGCCCTGGAGTCCAGGAGATGCGCCTCCATCGGGTTGGAAGCACCGGCCATGTTCCAGAGCATGGCCCTGGCCATGGCGACCGAGACCGGGGCGGTGTTCTCGGCGATCTCCCCGACGATCGCGAGCGCCGTCGGCATCAGCTCCTGCGCCTCGACCACCTTGGAGACCAGTCCCTTCTCCAGCGCCTCCTCGGCTCCGAAGACCCTCCCGGTCAGCACCCAGTCCAGCGCGGTAGGCATGCCGACCGCCTTGGGCAGGAACCAGGAGGAGGCGGCCTCGGGGACAATGCCCCGGCGGGCGAAGACGAAGCCGAACTTCGCCCCGCTGGCCGCAATGCGGAAGTCCATGGGCAGGGTCATGGTGATGCCCACCCCTACCGCCGGGCCGTTGAAGGCGGCGATGGTGGGCTTCTTGGAGGCGAAGATGCGCAGCGAGACCTTTCCTCCACCATCACGGTGGTCGTCCTCGCCGCGGTCTGCCGCGCTGTAGTCGAAGGTCTTGCCTCCCCCACCCAGGTCGGCTCCGGCGCAGAAGGCACGCCCGGCTCCCGTGAAGACCACCGCGCGCACGCCGTCGTCGGCGTCCGCCTCGTCCATGGCCTCGATCAGCTCCGCACCCATGACCCGCGTGAAACCGTTCATGCGCTCGGGACGGTTCAGGGTCACCACCGCCGCATGCCCGTGTCGCTCATAGAGGATCGTCTCCGGCACCACACACCTCCCGCTTGCCGATTGGAGAAAAACTAGCTCAGAGCAATCCTCCTTGGCTGCGGGAAACCCGGGTCGGCCCCTCAGCGTGGCCGTGCCAGAACGAGCGTCCTGACGGGCCCGGGGCCGCCGGCCCGGAAACCGGGGCGAGAGCCTGCACGGCAATGATGGCCAGGCCAGGCGCGGCGGCCAAGGTCGCCCGTCGCTATAGGCGCTCGTCCTCGTCGATCAGAGCGGCGCACACCGCGAATTCGCGAAGCTTGGCGCAGGTGGCCGATTGGCAGATCAGAGCGCTCGCGTCCGCCCTTTGCAGCGAGTCCCAGCAGACGTCGTCGGCCAGCT
>JAJZNF010000198.1 GCA_021847985.1 Actinomycetes bacterium | reverse complement strand
TGGTGCGGCGGAATACGGCGTCGCAGGAGAGGCCGCCGCGGCATATGACATCTCCTCGAGTTCGAATTCGGACCTCGTGAAGATCGTCCCGGTGGTCGTCCTCATTATCGGTCTGCTCCTGGCGCTCGTGCTGCGATCTGCAATAGCCCCTCTGTATCTGATGGTCTCGGTGGTGCTCTCCTACCTGGCGGCGCTCGGCACCGACGTCATCCTGTTCATCTTCTTCCGGGGAGACAGCGGCCTCAACTTCGTCCTACCCTTCCTGCTTTTCCTATTCCTGCTGGCACTGGGCGAGGACTACAACATCCTCGTCATGACCAGGATCAGGGAGGAGGCGCACCACCGCGATCTGCGCTCCGCGGTGAAGACGGCCCTCAACGCCACCGGATCCACCGTGACGTCGGCGGGCGTGGTGCTGGCCGGCACGTTCGCGGTGCTGGCGTTGGCATCCCTGGGGAACAGCCAGGTGGAAGAAATCGGTTTCGGCCTGGCACTCGGAATCCTGATGGACACCTTCCTGGTCCGCACGCTGCTGGTGCCGTCCACGGTGGCCCTGTTGGGCAAATGGAACTGGTGGCCGTCGCATCTCTCGCGGGAATCGCATACAGACGAGGAAGCATCCGCATGGGAAGCCGAGCAGGATGAGCTGGCCACCGCTGACCAGGACACATGAACTTGGGGGAACCACCCGCGACACGGATTTGAAAAGGATCCGCCTAGGGTCATACCTTGTCTCGACGGGTCCGTCGCTATAGGTGATGTCGCCCCCGAGTTCCCCCAATAGGCCGAGAAGGAGGCGCTCTTGAGCGGAAGGGTCACTACACGCGTAAGCGGATCCATCGGCGAAATAGTCATTTCGAACGCCGAGCACAAGAACGCCATGACGTCGGAGATGTGGCGTCAACTGCGGTCGGCGGCCGATGAAATGCGTGCCAACGACTACGTCCGCGTGGTGGTGGTCCACGGAGCGGAAGGAACCTTTGTGGCCGGCGCAGACATCGAAGAATTCCGCACCATGCGCCAGGTCGGCGAAACGGCAGCCGAGTACGACAGGATCACCGAGGACGCCCTTGCCGCGCTGGCGACGATCCCCAAGCCGACGGTCGCCGCAATAGAGGGCTACTGCATCGGGGGTGGCGTGTCGATCGCGGTCGCCTGCGATTTCCAAGTAGCCGATGCCGGCGCCAAATTCCAGATCCCGGCGGCAAGGTTGGGGATCAGCTACCCGCTTGGCTCGCTCCGCCGCCTGGTGGCCCAAGTGGGCGCGGCAACCGCCAAGCGGATTATCTTCACGGCCTCAATGCTGGATGCACCCGCAGCGCTCTCGTTGGGCCTCGTCTCCCAGGTGTCTGAGAACATGACCGAGACAGTTGCGGAACTCACCGTGACCTTGGCCGAGGTGGCGCCGCTTTCCATTTCAGCCACCAAGGCGCTGGCCGACGGCCTTGAGAACCCCGCCCTTGACTACGAGGAGTTGGAGGAGGAGGCGGCGCGTCTGAGCGCGGCCACCATTGCCTCGGCGGATTACCTCGAGGCGCTCGACGCCTTCGACGAGAAGCGCAAGCCCAACTTTCAGGGTCGCTAAGGCTCCTAAGCCCCGCCGGCCTGCCTTCGAAGTTCGAACGCAAGGACTTTCCCCATGGCGTTGCGCGGCAGGGCGTCAATCGGGATGATGCGCTTTGGCACCTTGTAAGGAGCCAGTCGCTCCGCCGCATGGGTGCGGAGGGAGTCCGCATCCACTTCGGCGCCGGCCGTCGGCACGACGAACGCAACCACTTCCTCCCCCCAGCGCTGCGAGGGGACGCCCACAACAGCCGCGTCGGCAACCGCCGAGTGGGAGCGTAACTGCTCCTCCACCTCCCGCGGATAGACGTTGAACCCTCCGCTGATGATCAGATCACTTGACCGGCCTTCGATGCGCAGGTAGCCGTCGGAGTCGAAGCTCCCCAGATCACCGGTTCGGAACCAGCCGTCGTCGAAGCGTTCGGCGGTGGCCCCCGGATTGCCCAGGTAGCCGGAGAAGACATTCTCTCCCCGCACCAAAATCTCCCCCTTTGAGTCCAGCGCGACCTCGACTCCCGGCAAAGGCAGCCCAACGGTGCCCGCCTTGCGCGGCCCCTCGTAAGGGTTGGAGACGTTCATGGCGGTTTCGCTCATCCCATAGCGCTCCAGGGGAGCGGCCCCCACCAAGGACCGAATCTGGTCGAAGAGATCCGGAGGCAGAGGGGCGGAGCCGCTCACGAGCAGCCGCAAACGGGCGAAATCCGCGCAGGCAGGCTCGGAGACGAGGCGCCTGTACATGGCCGGCACTCCGAAGAACATGGTCGCGCCTTCTCCGGCTACGGCAGCCGCCAGCGGGGCCGGGTCAAAGCGGGAAAAAAGCACAATGCTGCTTCCCATCAAGAGCGACCCGATCAGGCCCACCCCCAGGCCGTGCATGTGGGTGAGTAGCGCTCCTTTGGGCGCGCCGGTCGTCCCGGAGGTGTATGCGACCATGGCGGGCCAGGAGCGCCCGGCGGCGAGCGACCCGGCGGTCCACTCGCCTTCGTGCGCCACCGCTTGCCGGATCGAGAGGATTTGGATCGCTCCTTGCGGAAGCGGCAGATCGGAACCCGGGCCCTCGATCGGCAAGGCGCCGGAAGCGGCTGCGGCAATCGCTTCGGCCCTCTCGAGCAGCTCGGCATCACATACCATAGCGGCCGGACGGGAGTCCTTGACGACGTGCGCCAGCTCGCGGTCGGTATATGCGGGGTTGGCGGCCACGAGCACCGCCCCGGCGAGAAAGACGCCAACGGCGACGGCGGCGAAATCCGCGCTGTTTTGCCCAACCAGGACCACACGGTCTCCGGGACGAACACCCGCGGCCAAAAGCGCGGAGGCGCCGGCCCGGGAACGGTCGAGGAATTGGCGGCCACTCAGCCAGTTGCCGGACGGTTCACGCAGGAAGCGCCGGTCGCCCAGCTCCAGCAGGGAGGTCTCCGCGACACTGCCGAGGTCGCCCAAGGACGGCCGGCGGTGCGCAGCTGTGAGATCCGCCCCAAGATGGGCTTGCCATCCTGGGGCGAGTGTCAAAGATGAGAAGTCCACGACCTCTCAGACTAAAGCTCGTGATAGGCCTCGTCGAGCACCATCCTGAGGATGCCGACGATCTCGTCGAACTGCTCCACGCCGGCCACGAGGGGCGGCGACAGCTGGATCACCGGGTCCCCCCGGTCGTCCGCCCGGCAGATCAGTCCCTCTTCGAAGAGGCGCGGGGTGAGCAATCCGCGGAGCAGGCGCTCGGACTCGTCGTCATTGAAGGTCTCGCGGGTCGCCTTGTCCTTCACCAGCTCGATGCCGTAGAAGTAGCCGGCGCCGCGCACCTCGCCGACAATGGGCAGATCCAGTAGCGAATCCAGCCGGGAGCGGAACGCCGCCTCGTTCTCCTGGACGTGCCCCAGCAGATGCTCTCGCTCGAAGATGTCGAGGTTGGCCAAGGCGACCGCCGCAGAGACAGGGTGCCCTGCGAACGTATAGCCGTGCAGGAAAGTGTTGGTCTCCTTTAGGAACGGCTCCACAAGCCGATCGGAGGCGATCAGAGCGCCGATGGGCGAATAGCCCGAGGTCATGCCCTTGGCCACCGTGATCATGTCCGGCTGGTACCCGTAGCGCTGCGACCCAAAGTAGTAGCCGAGTCTTCCGAAGGCGCAGATGACCTCGTCGGAGATCAGCAGGACGTCGTACTTGTCGCAGATTTGGCGCACCCTCTGGAAATACCCCTCGGGCGGCGTGAAGCACCCGCCGGAGTTCTGCACGGGCTCCAGGAAAACGGCGGCGACCGTGTCGGCGCCCTCGTAGTTGATCATCCTCTCGATGTCGTCGGCGCAGTGGAGCGTGCATGCGTCCTGGTGAGAGCAGTCGGGACAGCGATAGCGGTTCGTGTTGGCAACCTTGAAGGTGCCCGGCACGAGCGGCTCGAACGGGGCCTTGATACCGGGCAGGCCGGTGATCGACAGCGCGCCCATCGTGGTGCCATGGTAGGCCAGGCTTCGCGAGATCACCTTGGTCTTGGACGGCTTGCCAACCAGCTTGAAGTATTGCCTCGCCAGCTTGAAGGCCGACTCGACCGCCTCACCGCCGCCAGTCGTGAAAAAGATGCGGTTCAAGTCGCCGGGCGTCAACGACGCCAGCCTCTCCGCCAGTTCCACGGCCGGCGCGTGCGCGTAGCTCCAAAGGGGGAAATACGCGAGTTCGCTCGCCTGCTTGGCCGCGGCCTGCGCCAGTTCGCTGCGGCCATGCCCGGCCTGAACCACGAACAGTCCCGCAAGCCCGTCCAGGTAGCGCTTGCCCTTGGAGTCCCACACATAGGGACCCTCGCCACGGACCATGATGGGCACGTCGGCTTCAGCATATGAAGAAAGGCGCGTGAAGTGCATCCAAAGGTGCCTTCTCGCCAGCTCACCCAGCCTGGCCGAATCGAAATGGTCTTGCTCTGTGTAGTCACTCATCTTGTACCCCACGAATATGTCTGCTTCTCAAGCCTCAGATAAACAAATGTCTCGATGTCGGTCACTCCGTCGACCTTTCGCAGCCCCTCGTTCAGCAGCTGCAGCAGGTGCGAGTCGTTCTCGCACACCACCTCGGCCAGGAGGTCGTAGCGCCCGGCGCAGATCACCACGTAATCCACCTCTTCGAAGCCGGTTATCGCCTCGGCCACCGTCCTAAGGTCCCCCGTGGCCTTGATTCCCAGCATCGCCTGGCGCAGGAATCCGGTCGAAAGCGGATCGGTGACAGCCACGATCTGCATCACGCCCTGGTCGATCAAGCGCTGGACCCGCTGGCGGACGGCGGCCTCCGACAGGCCCACTTCCTTCGCCAGGGCCGCGTACGAACTGCGGCCGTCTTTCTGCAGCAGCTCTATCAGCGCTTTTGACTTCTCGTCGAGGTTTACCACGTGCCGGTCGTCCCCTTGCCCGAAGTGGCGGCGCAGCGCGATGCTGCCTCCGCCCCCACGTAGCGGGCGTAGAGCCCTATCCTTGTCCATATGGTCCACCGAATTCGTTGATCAATGCGGATCGGCACCCCCCAGGTCGCTACGCTTTCGACGCTTGGCGCCGTCGCCCAATTCCCCCCGAGCAGTGCAATTTAGCTGAGATACTAGCCCCAACAACTAATTCATGCAATTCATTCGGGCAGTTTCTGGCGAATCCGAATTCTTTGGCCCCTAATCTTGCGATTTCCCTCGAATGACGCCCGCACTGGCTAGCAGTTGCCTTAGAGTGGGCGTTCGAGACGCGCCGGATGTCAAGGCGCGCACGGAAACGAGAGGGCAGTTCCCCCGGGGTATTTATGCGAGTTCTGGTCATCGGCGCAGGAGGTGTGGGCGAAGCCGCAGTCAAGATTGCGGCACGTTCCAAGGCGTTCTCGGCAATTTGCGTTGCCGACGTGGATGAGGTGAAGGCGAAGGCGGCCGCGGCCGCGGCCGCGGGGGGCGTCGAGGTCACGGCGGCGCGAGTCGACGCCTCTTCGATCGACTCCATCAAGGGGCTGGCGTCGGCGTTCAAGCCTGACGCCATACTGAACGCCTGCGACCCACGGTTCGTCGAGGCGATCTTCGACGCCTCCTTCGAGGTCGGCTGCACCTACCTCGACATGGCGATGTCGCTCTCCAAGCCCAATGCGGACGAGCCGTACGCCAAGACGGGCGTGATGCTCGGATACTATCAGTTCGCCAAAGCCTCGGAGTGGGAGGCCAAGGGCCTACTCGCGCTGGTGGGGATCGGCGTGGAGCCAGGGCTGAGCGACATCTTTGCGGCGTACGCCCACAAGCATCTCTTCAGCCGAATCGACGAGGTCGGGGTCCGGGACGGAGCCAACCTGACCGTCGAAGGGTACGGCTTCGCCCCTACTTTCTCTATCTGGACAACCATCGAGGAATGCCTGAACCCGCCCCTCATTTACGAGAAGGACAAGGGCTGGTACGTGACCGAGCCTTTCAGCGGCGGAGAGATCTTCGACTTTCCGGAAGGTATCGGACCGCTCGAATGCGTCAACGTCGAACATGAGGAGGTTGCCCTCATTCCCCGTTGGATCGACGCTGGGCTGGTCACGTTCAAGTACGGCCTTGGCGACGAGTTCATCGACGTCCTCAAGACTCTGCACAAGCTGGGCCTCGACTCCACCAAGCCGATCGAGGTCGGCAACGTGCGGGTCGCGCCGCGCGACGTCGTCGCAGCCGCCCTGCCCGACCCGGCCAGGCTCGGCCCGCTAATGAAGGGCAAGACCTGTGCGGGGACCCTGGTAAGAGGACTCTCCAAGGAGGGCAGTCCAAGGGCCGTCTACCTGTATCACGTAGTCGACAACTCGGAAACCATGGCCGAGTGGGGATCGCAGGCCGTGGTGTGGCAGACCGCCATAAACCCGGTCGTCGCGCTAGAGCTGCTCGCCTCCGGAACCTGGTCGGGCGTCGGCGTCCTTGGGCCGGAGGCCTTCGACCCCGATCCGTTCATGGAGGCGCTCGTGGCACACGGATCCCCTTACGGCATCCGCGAAGAGCAGGCCTGAGCGATAATTAGCAAAGGCGCATTTGTCGCGGAATCCAATGGAGGCAGGGAGATTGGTCCCGCCTCCGGGCATCCGGCCCGCGGCTACATGCGACAATCTGAAGACCGCAAACTGAGCAAGGAGTGCATATGAGCGAGACCAAGTCGCAAGCTCTCAACTTCATCAATGGCGAGGAGGTCCCGGCCAAGTCCGGCGCGACCACCGACATCATCGACCCCTCGACCGGCGAGGTCTACGCGACCGCCGCGCTGTCGGGCGCCGAGGACATCGCCGCGGCCACAAACGCCGCAGCCCGCGCCTTCGAGAGCTGGGGGAACACCACGCCCTCCGAACGCTCGCTCGCACTGTTCCGGATCGCGGACGCGATCGAGGCAAACGCCGAGGAGCTCGTCGCCGTCGAGTCGCGCAACACCGGCAAGCCGATCGGCCTCACTCTCTCGGAGGAGATACCTCCGATGGTGGACCAGATCCGCTTCTTCGCTGCCGCCGCCCGCAACATCGAGGGGAAGAGCGCAGGCGAATACATGAAGGATCACACCTCGTTCATTCGCCGCGAGCCCATCGGGGTCTGCGCCGCCGTTACGCCCTGGAACTACCCCATGATGATGGCGGTATGGAAGTGGGCCCCGGCGCTGGCCGCCGGCAACACCATGGTGCTGAAGCCTTCGGACACCACCCCGATGTCCATGATCCACATGGCCAAGCTGATGCAGGAGTTCCTCCCGCCCGGCGTCATAAATGTGGTCACCGGTGACCGCGACACCGGACGCGCCCTGGTTGACGATCCGATCCCGCAGATGGTCTCCATCACAGGGTCGGTAAGGGCGGGAATCGAGGTGGCC
Source organism: Actinomycetes bacterium (assembly GCA_021847985.1). GTDB lineage: Bacteria > Actinomycetota > Acidimicrobiia > Acidimicrobiales > Acidimicrobiaceae > Acidithrix. The sequence continues at coordinate 24,004 of JAJZNF010000198.1, read as the reverse complement.
ACAAACGCGGCCAAGGACCTCAAGCGCGTGCACCTGGAGCTGGGCGGCAACGCGCCGGTAATAGTCTTCGACGACGCCGACATCGAGAAGGCGGCCGCCGGCATCGCCATAGCGGGCTTCTTCAACGCCGGACAGGACTGCACGGCGGCGTCAAGAGTCCTGGTTGGCCCCAAGATTCACCGCGACTTTGTCGATGCCCTCACAGAGCAGGCCAAGGCCACACGCACCGGCGCTCCCAAGGACGAGCCCGACTTTGGCCCGCTCAACAACGCCAATCAGCTGGCAAGAGTGAAGGGCCTCATCGAACGCCTGCCGAGCCACGCCAAGGTGCACACCGGCGGAGTCCAGCAGGGGCCGGCGGGATTCTTCTTCACGCCGACCGTGGTTGCGGACCTGCTCCAGACCGACGAGATCATCCAGAGCGAAGTCTTCGGCCCCGTGATCACCGTCCAGAAGTTCTCGGACGAGGCCGAGGCGCTGCGGTGGGCAAACGACGTCGAGTACGGGCTCGCCTCCTCGGTGTGGACCCGCGACCACGGCACCGCGATGAGAATGGCCAAGGGTCTCAATTTCGGCGCCGTATGGATCAATACCCACATCCCGATCGTGGCCGAGATGCCCCACGGAGGCTTCAAGCACTCCGGGTACGGCAAGGATCTCTCCATGTACGGCTTCGAGGACTACACGCGCATAAAGCACGTCATGAGCTACATCGGCGATTAGCCGGCCCGCCGCAAGGTCACAAAGGGCCCGCCCCGGTTCCCCGGGGCGGGCCCTTTGTATTTGGCGGTGGACTTGCACCGGCCAGCACCAAAAGGGAAAGGCCCGGGCTGGGCCCGGGCCTTCCTCTCTGTCCAGGGGAACAGAAGACGATGCAAAGGGTCCCTGATTACATGGTCGCCTTTATCGCCGCCTCGAAGGCCGCGAGGGCCTGGGCGATCTGATCCTCGCTCACGATGAGCGGGGGCATCCAGCGGATGACGTTGTTGTAAGTGCCCGCATTCAGGAGCAGCAGCTTGCCGTGCTCGCGCCCGTGGGCGAGGATGCGGTTCACACGATCCCCGTCCGGAGCGCCGGTGGCGGGATCCACGATCGTCGAGCCGATCATGATACCAAGCCCGCGCACGTCTCCGATGACGGGGTATTGCGCCTTGAGCTCGTTCAGTCCCGCCATCAACTGGCGGCCACGAGCTTGCACGTTCTCCAGGAATCCCTCTCCGGTCAGGATGTCGATGGTGGCAAGAGCCGCCGCGGCCCCGATCGGGTTGCCACCGTAGGTGCCGCCGTGGCTGCCGACCGGCCAGCGGGACATCAGCTCGTAAGAGGAGCCGACCGCCGAGAACGGGAACCCCGAGGCGATGCCTTTGGCCATAACGATGATGTCGGGGTCGATCCCATAGTGCTCAACGGCAAACATCTTGCCGGTGCGACCGAAACCGGTCTGAACCTCGTCGGCCACGAAGAGAATGCCGTGCTTCTTGGCGCGTTCGTAAACACCTTCCACGAACTCCGGAAGCGCGGGCAGGTAACCACCCTCGCCCTGCACCAGCTCCATCACGATCGCGGCGGTGTCACTCGGTGGCGTCTGTCCGGCCAGCACCAGATCGAACTGGGCAAGGGCTCTCTTGGCTGCGGTCTTGGGATCGTCTCCGGAGGTTGCGGGATCCGGGAACGGAGCAACGAACACGCCCGACGGGAACGGCGCGTACCCGGCCTTGTAGCCGGTCTTCGCGGTGGTCATAGCCATCGTCTGAGCAGTGCGGCCATGGAACGATCCCTGGAAGACAATGATGTGGGGCTTGCCCGTAGCCGCCTTGGCCAGCTTCACCGCGCCCTCGGTCGCCTCGGCGCCCGAGTTGGTGTAGAAGAAGGTGTCGATGGATGGAGGCGTGATATCGCCCAACTTGTCGGCAAGCGGCTGGAGCAGGTCGTGTCGATATATGTTGACCTGCGCGTGGATGAACTTGCCGGCCTGCTCCCGGATCGCTTCCACTACCTTGGGATGGCAGTGACCGGTGGAAGTCACCGCAATGCCCGAGGTGAAGTCGAGGTACTCCTCTCCTTGCGCGGTCGTAACTATCGCGCCTGAGCCCGAGACAACGTCCAGGCCTGACAACTGCGACCAAACCGGTGCCAAATGGTACTTTCCGCTCATCGCTTTCCTTTCATTAACTCAACCCCCCTGCCCGGGCCTCGGTGGGAACTATTGGCCGATCATCGATAACAGAAGGCCCGAATACCAAGGGGCCGGCCTGCCCTGCCACTCGGCGGCATCGACCGCGCCGGCCATCCTGAGACCGGCGTTGATACCCATGTATCTGAACGGCTCAGGTTCCCAGGGCTTGCGAGGATGCCCGACGATGCACAGGTCGGTAACCTCACTACGCAATCCCCGGACCAGGTCGGCCAAGATTCTTCCGGCAAGATTCGTGGTGGTCACTCCGTCACCTACGTAGCCCCCGGCGTAACCCATGCCCGTGGCGCGATCGAAGGCGACCGAACTGAAGAAATCCCGCGGCACGCCCAATGGGCCGCCCCAGCTATGGGTCACCTGCACTCCTGAGAGCGCTGGTATCAGTTCGACGAGCGTTTCGGCCAGGCGGGTAAAGACCGACTCGTCCTGGTCATACGAAGGAGAGATGCTGGAGCCGAAGTGGTACGGAGCGCCCCGGCCGCCGAAGACGATCCGGTTGTCCCGGCTGCGCTGACCGTAGATGATCAGGTGCCGCTCATCGGCAAAGGTCTCGAAATCGCGAAGGCCGACAGCTTCGATTCGATCGTCATCCAACGGCTCGGTCGCGATCATCAAGGAGTAGACCGGCACTGTGAAGCGGCTACCCCCCGGCAGCGAAGAGCGGTAGCCCTCCAGGGCGTCAATGACCGCCTCGGCGCGCACGGTACAGCCGTTCACCTCCAGGCCGCCAGGCCTGAAAGCGGTGACAACCGATGCTTCGTGCACCCTGACACCCAGTCCCACAACCAGGTCTCTGAGTCCGCGGGCGAGCTTGGCGGGGTGAATACGCGCGCAGTGTGGCGTGAATCCCGCTCCGAGCACATCGCTCGCGCCAATGCGCTCCATGGCCTCGGCCGCGCCCAGAACACGGAAGTCGTCCTCGCCCAAGCCGAAGGAGCGCTCGGTCTCGAGCTCCTCAAGAAGCCTCTCGAGCTGCGCCTTGTTGCGCGCCAGGGTGAGCGTGCCGCCCTTGTGGAAGTCGGCGTCGATGCCTTCCCCGGCCACCACCTTGCCGATCTCGTCTATCGATTCGGCGAGAGAGCGGTACAAGCGCTTCGAGGCATCGGCGCCGTAAAGTCGAGCCACCTTGGATTTCGACGACGCGAACAGTGCCGAAGCCCATCCCCCGTTCCGCCCCGAGGCTCCGAAGCCGGCGAACTTGGCCTCGAACACCCCGACGCGGAGCGAAGGATCGGACTTCTTCAGGTAGTAGGCAGTCCACAGGCCGGTGAACCCGGCGCCTGCGATTGCCACGTCATAGTCGAGATCGCACGTGACCTGGTCGGCCGGAACGATCGGCCCCAAATCGGACAGCCAAAGGCTCTTCGGCGCTGGCCACGTAAGCATCTCGCCTCGCTGGCCTAGAAACCGAGCGATTCCGCGACCGCCTTGTAGACGATCTGGCCCTTGGAGACGTTGAGCGCACCGACCAGCCGCTCCGACGCGGGATCGCGTGCAAGGTCGATCAGCCTTGGGGCGACTGCGGCCGAGAGCGCGCGCGAAGAGGTGCGCGGATACTGCCCCGGAACATTGGTCACGCAGTAGTGGACCACGCCCGCCTCCACGAAAGTCGGGTGCGAAAGCGACGTCGGACGGGAGGTCTCGATGCAGCCACCCTGATCGATGGCCAGGTCGACGACTACGGAGCCCGGTCGCATCGACTCGATGTGCTGACGGGTCACGAGCTTGGGAGCCTTGGCGCCCGGCACCAGGGCCGCACCCACGACCAGGTCCGCCTGGGCGACCGCATCCGCAATCGCCATCTCGGAGGAGGCAAGCGATGACGTGATGGTGCCCTGCTGATGGAGTTCGTAAAGTCGAGCGAGGTCGATGTCGACGCCCGTCACCTCGGCATCCATGCCACGTGCCCCTCTGGCCGCCATGGTTCCGGCAACGCCCATGCCGACCACCACCACACGTGCCGGGGTGACGCCGGCGGCGCCCCCTAATAGGGTGCCCGAGCCGGAGGCAAGATAGTATGCGCCCATGATGGCGGCGGCGCGACCAGCGACTTCGCTCATCGGTGCAAGCAGGGGGAGCCCGCGCGGGTAGGCCAGGGTCTCGAAGGCGAAGGCCTCGACCCCGGAAGCCATCAGCGCACGCGCCAGATCAGGCTCGGCGGCCAGATGAAGATAGGCGAAAAGCTGCAGCCCCTCGCGGAAATATTGCCACTCGGCAGGCTGAGGCTCCTTGACTTTGACGACCAGGTCCGACTCCCAGGCATCCCCGGCCGTCGAGACGATCTTGGCGCCCACCTTCTCGTAGGCCTCGTTGCTGAACCCGGCTCCTACGCCGGCATTGCTCTGCACCCGCACTTCGAATCCGGCCGACACGGCCATTGCTACCGCAGACGGCTCGAGAACTACGCGCCTCTCGCCATCCTTTGTCTCCGCCGGCACACCGATTGTACGAATCATTATCATCCCCTAGACAGATGGAGGTTTCACAGCGGGATTAGACGTGCCAAGACCCAGAACCGCTGGTGGGAAGAGCGTACTTTGCATGCTCAGCCCCACTTCAACACTATCCCTCGGGGCAAGTGCCTGCATGGGCGAGGCGTCCGGACCCGGCCCCGCTGCATTGTCGGCGTCGACAACTTGAACTCCTCGAATAGGGAGGCGGAACAACATCCGCCTGCCCGAGGCGTAAATCAGCCGTTGATGGCGCCACGGGTTCCACGCAGCGGCACCGGATCCCGGCCGCTGCGGTGCGCGAGAAATTCCGCTGCGATGGCGACGGCCGTTTCGGCCGGGGTGCGAGACCCGAGATCCAGTCCCACCGGCCCGTGGATCTGGTCGATCAATCCGGGGGTCGCGCCCGCCTGCTCGAGTAGCTCGCGCCTCGTCTCCTGGGTGTGCCGTGATCCGAGCGCTCCCAGATAGATACCCGGCACATCGGCTAAGGCCATTATCAGTGGCACGCCGATGGAATGATCGTGGCTGAGAAGGACCAGTCCGTCGTTGGAGCCGAACCCCTGGATCTGCCGGTCGGCCTCCTCCAGCGTGTCGCAGACCGATGCCCGGAGCCCGAGCAGGGCAAACTGGGCAACGATGGCCGCTGAAAGCTCGGAGGAACCGACCACCACGATGTGCGACGGTGGGGAAAAGACCTCGAGGTGGAAGAGGTGACCTGAGTGCTCGACAAGGCGGGACTCGGCCCGGCGCGTCCGCAACATCCGGCCGAGCTCCTCGTCGAGATAGGCCAGCGCCTCCTCGCTGAGGGATACATTTCCACGAATCAGAGGGCCTCCCGGCAACCGGTAACCCAGCATTGCGATCGACGGGCTGAGCATCGTCGCCATTGCCACGACCCTACGCCGCGATATCTCCCCCAATGCCGCCTTGACGAGGGGGTCCAGGCGGAGAATGGCTACACGCGCCGAGCCGCCGCAGGCGAGCCCGGCTTTCACGGCTTCGCTGTCACCAAGCTCCACCGAGTCTTCGAGACCGGCAGCTGAGCTTGAGCGCAGACGCGCCGCCAGCTCCGCCAGGGCCGGCTGCAGCGAGCCGAACATCAGCGATCCGACGTTGCGCGAGCGCCCCAGGCCTGCGATATCGCCCGTCGTGCGCCCGCCGAAACCTCGCATATCGACGATCCTGGCCAGCAATGGATCCTCGTCCGCCTCAAGGGCAAGAATCTCCTCGGCTGCGCGCGCGGCCTCCAACGCCATCTTCAGCTCCCTCGAAGTGAACTGACGGCCGGGTCTCAAGGCCCGGCGTCAGGGGTTCAGATTGTCCTTAATGAGTTCGCGGAACCGCCGCGAGATCTCCAGCGACACCGGACCCGGTGCCACGGGCATGGCGTAGTCGTCGACGAAAGTGATCGCCTGCGCCTCCCTGAGGCTTGAGGAGAGGAAGGCTTCTTTGACCAAGCCCGACTTCAGGACCTCAACTGGTAGATCGCGCTCAACGCCTCCAAGGTGCTCGACGATCAGGTCCCGCGTGACGCCGGCGAGACAGCCGGAAGCCAGTGTCGGCGTTATGAGTTCGCCGTCGACCACCACGAAGATATTGGATCCCGATCCCTCGCAGAGCTCGCCTTTGGTATTCGGGAAGATGATCTCGTCAGCGCCCCGTGCGATGGCCCAGCTCAGCCCGACCACGTTCTCCGCGTACGAGGTCGTCTTCACACCCGCCAGGATGCCACGCTCGTTGCGTGGCCACAGGGAGACCGCCACTTTCGCGGTTGGGGCAATGGGGCCAAGCGGCGCCGCCGCAACCACAAGCCGAGGCTGGCTCGGCATACGGTCCGAGCCTAGGGGCCCGTCTCCGGCGGTGTAGGTGACACGCACCTTTCCGAAGCCAATCTGGTTCGCCTTGACCACATCGTAGATTGCGGCCTCGACAGTCACCGGATCCGGGGCTACGGACATCCGCATGCCGGCGACTGACCTGGCCAGTCGCTCGAGGTGCCTACGCACCGCAAACGGGGTGCCGTCGTAAACCGCCAGCGCCTCAAAGACGCCGTCACCGGCGACCACACCGTGGTCGAATACGGATATCACCCCCTCCGACTCTTCTACGAGCGATCCGTTGACATAGACGTAGGCCATGTGCCGCCCCTCGGATTCCAGGCGTGCAACCCAGCGCGCCACAGGCTAGAGCCTATCGCTCCCGGCCTTTTTGGAGCGGCATCGGTACCGGCCACCATGTGACTCTTTCCCCTTCACCGAGACGCTGGGCTGGCGCCATCATTTGGCCGGCAGGACACTCGCCCTGGAGGTGGTAATGGCCGCGCCCGTGAAAACCGAAAAGCTCACCAAAGTCTTCGGAAAGACCGAGGCTCTCGTAGACCTCGACCTGGAGATGAACCAGGGGGAGGTCTTGGGATACCTCGGCCCTAACGGGGCAGGCAAGACCACGACCATCCGCCTGCTGCTAGGCATACTCCGCGCCACCAGTGGCCTTGCCAGGATCTTCGGTGTGGATGCGCAGGCTGAGCCAGCCAAGGCACACGAGCGGATCGCCTACGTGCCGGGCGAGGCGTCTCTGTGGCCGGGGCTGACCGGCGAGGAGACGCTGCGCCTTCTGGGCAACATCCAGGGCAACGTGGATGTCGCCTATCGAGAGGTGCTGATCGAGCGCTTCAACTTCGATCCCAGTCGCAAGGTGCGCACCTACTCCCGTGGAAACCGCCAGAAGCTGATACTCATCGCAGGGATGATGAGCCGAGCCGACCTGCTCCTGCTCGACGAACCGACCGCGGGGCTCGACCCGCTCATGGCCCAGGCGTTCCGCGTCTGCGTCGACGAGGCCCGTGGGCGTGGCCAGACGGTCTTTTTCTCCTCTCATGCTCTCTCGGAGGTCGAGGCGCTGTGTGACCGGGTGGCGATACTTCGGGGCGGGCGCCTAATCGAGCTCGGCAACTTGCACGAGATGCGGCACCTCTCGGCGCTCACGATAGACGCAGACCTCGACCGCATCCCGGATCAGCTTGCGACCCTCGTCGGAGTGCGTGGCCTGGTGGCGTCAGACCACCACGTGCACTTCCATGCCGAAGGCCCGGTGGAGCCGGTGCTGAGGCTGCTCGCCCAAGCAGGCACCGAGCACCTGCTCGTCCGGGAGCCGACCCTCGAGGAGCTTTTCCTAGCCCACTACGGGCAGGCGGTCGAGGAGGGCCAAAATGGCCAGTGACGCCTCATCAACCGTCGTTTTGCGCCAAACCTTCAGGCGCGCCACTCGAACCGGATTGGGCTGGGGAGTCGTCTTCGCACTGATCGTGGTCGATTCCGCAGTCGGGTACCAGATGAGCTACCCAACGGCCCAGTCGCGAGCGTATCTCGTCGCCAGCTTGGAACACAACGTCGGGATAGCGGCGTTACTAGGCCAGGGACGGGACTTGGGCAGCATCGCGGGCTGGATTCCCTTCCACTCGATGGCCTCACTTCTCCCGCTGGGCGCGATCGTGGGGCTGCTCACGGCGAGCCGGCTGACGCGCGCCGAGGAGGATGCCGGGCGCTGGGAGTACTTCCTCTCCGGAAGGACCACGCGCTTGGGTGCCGCGGTGCAGGCCGCTCTGGGCTTGGCCGGAGGAATCGCGGTCATGTGGATCCCCGTAGCCGTCACGGCGGCGATCGTGGGAAGCTACTACGACGCCTACTCGACAACGGCCGCGCTCTTCTATGCGGCGGCCCTGGTAGGCGCGCCGGCAGTCTTCGGCGCGGTGAGCTTCCTCGCGGCCCAGGTCGCCTCATCCAGACACCAGGCAAACATGATCGGCGCGGCGATGCTGGGGATCGCGTATCTGCTCAGGATGGTTTCCTCCACCGCCCCCGGACTCTCATGGCTACGCTGGGTCAGTCCGCTCGGCTGGATCGACGCCATGCATCCCGTCACGGGCACGTCCTGGCCCCCGGGCCTGCTGGTGGCGGCGGCCGCTCTCGCCATCACCTCGGCAGGAATCGTCATCGCATCCAAGCGCGATCTCGGCGCCGGAGCCCTACCCGACCGCGAGACGGCGCACTCCCGGCGCTTCGGTTTCGGCGGGCACGCCGGTCTCGACGTGGTGCTTTCTCGGTCAACCGCCATTGCCTGGATCGTGGCACTGGCGGTTGTCAGCGGTGTCTTCGGATGGATCTCCAAGGCAGGCGGCGAGGCGATAACGGGATCCACGTCAGCGCAGGACATGATCCGCCGAATGGGCGTGATCCGCGCCGGCGCCGCGGCGTACCTGGGCGTCACGCTTCTGATGGTCGGAGCGACCCTGGCACTTGGAGCCGCGGCACAGCTCGGCGCGGTGAGGGCCGAGGAGGCGGAGGGAAGGCTCGATCACCTCCTGGCCAGGCCGGTCAGCCCTCGTCGCTGGCTGGCCGCGAAGGTAGGGGTTGGCACGGCGATGCTGGTGGTCGAAGCGGTCGTTGCCGGCGCTGCCGGCTGGGTCGGCGTGTCTACACAGGGCACCGGTCTCCAACTCGGAGAGCTACTGCAGGCAGGCGTAAGCATCGTTCCTCCGGCGCTGCTGGTCCTCGGCGTGGGGGTGATGATCTACGCCGTCCTCCCCCGCTACGCCGCCGCCGCCGGATACGCGATAATCGCCTGGTCCTTCCTGATCGAGCTGGTAGGAGCGGTCACCGACTTGAATCACTGGATCAAGGACACGTCGTTGCTCGTACACATAGCTCCGGCGCCTGCCGCGTCGCCTGACTGGCTTTCGGCGAGTGTCATGGTCGGAATCGGCCTCGTCGCATTTGCGGCTGGCCTGCTCCTGTTTCCCAAGCGCGACCTGGCGGGCTCTTGATGGCCGCCTGAACGTGGCGGTGCCTCAGCGCCGAGCGCGGTACTCCGCGATCCAGGAATCGAACTCCGTGGCGACGATCCGCTCGCCTGTCAACCCCTCCGCCTCCGGGGAAGCAAAGAAGACCGCCGGCCGCCCCATCACGGAGGCTGGGAGGAGGGCGTTTCGTGCCTCCTCGGCAAGGCCCTCCGGGATCATGCCCGTCGCTGTCGCGCCACCAGGGAGAAGCATGTTCACCGCCACTCCGAAGGGCCGCATATCCTCGGTCATGATCAGGCTCAGGGACTCCGCGCCGGCCCTGGAAGGACCGTAAGGCACGAAGCCCCTCCGCTTCATCGTCTCGTGGTTCATGGTGACGTTCACGAAGCGCCCGCCGCCTTTGGACACGAAATACGGGGCGAACGCGCGCGCAACCAGAAAATAACCCACGAGGTTCGTATTGATCACGTCCAGGAAGCCGTCGACCGGCACCTCGTGAAACGACTTCGGATCGACAAAGAAGCGGGGATTGACGGTTCGCATTCCGATGCCCGCGTTGTTGTAGACGATGTCCAGGCCACCCATCGCCTCGACGGCAGCGTCGGCTGCGGCCTGCACCGATGCGGCATCGCGCACGTCAACCGGCAACGCTATGGCATTAAGGCCACGCCGACGCCTGATCTCGACCGCCGCCTCGAGACGCTCGCCTGGCCGGCTTGCGAAGCAGACCCAAGCTCCCTCCTCGAGTAACGCATCGGCCATGGCCTCGCCCAACCCGCTGGTCGCACCGGTGACGACCGCACGAACTCCCTCGACAACACCCATGCTCCGATGGTAGCGCCTGGGATAGGGACCGGCTCGGCCGGTAGCGGCCCTTGACCCGCCCGGCTCTGGCAGGCTCGGCGGCAGGCGGACTACCATCTGACCAGAAGGACAAGATCGGCATCCCAAAAGCCCGCCGCTACGCCCATTGCGGGCGCGCCACGAACCGGCCGGAGGGAGCAGCGCATTCAGGAGGCAGAATGAAAATCCCTTGGCGCGAGATTCCGGCGCGGACTGCTATCGGGGCCTACGTCCTCCATTCGGGGCTCGAGAAGTGGGAGGCGACCGAGGATAGGGCCCACGGCCTGCACGGCATGGCCAGTGGCGCCTACCCCTTCTTGGAGCAGGTCGAACCCACCCAATTCGCCAAAGCCCTGTCGGTGGCGGAGATCGGAATCGGCGCGGCTCTCTTGGTCCCCTTCGTCTCCAATCGTGTCGCCGGCGCCACGCTGACCGGATTTGCCGCTGGGCTTCTGGGCATGTATCTGCGCACCCCGACTCTGCACAAGCCAAGGAGTTTCTGGCCCACCCAGGCCGGAATGGCCATAGCCAAGGACGTCTGGATGCTGGGGGCGGGGGTCACGCTGATGTGCGAAGGGCGGAAGGGAAAGTAGCCGGGGAACTCCGCGCTCCTGCCGGCGGGAGCGCTCGTTCTTGAATGGCAGCCCCAACGGGGTTCGAACCCGTGTCTCCACCTTGAGAGGGTGGTGTCCTAGGCCTCTAGACGATGGGGCCAAGCGGCTCGCGCCGGGAATACCATCATATCGGGAAGGTCCGGAGACGGCGCACGTGTCCGCGGTGATTGCGCAAGATCATCTGATGCCTGCGCAGGGAAACATTCTTGATCTCGGGTAGGCCCCCATGGCGCTCCGCTCGGCGCCTGGTCGTCATGCTCCTCAGTGGTGCGCGCGCATCGTAAAAAAGCTCGGGGGGAAGGACTCGAACCCTCAATGGCAGGGCCAGAACCTGCTGTGTTGCCGATTACACCACCCCCGAAAGGGTACTCCCACTTTAACCGGACGACTCAGCTTCCATGCCTGAGGATACTCAGTAATTTGTACCCGACCAGCTTGCCGGCCGAGACCGCCAGAGCCTCACGCAGGTAATAGTCCAGCAGGGCGTCTCCATGTATGGGCGAGGCCGTGACCGGCGAGGAGTAGTCGGTTATGCCGAGACTGGCGGCGATCCCTCGGACCCGGTATTCATGAAAGCGATTGGACACGAATATCGCCTGCGTGAGCTTCATCGAACGCAGCACCTCGGCAACCACGGCCATCGACTGGTAGGTGTCGTTGCCGGTGGGGACCGCGATCACGTCCGCATAAGGAACCCCTCTGCTCCTTAGGTATAGTGCCCCGACCTCGGCCTCGTTGAACGTGTCGCCCTTCTCAGCACCACCGGTCGTGATGATCTCATGAACATAGCCCTCCTTGAAGAGGGCGAGGGCGTGATCGAGGCGCGAACGCAGCACATCTGAGGGCACCCCGTCGTACTCCGCCGCACCCAGCACGACCGCCACCCGGGTGGGCCGGGCGTAGTCATGCTGGCCAAACGAGTACACCTGGTAGAGACTGTAGGCGAAGTACGAGACCCCGAGCAGGACGACGATCGACACCGCCTTGAACATGAGCCTGATCAAGCCAGGCGCTCCCTGCCGATGAAAGCCACGGTCACTCCGCGCACTTGTTGGCGTCTCAACAAAAGCGCGCCAGGCGCTCCAGCACCCGATCTCTACCGATCTCGGCCCAGGTCTCAAAGAGGGGAAGCCCGACACGGGAGCCGGTGGTCGCGACCCGGAGCGGCGCCTGAATCTTGCGAAGTGCGAGGCCGCGCTCCTCGGCGTACCCGCGCACGGCCGCTTCCAACGCGGCGGGCTCGAACTCTGGAACCTCGCCGAGGCGCTTTGCGACATCGCTCAGCGTCTGCGCGGCCGTCGGGTTGGAGACGATTTCCTTCTCGACATCCGCTTCCGTTAGTGAAAGCTGATCCTCGAAAACCGGCCTCACCAGCTCGGCAACCTCGGAGAGCACGGCGACCCTTTCCTTGACCAGCGGCGCCAAGCGGCCATACGCCGCCGACTGCCCCTCGTCCCCGGCCCACCAGGAGTTTCGCGCCAGGAACGGGAGGCTCGCCTCCACGAAGGCGTCGTCGCCAAGGGCACGAATATAAACGCCGTTGAAGTGCGCCATCTTCTTCTCGTCGAAGAAGGAGGGCGAGTGGCCCACCGCGCCGATGTCGAAGGCCTCGGTCATCTCCTCGACGGTCATGAACTCGCGGCCGTCCTTGGGGCTCCACCCGAGCAGTGCCAGATAATTGATCATCGCCGGCGCCAAATACCCCAGGTTGCGGTAATCCTCCACCGCCACACGGTCCCGCCGCTTGGAAAGCTTCTGGCGCTTCTCGTTCACCAGCACGGGCACGTGGCCGAAGGCGGGCAGCTCTGCTCCGAGCGCCTTGAAGACCAGGATCGACTTCGGCGTATTGGGCAGGTGCTCTTCCGCCCTGACCACATGAGTTATGCCCATGTCGATATCGTCCACGACGTTGGCCAAGACGAACAGAGGGGCGCCACTTCCCTTGACCAGAACAAAATCTTCAATATTCTCGTGATCGACCGTGACTTCACCGCGCACCAGGTCCACAAAAGTGGTCGCGCCCGGCAGCGGAACCTTGAAGCGAAGTGCGCCCCCCGAATCCGGGCCAAGGCCACGATCCCTGCAGTAGCGGTCATAGCCCGCCTTGCCTCCGGAAGCCTTGGCGCGCGCGTCGATCTCATCACGGGTGCAGGTGCAGTAATATGCCGCTCCGGCCTCATACAGCCGGGACGCGGCCCCCGCGTAGAGCCCCAGCCGCTCGCTCTGCCGATAAGGCCCCTCGTCCCAGGAAACGCCCAACCAGCTCAGAGCATCGAGGATCCCGCCGACCCACTCCTCACGATTCCGCTCGGCGTCGGTGTCCTCGATCCGAAGTACAAAGCTGCCGCCCGCCTTGCGGGCCATCATCCAGTTGTAAAAGGCGGTTCGCGCGCCACCTACGTGGAAGTAGCCGGTCGGCGAGGGAGCAAATCGTACTTTCATCATGGCTTTTCTTCACTCTCGGCGTGCTCCTCGGAGCGCGCCCATTCAGCTCCCGTGCGGGGATCCAAGGATTGTCTCCAGCCTATTTGTCGCCAGTGCCGTTGCCCTTAGCCCCGATCCCCTCTCCCCTAGTGACCCGATTCGCATAAACTGGCCTGGTCGGGGCGCGCAGTTGCCGCGCCAATCCTGCTGACTAGACCCTGCTGTCGGCACGGCCGCAATTCGACCAAAAACGTTGGGGAGGCTTGGATGACTGGCTCGATACTCGGAACACGTGTGACCAGAGTTGAGGATCCCCAACTCTTGCGCGGGCGCGCCACCTACGTTGACAATCTCGAGCACCCTGGGGCATTGCGCTGCCACTTCGTGCGCTCCACGATGGCGCACGCGCGTATCACCGGCATCGACGTGGACGCCGCCCGCTCGATGCCGGGAGTCCATTCCGTCTGGTTGGCCGGCGATCTTGGCCTCGATGACTACGTTCCGGCCTTCCCCCTGAACCCGAAGCTCATGCGATCGGCGCTGGCGCGCGACCGGGTCCGCTTCGTCGGGGAGCCGATAGCCCTGATCGTTGCCGAGTCCCGCGCGGTGGCCGAAGACGCCGCCGAAGCCGTGATCATCGAATACGATGAGCTCGATCCGGTCGTCGACATGGAAGATGCCCTTGCTCCCGGTGCGCCCGTGATCGACGAGCAGATCGAGAGGAATCTGGTCGGCTCGGTCGTTGCGGGGAACGACCACGATCCGCTTGCGGGCGCCGAGGTCGTCGTAGCCGGACGCTTCGTCAACCAGCGCATGGCCGTGGTCCCGATGGAGACCAACTCCATCGCGGCCTACCCGGCCACCGCCGGCGACCCCATGCTCGTCTACGTTTCCACGCAAATGCCTCATCTCTTCCAGAACAAGCTCGCCAAGGCGCTCGGCCTGTCCAAGGACGGACTGCGGGTCATCTCCCCCAACGTCGGAGGCGGCTTTGGCGGAAAAGCGGGCCTCGCACCCGAGTACCTGGCCGTGGCCAGAGCGTCACAGCTCTCAGGCGTTGCGCTGCGCTGGGTGGAGACTCGCGAAGAGAACCTCGTCTCCATGCAGGGCCGTGGCCAGGTCCAATACGTGGAGCTAGGGCTCACCCGCGATGGCCGCTTCACGGGCATGCGATGCCGCATGATCGGTGACGCGGGCGCCGAAGGTGGCTTCGGCGGGGGCCTGGTTCTCGGCTCGACCAAGTCAATGGCCCAGGGCGTCTACGAGATTCCCAAGGTGTCCTTCCTTGCCGCCGCGGCCTCCACGACGACCGCCCCCGTCGGGGCGCTCCGCGGAGCGGGCAGGCCGGAGGCCGCGTCCTTCCTGGAGCGCATCGTCGACATGGCGGCCGCCGAGATCGGCATGGATCCGGCACAACTCCGCTTCCGCAACATGATTCCGGCGGGCGGCTTTCCGTACAAGACCCTCATGGGCCCCACCTACGACTCAGGCGACTACCAGAGCCCGCTGCGCAAGGCACTCGAGCTGGCAGGCTACGAGGAGCTCCGCGAGGAGCAGGGCCGGCGTCGCAAACAGGGTGATCCGCTTGCCCTGGGCATCGGGATCTCCTGCTACGTGGAGGTTACGGCTGGCGGAGGCGGCTCTGAATTCGGTGCCGTCGAGATAACGCCGGAGGGCGGAGCGGTCATCAGGGTCGGCACCTCCGGCCACGGGCAAGGACATCAAACCACCTTCTCCATGCTGGTCTCGGACACGTTGAAGATCCCCATGGACAAGATCGAGTTCATCCAGTCCGACACCAAGGAGGTTCCTCGCGGGGGCGGGACAGGCGGCTCGCGCTCGCTCCAGCTAGGAGGAACGGCCGTGGCCGAAGCCGCCAAAGAAGTGCTGGCCATCGCGCGCAGGGTGGCGGCAAACCACCTCGAAGCGGACCCCGACGACATCGTGGTCTCAGAGGAGGGCCGCCTTCACGTTGCAGGCTCGCCATCCATCTCGCTCAGTTGGAGCGAGCTGCGCGAAGAGGCGGCGCACCAGGGAGAAGAGCTCTCCTACCAGGGAGATTTCAAGCAGGCCGGGGCGACCTTCCCCTTCGGGGCGCACCTTTCGGTCGTGGAAGTCGACACCGAGACGGGCCGCGTGAAGGTGCTTCGCCACGTTGCCGTGGACGACTGCGGGAGGGTCCTGAACCCGTTGGTGGTGGAAGGTCAGCAGCACGGCGGCATCGCGCAGGGCATCGCCCAGGCACTCTACGAAGAGATGTCCTACGACGAATGGGGCACGCCCCGCAACTTGAGCCTTGCCGAATACCTGGTCCCTTCCGCCGCCGAGCTGCCATCGTTCGAAACGGCGAACACCGAGACGCCCTCGCCGCTCAACCCCCTCGGGGCCAAGGGGATCGGAGAGTCCGCGACGGTCGGCTCGACCCCTGGGGTGCAGAACGCAATCGTCGACGCGCTTGCGCATTTGGGCGTGCGCCATATCGACATGCCCGCAACGCCGGAACGCGTATGGCTGGCCATCCAGGAGGGTGGCGACGCGGCCATCTGGCGCGAGCCTCCCACCATATTCACCGACATCCTCGCCAACGCCGCCACCGCCGAGGCGGCTGAGGAGATCGACATCTGAAATTCTCCGCCGTCCCCACGGGGCCGCGGACCACTTGCCCTCGGTTAGCGCGGCTTGTATTCGTAGAAGCCGCGGCCCGACTTGCGGCCCATGAGCCCAGCCTCGACCATGCGCAGGAGAAGCGGAGGAGGCGCGTACAGCGGCTCCTTGAACTCCTGGTAGAGGGACTCGGCGACGGCCATCGTAGTGTCGAGACCGATCAAGTCGCACAGTGCCAGCGGCCCCATTGGGTGCGCGCAGCCCTCGACCATGCCGGTGTCGATGTCCTCGGCTGTCGCGAAGCCGGACTCCATCATTCGGATGGCCGAAAGGATGTAGGGGATCAAGAGAGCGTTGACGATAAAGCCGGCCCGGTCCTTCGAGTGGATCACGTGCTTTGAGAGCCCCTTCGAGGCGAAATCCTCGGCACGGATGCGCACCGCTTCGGAGGTAAGAAGCGAACGGACGAGTTCCACCAGAGGCAAGACCGGAACCGGATTGAAGAAGTGGATCCCGATCACCTGCTCGGGCCGATTGGTTGCCACACCGAGCTTCATGATGGGGATCGAGCTCGTGTTGGAAGCAAGGATCGCGGATTCGGACTTGACCACCCGGTCCAAGCGGGTAAACACGTCAACCTTGGCGATCTCGTTCTCCACTATCGCTTCCACGACCAGCTCGCGATCGAAGTGCGCGGCGATGTCGGTCTCGAAGTGGATGCGCGAGATGGCCGCCTCCATCTCCTCCTCCGTGATCTTGGAGGCCTTGCGCGCCCTGGCGAGCGAGGACTCAATCCGCGACCTGCCACGCCCGAGAGCTTCGGGATCGGCCTCCGTCACGACTACGTCGATGCCCTTGCGCGCGGCAACCTCGGCGATGCCGGCCCCCATGAGGCCGCATCCGACCACTCCTACTCGATCAATCACTTTCCTGTCCTTCTCTAGAGATGAGTCCCGGGGCGCCTAGCCAATGACGCGCTTGGCTATGACGATTCTCTGAACCTGATTCGTGCCCTCGTAGATCTGAGTGATCTTCGCATCGCGCATCATTCGCTCGAGCGGGAAGTCCTTGGTGTAGCCATAACCGCCCAACAGCTGGAGCGCATCAACCGTCACCGACATTGCGACGTCGGATGCGAACATCTTGGCACTGGCGCCGATGCGGGAAAGGTCTCCCTCCGGGTCGTTGTCGACCAGTGAGCACGCCCTGTAGACCAGCCCGCGCGCTGCTTCGATCTTGGCGGACATATCGGCCACCATGAACTGGAGCCCCTGGAAGTCCGCGATCGGATGCCCGAACGCCTTGCGCTCACGCATGTACCCGACGGCGTAGTCCAAGGCGCCTTGGGCGATGCCGACGGCCTGGGCGCCAATGGTTGGTCGGGAACGGTCGAGAGTGCCCATGGCGATGTAAAAACCCTGGCCCTCCTCGCCGATCAGGTTCTCCTTGGGAACCCTCACGTTCTCGAGCAGGATCTCACCGGTCGGAGAGCCCTTGATGCCGAGCTTCTCCTCGAGCTTGGTGACCTTGACTCCCCACTCGGCCTCCACCACGAAGGCGCTGATGCCGCGGTGGCCGGCCGATGGATCCGTCTTGGCGAACACCGTGTAGGTATCCGATATCCCGGCGTTGGTGATCCAGTACTTCGTGCCGTTCAGCACGTAATAGTCGCCGTCGCGCACGGCTGTCGTCTTCATCGCGGCCACGTCGCTACCGGCGTCCGCCTCAGAAAGCGCATAAGAGGCCTGCGCCTGCCCGGAGGCCACGCGCGGCAGGTACTTCTGCTTCAGAAAGTCGGAGCCCCAGTAGATGATCGGGATCGTCCCCAGCTTGGAGATGAGCATCATGAGCGAAGTCGAGGCGCACACCCGGGCGAGCTCCTCGGCCATGATCGCCTGGGTCACATAGTCAGCGCCGGCTCCACCGTAGGCGGCAGGCTGCCCAAGCGCGGGCAGCTCCATGGCAACGCAGTCCTTGAAGTTCTCCCAGGAGAATTTCGCCTCTCGGTCCACTTCCGCGGCCCGAGGCGCGATCTTGGCCTCCGCGAAGTTGCGTAGCACGTCGCGGAACTGCCGATGTTCCTCTGTGAGTTGAAAAGTAGTCACGGAGATGATTTTCCCACCGTTTGGGACGCAGTCCAAACCAAACTTCGGGACGGTCACCCCCATGCTCGCGGCAAGGCTTTGGCTGTACACGGGAGCCAACCGCCAATGACTCCCACCGAATACAAGCATGCCCCCACGACGGCGCGGAGGGCGCGCCTGCGGCCTCGCCACCCGGTGGTCGTCTTCGTCCGGCCCGGCGGATGCCGGCACCGCGGCCCAAAGCTCCAACCGCGGCGACCTAGTTCAGAGCCCGGACGGGAGATTCCGAAGTGCTGCCGCGTAAGCCTCGAGGGCGGAGCGAGGGCTGCGCGTCCTGGCATCCGCCTGCGGCGGCTGCGAGGGGATGCGCCCCCGCCCGCCCGAAGAGAGAAATGGAGAGGAAGTGATGAGCTAGTCGGCAATGGCGGTGCGACATCGGTGGCGAGGGGCCACGGAGGGTTTATGCATATCCAGTATTGCCGTCGCGTTTCTCCAGAAATGGCGTTGCGCTGACCCCTTGAAACCGCCTGATCCAGACAAACAAAATGCCGTAAAGAACTGCCGGCCCAGCGCCGGTTGGGCCTGAGTAGGGATTCTGCCCTCGAACCGAGAGCCGGATCGCCCCGTATGCAACCAGAACCACGACGGAACCGATCAGCATAAACGGCGGCGGCCTCACCTCGAGTTGGCGTCTCGCCTGGTTCGTCGTTTGCTCAAGCAATACGGAGGCTTTGCGAGGATCGAACTCGTCGGCACCGCCATTCGAATGCGAGCCTTCGAGGTCTCCGCTTCAATTCATCGCGGCCCCGTCGCATATCTTTGCACTTCAACGTTAAAGCACTTTGCTCGACAAAGTCACGAGGAGGCTGCCGGGGGATTGAACGAGACGGGAGGGCGGCCCCTAGCTCACCCGGGCCGAACCCCTGCCAAAAGCCCACCGCTCGGGGGGACTTCATCGGCGCCCTGCGCTGGCACGAATCTCAAAGCGGCCTCGTGCAGAGTCGTCCATGCGCCAGAATGGTGTCTGTGGCTGCCCGCTGCCACGAACTCCGGGCCGCTTCCCGACCGCAGGTCCCGGATTCCACCGTACTTGTCGCGATGGCGATCGAACTTGCGGTTCCGCACCGGCCCAGGCGGGACAAGCGCCAGGAAAGTGCAGGTGAGCTATGTCGGCGACTCTCCATTTGAGCAGGGAGGCCTTCGGCGTCGAGCTCCGCCGTAGCAGGTTCGACGTGTCGGTCGACGGCACATCGGTGGGAACCATCGATCAGAATTCTCAAATCGAAGCCCCGATAGATCCGGGCCACCACTCGTTGCAGATCCGGGCGGGGAGGTACTCAAGCCGCGCGGTCCTCTTCGACGCAACAGAAGGAGAGGTGGTCAACTACCGGTGTCACTCGACGACGATATGGCCCCGCTATCTCGCCTCGATCCTCAAACCGGACCTGGCGATATCGCTACGCCACGAGTAGCGCGGCCTCACCCGACGCCGCGCCGGTCGCCGCGCCACCCTGCTGGTCATGGCTGGTACCGAGATCGTTTTGTAGCAAACCTTTCGACGACCGCGTAGTAACATCGGATCGAACCAGCCGGACCTCCGGATCAGGCGCACGCGATCACCTGAAAGGAAGCCATGTCGTCAATCCACGCCGAGCGAGAGGCGGATCAGGACCAGGCAAACTTGGTGAAGGAGAAGCTCGATGAGCTGCTCGCCAAGTTCCCGCCCGACAAGACGCCCCCGCAGGAGTTCTGGGGCGCTCAATACGACCTCGGGTTGGCCTGGGTGCACTTCCCCGCCGGAATGGGCGGTCTTGGGCTGTCCCCTGCCTTGAACGATCAAGTGGCGTCCCGCCTGCGCTCAGTGGGAGCCCCCAACAACTTTGCCCGAAATCCCATCGGAATCGGCATGGGAGCCCCCACGGTGGCCACCTACGCCAACCGCGAGCTGGCGGAGCGCGTGCTTCGCCCCATGTTCACCACCGAGGAGATCTGGTGCCAACTCTTCTCCGAGCCGAACGCGGGAAGCGATGTCGCCGCGCTAGCCACCCGAGCCGAGCGCGACGGAGACGAGTGGGTCGTCACCGGCCAGAAGGTATGGACAACCCTCGCTCATATCTCGAGCTGGGGAATGCTGGTAACACGCACCGACCCGAACGTTCCTAAGCACAACGGCCTCACCTATTTCATCGTCGACATGCGTTCTCCTGGGGTCGAAGTGCGCCCGCTGCGGCAAATGACCGGCGAAGCAGAGTTCAACGAGGTCTACTTCAACGGTGCCCGCATACCGGACGCCCAGCGGCTGGGCGAAGTGGGCAAAGGTTGGAGCGTGGCGATCACCACCCTCATGAATGAGCGGGTCTCCCTGGGTGGCAACATCGCCCCACGTGGCTCCGGCGCCATCGCCGAAGCGGTCAGGGTCTACAAAGAATCGAAGCACAAGTCTCCCGGCAAGCGGGACGAGCTGATGAAGCTGTGGGTCAGGGCGGAGGTCAATCGGCTCACCACTTTCAGAGCGGGCCAAGCTCGCAAAGCCGGAAATCCGGGGCCGGAAGGATCGGTTGGCAAACTTGCCTCGGCCGAACTGAACCAGGAAATATACAACTTCTGTATCGATAACTTGGGGGCGGAGGGCCTGCGCTTCGGCTCCTACGAGATGACTCGCCCCGAGCTGGCAGGAGTCGGCCTCGAGCGTGGCCAGCGCGGCATCCAGAAGATGTTCCTGCGATCTCGCGCCAACTCCATCGAGGGAGGCACCAGCGAGATCATGCGGAACATCCTGGGAGAGCGCGTGCTTGGCCTCCCCGGGGAGCCACGCGGCGATAAGGATCTCCCCTGGAACGAGATCCCGAAGAACTAACCCGAGGGGACGAGCGGGCCACATTGGATGGTCCCGCCCAGAGCGGATAGGCGGCCATGGGACTCCCACAAAGTGGAATCTTCGCACTCGGCACGGGTGCCCATTCCATCGTCGAACTGGAACTTGTCCACCCCGAATATGGGCACTCGACACTGGGGGCGCTCGCGCGCTTCGCTCTCGATCTGGACACCACCAAAGGCGTGAACCTGGTGGTCGGCGTTCGCCCGTCCCTGTTCGTCCACCAGATGGATATCCCGGTGATGGCGGAGGACTTCTCCGATCCGGTCGAGGGGGTGGGCGGCTTCTCGATGCCCGCGACACAGGCCGACCTGTGGCTTTGGTTCGCTGCGGGCTCCCAGGACCGCGCCTTCGACTGCACACGCGCCGCGCTGGCATTGGTCGGAGGAGCAGTCAGGATCGCGCGCGCAACTACGGGTTGGGGGTACCAAGGCAATCGCGACCTGACCGGTTTCATCGACGGCACCGAGAATCCCCCCGCGGCGGAGGCAGCCGAGGTGGCGCTTGTCAGGGAACCGGCCCGATTGGCCGGCTCATCCATAGCGCTTGTCCAGCGGTGGCGCCACGACCTGGATTCATTCTCGGCGCTGAGCACCGAGGAGCAGGAAAACGTCATCGGCAGGACCAAGCAGGACTCGGTCGAATTCGACGAGGAGCGCATGCCGGCCAATGCTCACGTTTCCCGCACTTCTTTGAAGGTCGGAGGTGAGGCGCTCGCCATCTACAGGCGATCCGTGCCTTTCGGCGACGCGGACAACCACGGTCTGCTTTTCATCGCCTTCACCCGCGACCAAGGCAGGGTGGCGCTGATGTTGGCGAGCATGGCGGGTGAGACCGACGGCGTCCGTGACGCGCTCACCCGTTTCAGCACTCCTGAGAGCGGTGCGTACTACTTCGTGCCTTCCTTCGATCTGCTCGAGGAGCTTGCCGCCGGTTATTGAAGATCATCCTGGGGTGACTACGCGTTTCGCCCCGCGGATGACTGTTTAAGGCATGACGTTCGACCAGAATCACGCCGATGGCGAACCAGGTGCCGACTCAAGCGCGCGGGCCCTCGAGTCCGTGGTGCAGCGTGCCTCGCGCCGCCAAAGGCGCTTCGCGCGCATCACCGCGGGATCGTCCCTGGTTGCAGTAGCGGCACTTGCCCTTGCCGCGGCGGTACTCCTCAACCGTGCGCCGGTGCGCGCCGCCACCGCCGCAAATTCCGGGCCCGGTCCCTTGATCGGCAGTCAATCACCGGGCGAAGCCGGCCCTGGCACCGGCGGCTCCATCACCCCGGGCACAGGCCCTGGCAACACCGGAGGCGTGGCCCAAGGCGCCTACTTCACGCGCACCACGCCCTCCGGTGTGAAGATCTCGGCGAGCCCGCTCTTCGCGCCGTACCCGGTGCCCTCCTGCCAGGACGGCGGGAGCGTGCAAGGAGGGGTCGGGGGAAGCGTCGGGAGCGCACCCGCCGCGACGGGAACGATTGTGCCCGACTCCGGCACCACTCAAACAATCACTTCTCCGCCGGGATCGACGACGCTCGCCGGCTCGTCGCAGAGCGTGCCGTCGGCCACCACGCCCCTGGAGACGCTGCCGCCCTCGGGAACCGGCAGCATACCGAAGTGCGAGCTGGCTACCACTTCGGCGTTGAACCAGTTGAAGATCACCGTCTCCTACGGAAGCTTCGCGGGGACCTTCCTGTCGAGTGCCGGTCTGGCGGGAGGTAGCTGGATCGAGCAAGCCTACACATTGCCCGACGGGTCGCGACTGGTAGCGGTCTCCGTCAGCCTGCCGCCCGGCACACCGACCGCGGCGCTTCTATCCCAACAGGGAACCGTCCTCGACGGTCCGGCCGGACCCACCACCGGTTACGCCGCGCCGTACTCCGACAGCGGCTGGGCGATTCTCGCGACGCTCTTCCCCCCGAGTCAGAACTCGAACGCCGCGCCGGCACTCTCCCTCCAGCTCCAGCCGGGCACCTCTGCGTCCTTCCACCTCTCACTCCCGGCGCTTCCGGCGCCCCTGGCAACCGGCGCGGATGCCACCTCCGTCTCCGGCTCTTGGCAGGCAACCCAGTCCGGGACGACCGCCCCCACCCCCCAGGGCTGAGCGGCCATCGCGGGCCGGAGTAGAGTTGGGGCATCCTATGAGCGCGAGCGCAGGGGTCACCGGCCCTTCCGGCGATGCCCGGGCCGGCGAGACCGGCTTCAGCGACTTCTTCCGTGCCAACTACCCCAAGCTTGTGCACACACTGGCGTTGGCGGGAGCGGGCGGGAGCGAAGAGGATCTCGCACAAGAGGCCTTCGCGATCGTGATGACGCACTGGGCCGCCGCCAACCGGCACGGACGCCCCGATGGATACCTATACCGTTGCGCCTTCCGCCAGTTGGCAAAGCACGCCCGCAGGAGGAGCGCGGCCTGGCCGCTGCTGGCACTGTCGGCCGGCGAGCCCAGCGAGGAAACCTTCGAGGATCTTGTCTGTACGCTGGACGAGGTGGCCGCCGTGGTCGACGGCCTCCCGCCGAGGTCGCGAGCCTGCCTGGTGGCAAGGATCGCGGGCTCGATGTCCACCAAGGAGATAGCCGCAAGCATGGGGATCATGCCGGGCACCGTCAGAAAGCACCTCAGTGAAGCAACGGCAACTCTGAAGGTCGCGCTCGGTCAAGTGCGCCAAGGTTGAATGCCCGAGTGGCGGGCATGAAAATCCCTTTAGAGAATATTTTCATGAAATTAATATTTTTTCGCGCGCTTTCCGTGAAAGTGCATGGAATAATTGCCGACTAACCGCTGCACCGGAGCGGGGCTGCGACGATACGCAGTTCGCAGCACAGCGTGAACAGGAGGAGCCGGCTATGACCGACCCACACTTGAGCGAGGGGCCGCACCCCGAGCTGCTCGACGCCGACACCAAGAGGCTCCACGCACTCGGGTACGCGCAGGAACTGCGCCGCTCCATGAGCGGCTTCTCCAACTTCGCGGTTTCGTTCACCATCATCTCGATCCTGTCAGGAGCCCTGACTCTGTACGGATACGGCATGAACACGGGCGGGCCGTCCGTCATGGTGTGGGGCTGGATATTTGTAGGGCTTATGACGACCATCGTGGGTCCGGCGACCGCCGAGATCTCCTC
>JAJZNF010000138.1 GCA_021847985.1 Actinomycetes bacterium | reverse complement strand
TCACACAGACATGGAGGTACCGCACGGATCCCGCCAGGGACAGTGGCGGCCCCGCAACCGGTCCGGTCGTCTACGCAACCCTGGGCAGCATGGCCGGTTCGATGGCGCCGTTGCGCGGCGCTTACCACCTCGCCTTGGAGGCGCTCGGCCGCACCGGACTGCGTGCTCTCATGACCACCGGCTGGGCTTTCGACCCCTCCGAACTCGGGACTCCCCCTCCCAACGTCGAGGTGCGCGCCTGGGCAACGAGGGAGCAGCGGTCGGGGGTACGGGCGGTTCTCTGCCACGGCGGCTCCGGGACGCTGCTCGAGGCGCTGGGTTCGGGCACCCCCGTGGTGGTTGTTCCCCTCTTCGCCGACCACTTCGCCAATGCGGTTGCGCTCGAGGCGAGCGGTGCGGGCCTGGCGGTGCCGGCCTGGCCGGACGGAGGTGCCCGAGAAATAGCCGATGCACTCGCCCGTGTGCTCGCCGAGCCGGCCTTCGAGGCCGCGGCGCGCGAGATGTCGGCGGCCGAGGACACACTCGACATCGCCGAGCGGCTGGCGGGGCTCGCCTGAGGCAAGGTTACTGTTGCTTCTTCTCCTCGACGTAGAGGGTGTGCATGGCGGATCCGAGATACATACCCTCCTGGGAAATGGTGGTCTCGGTGATGCCGATGCCGCTCGAGGAGATGCGGGTGCGCGAGTCGAAGCTGATGAACTTCGCCGGATCCGGAATGGCGACGAGGCTCAGCAGGAGCGAAACGGGCACATACAGATAGCGGTCCATCGGAAGCTCCTGCGAAAAGCCGTTGGCCGAATCGACCATCACCAGCAGCGCCTCCAGGCCCGTTATATCCCTTCCCTCCACGAGCGGGATGCGCGGGCGGGCATGCACGAGGGCCGGCCCCGGATCCGAGAACGCCCCCTTCTCGAAGCGCCAGTCGACTTGAGCGATGTAAGGGAAGTGGTCGAGGGCGGCCGAGGGGAGATCAGCGGGATCGAAGCCCACCGGCTCCGCCAGCGAGACCGCGGGCGACCGCCCCTCCTCGCGGCGCGTGCGCCAGGCGCGAGCCAGCAGACACGGCCCTTCGTCGTTGCCCAGTTCGGCCTCGTACAGGGCGATCTTGAAACCGGGCCTCAAGCACCGCACCCCGACTTCCAGCCGCCCCAGGGGCACCGGCTTGAGGAATTCGACGGAAAGGTTGGAGATCTCGGTGCCGTCCGCGGCGGAAACGTCCTCGATCGCCGAGGCAAGCAGCGCGCAGGGTGGACCGCCGTGCTGGGCGTCGGGAGACCATGGTCCGATGGTGGCCGGGTCGGCCACAAACGAGTTCTCGCCCACTTGCCTATAGAAAGCAGCTCCGCCCACCTCGTGCCTTTCATCGTGCGCTTGAATCAGCTCGGCCCCAACCTTCAAGCTATCCGAGAAGCACGCCCGGGTTCATCAGCCCCTGCGGGTCGAAGTGGCGCCGAAGCGCTCCCAGGGCGGCCCGTCCCGCCTCGCCGATGCTCTCCTCGAAGGCCGGCCGGTGGTAGCGCCCCACCCCGTGATGATGGGTCACCGCGCCGCCGTGATGCACGAATGCCTCGGTGACGGCCTCTTTCAACTCGGCCCAGAAGGCGAGTGGATCCGCCGTTCCCGGCGAGGCGATCACCGTGTAATAAGGGGCGAGCCCGTCACTGTAGGCGTGAGTGACCCGGCAGGATACGAACCCCCGCGCTCCCCTTGCCCGCTCCACTCGCGAAATCGCCCGCCTGGCCGCCTCGTCCAGCTCCGGGAAGCCCGCGTAGCTGACGGATGTCTCGAAGGTCTCCACCACCAGGCCCATCCCGACGATGGCATCGGCGAAGTAGGGAGCGCGGATGAACGAAGACCTCCAACGATCGGCGGCCCCGCTCCTCCCGCCTCCACCCTCCTCGGCTTCTTTTATGCCCCCCTCGGCACCGAGCAGTTCGAGCGCCGCCGACAGCAAGGCGTCGACGGGGGTGTTCGGGGATTCGAAGGCGACGAGCATGCGAACCTTGGCCCCCAGGCCGGAGCGCAGCGACTCGCTCTCGTCGAGCACCCTGCAGTTCGCGGGGTTCAGACGCGACCTCACCAACTCCGCCAGCGCGCCGAGCGCGGCCGCCATGGAGGGGAAGACGACCGATGCCGAGGCCCGATAAACAGGGCGGGCTGCGAGCTTCATGGTCGCCTCGGTTATGACTCCAAAAGCGCCCTCGCTGCCGGCGAGTATCCGCTCCAGGGCCGGACCCGCGCCCGAAGCCGGAAGGGGGCGCGTCCTCAAAACCCCGGCAGGCGAGACCATGGTTAGGGCCGAGACGAAGTCCTCGATGTGGGTGGTGCCCACGGCGAAATGGCCCCCGGAGCGCGTTGCGATCCATCCCCCGAGCGAGGAGAACTCGAAGCTCTGCGGGAAATGCCGGAGCGTGAGGCCGTGGGGCCGAAGAGCAGCCTCCAGAGCCGGGCCGAGCAGGCCGGCCCCAAGGCGCGCCGTCTGGCTGATGGGATCCAGCTCCGCGACGGTGTCGAGCCGCCCGGTGTCGAGAGCAAGCACCAGTGGATGATCGCGGCGATGCAGGGGGCCGATACCTCCGACCACGCTGGAACCGCCTCCAAAGGGGACGACGACCGCGCCTGCGCGCGCGGCAAAGTCGAGCGCCTCGGCCACTTCCGTCTCGTCAGCCGGGTGCAGCACCCCGTCGACGGCGTCCGAAAAGTCCCCGGATCGGGCGCGCACCAGTTCCGGGAAGGAGCGGCCATAGCTGTGGAGCGCCCGCGAAAACGTATCGCCGTCGACCATTCCGGCAAGCGCCGGCGGAAGGCGACCAAGCCTGGAGGATGGCATTTCGATGGAGGAAAGCGGAACCGGATGGTGATATGAGGGGCGGCCTCCGAGTGCGGCCTCCAGCAGCGACGTCAAAGTCTCCAGCTCGGCGGCGCTAAGCGCGCCCTCCACCTCGCCCCAGCCGGCGTGATTGCGCATCGCCGCTCCCATCGTGTCCACGGCTTCAATGGCCACGGTAGCACCGCGTCCTTCGGTGAATCGGCGCTAGGTGGACCCACGGAGCTTGATCATTCGCGCTCCGATGGCGAGAACGGCGAAGGCCGTCGCACCCACCAGCACGGCCCGGTAACCGGCGTCGCGGTAGGCAAGCGTGGAAAAGAAGGATCCCACCGAGCCGCCGAGGAAATACGCGGTCATGTAGATCCCGGTGATGCGGCTGCGTGCCTCGGGCCGGATCGAAAAGATCATCGACTGGTTGGAAATGTGCGAGCCCTGCACGCCGAAGTCGAGCACGACCACGGCGGCGATGACCATCCACAGGTTGTCGGGCATCGCGAAGAGCATCAGGAACGAGGCGGCGATTAGCACGTTCATCACCAGAGAGGTGAGCAACTGGCGCCCTCTGTCTGCGAGTCGCCCGGCAAGGCGCGCCGCCAAGGCGCCGGCTACCCCGACCAGCCCGAAAAGACCGATGCTTGCGGCGTCCAGACCCAACGGAGGGGCGGAGAGATGCAGCGACGAGGTGTTCCAGAAGATGGAGAAACAAGCGAAGTTCAAGGCTCCGATAAGAGCCGCCCTGCGCACCACCGGCTCCTCCACAAAGGTGTGCCCGAGAGAGGCGAGGAGCTGCCTGTAGGTCCCCTGGTGTCCCTTGGGAATCTGGGGAATGGACCTGGCGGAGAACCAGGCAAGTGCGGCAACCACCACCGCCGAACCGACGAAGACCAGCCGCCAGTTGGCGAACTGGGCGACCAGTCCCGCCACGGTGCGCGCCAGCAGGATCCCCAGCAAAAGCCCGGTCATCACGTTGCCTATGGCCGCACCGCGCTCGGAAGGCGTAGCGATGGTGGCCACCATTCCCACCACCACCTGGGCAACCGCCGAGGTCACCCCCACCACGGCGCACCAGGCCAGCAGCTCACCAAGGGACCCCGACACCGATATGCCAACCAAGCCGACGGCGGAGAGAAGCATCAGCAGCGGCACCAGATGCCTGCGGTCGAAGTAATCGCCGAGGGGAACCACCAGGAAGAGGCCGAGAGCGTAGCCCAGCTGGAGAACCGTGGAGATCCAGGAGGCACTCGCGGCAGGAACGTGCAGCGAAGCCCCGACCACCGGAAAGAGCGGCTGGAAGTAGTAGGTGCTCGCCACGGTGAAGCCTGCGGTGGCGGCAAAGACCACGGCCTGGCCGCGCCTGATCCCCCTGGCCGCCTCCGCTCCAGCTCTGTCGCGCAACGATCCTCCAAGAAAAGAGCCCAAGCCAGGCTAATGGGCCCGCATGGATTGGCTCAAATAAGGCTGGACCACCTGCCTGCGGCCGGCGCATACAAATCGCGTTGGGAAGCGCGGTCCGCCGGCGGTAGCGGGACCCCCGCTTCTGTTAACCTCTTATGCAGCCGAGACGAGAGGAACCGCAGGTGAAGATTGCCGCCGCGATTCTTGGCATTGCGCTCTTCGGAGTGACGATCTCCAGCGTGCTGAAGTCCCTCGTGGTGCCGGGCGGCACGATCACGCGCATGACCAAGGTGACCGACCAGCTTGTAGGGGGGGTCTTCACGCTTGCGACTTCGGGCATGAGGACTTACGAGAGGCGCAACCTGCTGCTGGCGGCTCAGCCGGCTGCGGTGCTCTTCGTCATTCTCGGCGCCTGGGCGATGTCCTTCCTGATCGGTGCCTCGCTCCTGATCTACCCGGTGGCCGCAAGCGTTCCCGCTGCGGTTGAGGAGGCGGGCTCGTCGCTGGTGACCCTGGGGATGATCCACAGCCCAGGCGCTTACGCGACGGCGGTGGACGTCGTCACGGGCTTCACCGGCATGATCGTGGTCGCCCTGCAGATCGCGTACCTTCCAACCTTGTACGCCGCCTACAACCAGCGCGAGACCGATGTGACGCTGCTGAAGTCGGAGGCCGGGCAGCCCGCCTGGGGGCCGGAGATCCTGCGCCGGGCGGCCATGGGCAACTACGTCGCCGATCTCGCCAGCATCTATCACAGCTGGGAGCAGTGGTCGGCCCGTGTCGCGGAGACCCACACCAGCTATCCCATCCTGCTCAGATTCCGGTCCCCAGGGAACAACAACTCCTGGATCGTCTCGCTCCTGGCCGTGCTGGACAGCGCCTCCATGCACCTGGCGCTGGCCCCCCAGGAGGCCCCCATGCAGGCTCGCCTCTGCGTCCAGGCCGGCTTCCAGGCCCTGCGCGACATCGCCCAGTCACTGCGCATCCCCTTCGACCCCGACCCGCTCCCCACCCAGCCGATCGCGGTGACCCGGGCGGAGTTCGACGAGGCGGTGGAGAAGCTGCGGCTGGCGGGCTTCCCGATAGAGCGCGACGGAGCCGAGGCGTTCAGGCATTTCCAGGGCTGGCGCGTCAACTACGAGCACGTGATCCACGACCTCTGCTACCGGGTCGACGCTGTGCCGGCCCCCTGGTCGGGATCGCGGAGATGGAGGAACGTCGAGGTGCGTTTCGCAACCACTCCGAATCGCACTCCCGACAACCCGGAAGGATGAAGGCGTTGGCCGGCCCGCCGCCGCCTGGCTAGTTTGGTCTCAATGGCCGTTGTGAAGCTGTTCGCGCAACTGAGGGAGATCGTCGGCCGCGGCGAGGTGCGCGTCGAAGCCTCCACAGTCGACCAAGCGGTTTCGGAAATTGCCGCGCAAGCAGGGGAATCATTTAAGGCCCTGATGCCGCACTGCCGCATCTGGCTCGACGGCGAGCCGGCCTCCGGCTCGGACCAGGTCACAGCCGAGAGCGAGATCGCAATACTGCCTCCGGTCTCGGGGGGTTGAGCATGTCCGCCGAGCAGTCTCCCGAGCCCGAAGAGACGGCACCTTGGATTTCCCCGGCTGGACTCGCCTCCTTCCGGGACGAGCTGCTGGCACGGCTCGAAGCCGAGGTCGCGGACGTCGAAGCGGAGCTCTCCTCGCTGGAGGAGTAGACGCGGAGCCTTGCTCGAGGTCCT
>JAJZNF010000279.1 GCA_021847985.1 Actinomycetes bacterium | reverse complement strand
AACGGTAAAAAACAACCGAATTTAGCAGCCAAGCGCGAAAGTTTTCGTGCCGGCTTACGTCAACATTTAGGCGCACACCGGAGGCGAATCCGCACTTTTTCCCTGGCGGTGCCCGTCGCGGAGCCGCCGATCCGAAAGCCGGCCGGGCCCGGTGCCGACTACTCCGTCCGGGCGGGCGCCACTGAACGCCCCAGACGCCCCTCGACCTCCAACACGTGCCGAGTGGTCTTGATGACGGTGTCGGGGTTGAGGGACATGGAGTCGATGCCCAGCTCGACAAGGTATTCGGCCATCTCCGGATAGTCGGAGGGCGCTTGTCCGCACAGGCCCGAGTGGATCCCGTTGCGCCGGCACCCCTCGACGGCCATCCGGATCATCTCCTTCACGCCTTCGTCCCTTTCGTCGTAGTCAAAGGAGACCAAGTCGCTGTCGCGATCCACACCCAGTGTGAGCTGGGTCAGGTCGTTGGATCCGATGGAGAAACCATCGAAATGGCGGGCAAAGCGGTCGACGAGAACGACATTGTTGGGTATCTCACACATGGCGTACACCTCCAAGCCGTTCTTGCCGCGCTCGAGTCCCAGCTCCGCCATGCGCGCCAGGACCGCCTCGGCCTCGGCGACACGCCGCACAAAGGGAAGCATCAAAACCACGTTGGTGAGACCCATTTCCTCTCGCACCCGCCTCATGGCCGCGCACTCGAGGGCGAACCCCTCGGCATAGGCGGGGTGCGCATAGCGCGAGGCACCTCTGAAGCCGAGCATGGGGTTCGCCTCCTGGGGCTCGAAGGCGGAGCCTCCCAGCAGGCTCGCGTACTCGTTGGTCTTGAAGTCCGACATCCGCACCACCACCGGTTTGGGCCAGAACGCTGCGGCAATGGTTCCGACGCCCTCCGAGAGACGCTCGACGAAGAAGCTCCCCCCATCGGGATAACCCCTC
This sequence comes from Actinomycetes bacterium, assembly GCA_021847985.1. Classification (GTDB taxonomy): domain Bacteria; phylum Actinomycetota; class Acidimicrobiia; order Acidimicrobiales; family Acidimicrobiaceae; genus Acidithrix. Next base: position 5,019 of record JAJZNF010000279.1, on the reverse strand, counting down.
GTCAATGCCGCGACCTCCCTGCGCGCGGCCGGGTCGGTGATGCGCTCGGGATGCAGGAGCGCGAGCGGGTGCGCCCGGATCGACTCGGTGATGATGAACTCCATGCGCACCAGGCCCACGCCATCGTTGGGCAGGAGCGAGGTCTTGAAGGCCAGATCCGGGTTGCCGAGGTTGATCATGATCCTGGTGGCCGGACGGGCAAGCTCCCCCAGGTCGATTCGTTCTACGTGGAAGGGAATCTCGCCTGCGTAGACGCGGCCGGTCTCCCCCTCTGCGCAGGACACCGTCACCTTGCCGGCGTCGGAGACAGCGGTGGTTGCGCACCCGGTGCCGACAACGGCGGGAATGCCGAGCTCCCGGGCGACGATTGCCGCATGGCAGGTCCTTCCTCCGCGATTGGTGACAATCGCCGCTGCACGCTTCATCACCGGCTCCCAGTCCGGGGTAGTGGTGTCGGCGACGAGCACCTCGCCCTCCTCGAAGTCGGCCAGCCGGCTGGGACTGTCGATGACCCGCGGCCGCCCGGAGGCGATCGCCTCTCCGACCGAGCGCCCCTGGGCGAGCACAGGCGCGCCTCCGTCGAGCACATAGCTCCTCGTCTCCAGGTTGCTCCTCTGCGACGCCACGGTCTCCGGCCGGGCCTGCACCAGATAGATCTTCCCGTCCACTCCGTCCTTGGCCCACTCGATGTCCATGGGACGCCCATAGTGGCGCTCCACCGCGATCGCCGCGCCGGCGAGCTCCAGCACGTCGGCGTCCGTGAGGCAAAAGCGCTCCCTATCGGCGCGAGGGGTGGGGACGTTGCGGGTGGTGCGCCTGGTGCCGCCCTCGACGAAGATCATCTTCACCGCCTTGTCGCCAAGCCGCCGGCGAAGCACGGCGTGGTGGCCCGCCTCGTAGGTCGGCTTGTGCACGTAGAACTCGTCCGGGTCGACCGCGCCCTGGACCACGTTCTCACCCAGACCCCACGACCCGGTGACGAAGACGACGTCCCGGAAGCCGGACTCGGTGTCCAGGGTGAACATCACCCCGGAAGCCGCCAGATCGGAGCGGACCATTTTCATTATGCCGATGGACAGTGCCACCTTGAATTGGTCGAATCCCTGATCTGACCGGTAGTGAATGGCGCGATCCGTGAACATGCTCGCAAAGCAGCGCCGGCAGGAATCGAGAAGGCTCTGCTCCCCGCGGATGTTGAGAAAGGTCTCCTGCTGCCCGGCGAAGCTGGCCGTCGGCAGGTCCTCGGCCGTGGCCGACGAGCGTACCGCCAGGCTCACCTCCATCCCATACTGGTCCTGCAACCGTCCATAGGCCTCGAGGATCTCGACAGTCAGGTCGGCGGGCAGGGGCGCTCCCAGAACGACCTCCCGAGCCTTCTTCGCCCGCCGGGCCAAGTCGGCGACATCGGACGGATCGAGATCGTCGAGGATGGCGTGCAAGCGCTCCAAAGCGCCGGCCTCCTCGAGAACGTGGCGGTAGGCATCCGCGGTGACGGCGAAGCCGTTGGGCACGCGCACGCCGGGGCCGGCCAGGTTCCGGTACATCTCCCCGAGCGAAGCGTTCTTGCCTCCCACAAGGGGAACGTCACCTATCCCGAACTCTTCGAAGAAGCGGACATACTTCGGTGCGGCCATGGGGCACCTCCCATCGACGGCCCTTCACGGGCACCCCGGCGCAATGCGCCGGACAAGGCGGATCGGAGCACCGCCCCGGCTCGGGTCTCTACTGAGAGGGTAACGCGGCTTGGGCCGCAGGAAAAGGAATTCGGGCGGCAAGTGCCGCCTGCCACTAAGGGCCCGGGATGGGCCGCAGTGATAAATTCGCTCCATGCGCGACCTGATCACCCCCGCCCAGTTCCATGCCTCGGAGGGCACGGGCAACTGGCGGGTGCTGGCCACCTGCGCAGCGACACGGGTTAGCACCCCTTCCTTTGCCCAAGGCGCCGGCCTCCTGGAACGAATCTCGGAGCTGGCCGAGGGCCTGGATTGCCAACCCGAGGCGGACCTGCGCTCCAACAGCGTCACCATCCGCTTGGCCTTCCGTGACGCGGGAGCGCCCAGCAGCGCTGATGTGTCCCTCGCACGGGCCATATCCGCTCAGGCGGCGGCACTCGGTTTGACCTCCGGGCACGTTTCGGTCAAAGAGGTCCTGCTTGCCATCGACGCGATCTCCATCCCGGCCGTCGCGCCCTTCTGGATGGCGGTGCTGGGATACGTGGCAAAGGGTGAGGAGGACATCATCGATCCCGACGCCATCTCGCCCTGGATATGGTTCCAGCAGATGGACGCCCCGCGCACCCAACGCAACCGGGTACATCTCGATATCTATGTTCCTCATGACCAGGTCCGTCTTCGAATTGACGCGGCCATCGCCGCCGGCGGGCGGATCGTGACCAGCGGGCACGCCCCGGCCTGGTGGGTCCTGGCGGACCCGGAGGGAAACGAGGCATGCCTGGCAACCCACATGGAGTTCGAAAACCCGGCCTGAGGCGGCCTCCGGGCGCGATGGCTACGGTTCGGACAGGTCGCGATACCACTCCGGCACATCGGAAAGCTTGGGGCCGAACAGATGGCCGCTGAAGTGGAAGGCCATCAGGCGTGAGCGGGCGACGTCCAGCTCCTCGTCGGTGAAGAGCTCCTCGTACCAGGGATAGAGGGCGTGAGACTCGATGCTCCACGCCATGCGCCCCATCGCCTCCAGACGGAGGAAGCCGTCGCTGTAGTTCACCGAGTGCAGCAGGCGCTTGGCGGCGCGAAGACCACCGATCTCTACCACCGAGCGGTAGAAGGAGGAGGGCCAATACCCCTCTGCTCGCAGCGCGTGGCAGAGGGCGATCATGTCCTCGTGAAAGTGCTGCTCCAAGATCTGTGCGCGAGCTTCAACCGCCATATACGTCCTCTGACACCAAGGGTGCGGATCCGAAGCGGCGGCCCCACACCGGCCTCTTGTCCGAATTCCGGGCGCCGAAGCGTCCGAAAACCTACTCCGGTTCTCGGAATCGCCCACTGGGCAAAAAGCCTTGCCCGCCGATCGGCTCCGAGAGTGGAACAGGAGGCGCAAGCGCGGTTGATCGAATCCCATGCTTACTGTTCAAGTAACCGATCGCGGCCGCCGATTCGCAACAGCCGCACCGATTCCATCGCTACGCAGCAAGATATCCGGGCCCACTCGGCTTTAGCCGCGGCTGCCCGGGTGACGCACATCACGCAGGCGAAGCTCGGAAAGGAAACGTCCGCGCAGCCGGGCCATCCAAACCGCGACTCCGATGACTAGCAGTCCTGCGACCGTCATCACCAAGGGAGCCTGAGCCTGGCCAGGGAAGAAATAGTTGACGCTCCAGGTGACGTAGATGAGCAGCCCGATCGAGCCGAAGGCCGACATAAGCACCATTCCCGGACGCGTTCCCAGGGCGACGAGCAGCACCGAGGTGACAACCCCACAGACGAGGGCAAAAGGCTCCGATTGATTTGCGGTTATGGCGCCCGCCGCCGCCAGAATCGCCCCTGCTGCCGCCTCCGCCAGTCGCGGCGTCAACACAAGTCCTCGGACGCCCAGGAGGAGCACTGCGGCCCCCGCCACCCACGCCAGGCAGCCAACGACGATCGCCGCATCCCTGGAGTAATAAGTGAGGGCGGGGGGCAAAGCCTGAAACACGCCGACGACTCCCACCACTCCGAGAATCAGGCCGTCGGCACGGCCGGGCAGGAGGCCGCGGATCTCGGCCAGGGCCAGCAGCGCGATGCCGTCCGCCATCAAGAAGAGAGCGCCCCCGCCCTGCCAGGCATTGATCACGAAGATTCCGCCCACCACCGTCGCCACTGCGCCGAGCAGCTCGGTGAGCTGGAAGCCGGGAGTCCACCGCCGGAGGGCGGCCACCACGTATGCCACGCCAACCAGCCAAAGCGCGATGCCGACCTGCCACTGCGGCGATTCGGCAAACAGGACCGCCGCAAGTGCCGCCGCCACCACCAGAACCGCCCCGAGCGTGACCACCTGTTGGATCGGGCGCTCCTTCCACCACCAGAGAAGACCCGCCTGCAGCGAAATCGCGGCAGCGGTCAAAAGCGTCGTGCCCTTCGAGCTGAGGTCGAACTGCTGCATTCCGAGCACGCCGAAGAACACGCCCGTCACGGCGGAGGAGGCAAGCCAGATGAACCAGCGGAAACGTGCAAGTGCCGGGTCGGCGGCCTCGTGAATCAAGCCACCGGCGGCAATGAGCACGGCGGCAACGACACCGGTCAGTATCAGGCGAGTGGAGACGGAGAATTCCGCCCAGAAACGCGTGGCGGTGAGCGTCATGCCTATCACCACGAGCGCTCCGCCCAGATAGCCCATCGCCTCGGCCGCTGCCGGAATCTTGCGGGCACGGCCGACGGCTGGGCGTTCGGACCCCACGGCGGCCCTGTGGCCCTCTTCATAGGCGATGATCGCCTGTGACTCGGAGGGGGTGATCAGCCCGGCGCCGGTCCAACGCCCCAGCTCTTCGGCCAGTCGGCGATCACGCGCTCCTGCCATGGCCGGGACGCGCACAGGAGCCTCTTTCTCCACTTCCGGCGCCTGCGGAGGCGCGGCGGCGGCGGAACCGTCCCCGGCTTGAGACCGGCGGTGCCAGACGAGCAGCCAAACGGCGGCAGCGACAATGGCGGCCAGTAGGACTGGTATTCCCAAGATGCCACGCATTGCGCACCTCCCGCCTCGCGCCTTCGCCGCAATTATTCGTTGCGCCTGCGGCCTGACCTAGGGGAAGAGGTCACGCCCGCAAATCAAAAACGGGTCGGACCGCACAGCCGGGGCCATGCCGGCGAGCTGGAGGAACCTGGCCAATAGGCCGCTAGCGGACTGATAGCGCTTCGCCGATCGCCTCTCCTACGGCGTCTACCTCCACCAGGAATCCGTCGTGGCCCACCTCGCTGTCGATGACTCGGGCCGGCCTGCGACCGGGCAGCATCGAGGCAAGCTCGTATTGCTGGGCGAGGGGATAGAGGCGGTCGGAGGAGAGACCGACCACGGTGACGTCCG
>JAJZNF010000271.1 GCA_021847985.1 Actinomycetes bacterium | reverse complement strand
GTTCTTGCCCCTGGCGGTCGAGTAGCCTAACTATACATGGCCGAGCACTCCATGACCGAGAAGATTGCCGACCTGCGGAGCCGCAAGGAGCAGGCACTGCACGCCGGAAGCGCGCGTGCGGTGGAGAGGCAGCACCAGAAGGGCAAGATGACAGCCCGCGAGCGGATCGAGTATCTGCTCGACGAGGGATCCTTCCAGGAGTTGGATATGCTGGCCCGGCACCGCGCCCACGGCATGGGCCTCGAGGAGACGCGCCCCTACACCGACGGCGTGATAACCGGCTTCGGCACCATCGACGGGCGCCGGGTCTGCGTTTTCTCTCAGGACTTCACGGTCTTCGGCGGGGCCCTCGGGGAGGTCTTCGCGGAGAAGATCCACAAGGTGATGGACCTGGCAACTTCGGTCGGTGTGCCCATGATCGGCCTCAACGACGGTGCCGGGGCCCGTATACAGGAGGGGGTTGCGGCTCTCCATTCCTATGGCGGAATCTTCTACCGCAATGTGGCTTCTTCCGGAGTGATACCCCAGATCAGCGTGATTCTTGGCCCCTGTGCCGGAGGGGCGGTCTACTCGCCGGCCATGACCGACTTCATCTTCATGGTCAAAGAGACCTCGCACATGTTCATCACCGGTCCGGATGTGGTCAAGACGGTGACGGGCGAGGACGTCACCCTGGAGGAGCTTGGCGGGGCCATGAGCCACGCCACCAAGAGCGGCGTGGCCACCTTCGTCTTCGACGACGAGAAGCAGGTCCTCGACGAGGTCCGCTACCTGCTCTCCATGCTGCCGTCCAACAATCTCGAGACGCCTCCCTACGTGGAGCCCACCGACGATCCAGAGCGCCTCACCCCCGAGCTGGCCGAGATGATGCCGACCAGCCCCAACCAGCCCTACGACATGAAGAAGGTCATCCAGGCGGTGCTGGACGACGGCGAGTACATGGAGTACTTCCCGTATTGGGCCCAGAACATCACCTGTGGCTTCGGCCGCTTGAACGGGAACGTGGTAGGAATTGTGGGGAACCAGCCTGCCGTGCTCGCCGGCGTCCTGGACATCGACTCCTCCGAGAAAGCGGCGCGCTTCGTTCGCACCTGCGACTCCTTCAACATTCCGGTCATCACCTTCGAGGATGTGCCCGGGTTCCTTCCCGGGGTGGATCAGGAGTACGGGGGCATCATCCGCCATGGAGCCAAGCTCCTCTACGCCTACTGCGAGGCGACGGTGCCTCGAATCACCGTCATCACGCGCAAGGCGTACGGAGGCGCCTACGTGGTCATGAACTCCAAGGCGGTGGGCGCCGACTTCGCGTACGCCTGGCCGTCCGCGGAGCTGGCGGTCATGGGCCCCCAAGGAGCGGTCGAAGTGGTCTATCGGCGCGAGCTTGCCGCGGCGGTCGATCCAGCGGCGCGGCGCAAGGAGCTGGTGGACGAGTACATTGACCGGTACGCAAACCCGTACGTTGCCGCCGAGCGGGGGATAGTCGACGATGTCATCGATCCGGCCGACACCCGCCGCATCCTGATCAAGTCGCTGGCGGTGCTCGCCAGCAAGCGCGAGGACCTTCCCAAGCGCAAGCACGGCAACGTTCCGCTCTAGGAGCAGTGCAGATGGCGGTCCAGAACCCGATTCCGACAGACGAAGAAGCCCTTGCCGCCATCGCCGCGGCCTATGTCACGCTCGTATCCGCCGCCGGCGAAGCCGCGTCACCCGACAGGGTGCCTGCTCCGGGCTGGCGCTTCTCGGGCAGGTGGTGGGCGGCGCCGGTGGTATTGGCGCGGCCGCGGCCCTGGTAGGAGCCCCCTGCCCTGACTATCCCTTGTAGGGGACGCTGGGAGCGACCACCACTCGGCCGACCCCCGGCTCCTCCAGGCTCGCCAGCGCCCTCTCCAGGGCCATGTTCGAACGTGAGAGGAGTTCCTTCGGGGTTGCCCCGTTTGTGGGGTACCCCGCCACTCCGGCCGAGATTTTCTCCACCAATGTGACTCCTGAGCGGACGTGGGCCACCTGCAGGCGCTCGGCCGCCCAGGCCCCGCCCTCCTCGTCGGTGTCCTCGAGGATGAGGGCAAAGCGATATTTGCCGATGCGCGCGCACACGTCGGCCTCTCTGACGGTCGCACGCATGAGCGCGCTGAATCCGAGGATCGAGTTGGCCGCGACGTCGCTCAACTCGATTGCGTCCGCGCCCAAGCCCAGCTCCAGCTGAACGACGGTGACCGGCCATAGGCGACGCCTGGCCGTCGCTACCTTGGCCTCGAGGATTGCCGCAAAGACGGGATAGGTGATGAAGCCGGTGTCCGGGTCATTGCTCAGGTGTTCCTGGAAGGAGTTCAGCCGCTCCATGCCGAGGGAAGGCGCTAGGGGCGGCGTCTCATCGAGACCCGGCTCCGGCGCCGAGGCGGTCTTGGTCACACTCCTGTGCGCGCGTATGAGTGCCCAGGCGCAGACGAGCGACGCGGCCGCCGATGCAAGGATCAGCGGACGGTATGCCCAGGCCGCGATCGCCGCCACCAGCGAAACGGCTATGGCTGCGAGCGGAGTTTGAACTCTATCCATCTCAGGTACTTTCGGCACGGTGCAGCTCAGGTTTTAGCTCAGATCGCCTTCAGTCGTCAATCCCGCGCCGCTGAGCCACCAGTCGCTCGATGTCATCCATGATGGAGGCGATCTCGAAGTCCTTGGGCGTGTAGATTGCGTCCACTCCGGCAGTCCGCAACGCGGCGTGGTCAATCTCGGGAATGATGCCTCCGACGACCACCGCTGCCTCGCTGCCCAGCGAGCGCATACGGGTTACAACCTCCGGGACCAGTTCCAGGTGCGAGCCGGAGAGGATGGAGATGCCCACGACGTCGACGTCCTCTTCCAGCGCCGCATTGGCGATTTGGGCCGGCGTGAGGCGGATCCCCTGGTAAATGACCTCGAAGCCAGCATCTCTGGCCGCGACGGCGATTTGTTCGGCGCCGTTCGAATGGCCGTCCAGCCCGGGCTTGGCCACGAGCATCCGCGGCGGGCCCCCCGGAAGTGCACGGGCGCGGGCCCGAACCTCTTCGAGGCTGGCGATCGGCTTGGTCCTGACCTTTGCGATGCCGGTCGGGGCCCGGAACTCACCGAAGATCTCGCGCAGCGTCCCCGCCCATTCCCCGGTGGTTCCTCCGGACAGCGCAAGTTCGATGGAGGGCTCCATAATGTTGGTACCGGTCTTGGCTGCCTCGGCCAGCGCAGCGAGTGCGGCCTCCACCCGTTCCGGGTCGCGGGATCCCTTCCACTTGCGGACGTCGTCGAAGAGGGCCTGCTGCACGGCAGGGTCCACCACGAGGTGGGAGGCTCTCTCCTGTGAGACAAGCGGCGAGGGGTCGGTCTCGGTGAAGCGGTTCACCCCGACCACCACCTGCTCGCCGGTCTCGATGCGGCGCGTGCGGTCGGCCTGGGACTGTACCAGGCGCGCCTTGAGTTCATCGATGGCCGAGAACGCTCCTCCGAGGCCGATGATCTCCTGCAACTCGGCCCACGCCGCCTCGGCCAGCTCCGCGGTTATGCCCTCAACCACTTTGGAGCCGTCAAAGATGTCGGGGTACTCGAGCAGGTCGGTTTCGTACGCCAGAATCTGCTGGATGCGCAGCGACCATTGCTGATCCCAGGGCCGGGGAAGGCCAAGGGCCTCGTTCCAGGCCGGGAGCTGGAGCGCGCGGGCCCTGGAGCTTCGCGAGAGCGTCACCCCGAGGGCCTCTAGCACAATTCGGGCCACGTTGTTCTCCGGCTGGGCCTCGGTCAGTCCGAGAGAGTTGACCTGTACCCCGTAGCGGAAGCGGCGAAGCTTGGGGTCGGAAACCCCGTAGCGCTCAGTGCAGATCCGCTCCCAAAGGAGGGCGAAGGCCCGCATCTTGCAGACCTCCTCCACGAAGCGGATGCCGGAGTTGACGAAGAAGGAGATTCTCCCGACCACCTCGGCGAAGTCCTCCGCCGGGACCTGACCCGAGTCGCGCACCGCGTCCAGGACCGCAATCGCGTTGGCGAGAGAGAATGCGATCTCCTGCACCGGCGTGGCCCCCGCCTCCTGCAGGTGATAGCTGCAGATGTTGATCGGGTTCCACTTGGGCACGTTGCGCACCGTGTAGGCGATCATGTCCACGATCAGGCGCTTGGAGTGCTCGGGCGGGAAGATGAAGGTGCCGCGGGAGAGGTACTCCTTGATGATGTCGTTCTGCGTGGTGCCCGACAGCGCCGACTCGTCCGCTCCCTGGCTGCGTGCATGGGCGACGTAAAGGGCCAGGAGCCACGCGGCCGTGGCGTTGATTGTCATGGAGGTGTTCATCTGTTCGACGGGGATTCCCTCGAAGAGCTGCTTCATGTGCCCAAGGTGGAATACGGGTACGCCGACCTTGCCGACCTCGCCGGCCGCGGCCGGGTCGTCCGGGTCGTACCCGATCTGGGTGGGGAGATCGAAGGCGATCGAAAGGCCGGTTTGGCCCTTGGCAATGTTGGACCTGAAGAGCTCGTTGGAGGCCTTGGCTGTCGAGTGGCCGGAGTAGGTGCGGAACACCCATGGCCGGTCGGGGGAGTCCAGGTGATTGGGGCTGCCGGATGGCTCGGTCATGTGCACCTCTGTGGTGGGGGGTGGGCGAGGGCTTTATCGCGGCTTCAGCGGTAGTCGAAGAAGCCTCTCTTGGTCTTGCGCCCCAGGTAACCGGCTGCGACCATTCGCTTGAGGAGCGGGGCCGGCGCATAGTTGGGGTCGCCGAACTCTTCGTACAGGGCATCGAGGATTGCAAGCGAGGTGTCGAGGCCGACCAGGTCGAGAAGCGCGAAGGGGCCCATCGGAAACCCGCACCCTCCCCTCATGGCCACGTCGATCTCCTCCATCGAACCCATGCCACGCTCGAAGAGCTTTATGGAGTTGTTGAGATACGGGAAGAGCAGCGCATTCACGATGAAGCCTGCCTGATCCTTGACGGTCACCACATCTTTGTGGCACGTCTTTGCAAAGGCGACGGCCGCGGCGACGACCTTGTCTTCAGCGGTGATGGGATGTACGACTTCCACGAGCTTCATGACGGTGGCGGGATTGAAGAAGTGGATCCCGCAAACGCGCTCAGGCTTCCGGGCGGCGGCCGCTATCTCAACCACGGGCAGCGTCGAGGTGTTGGTGGCGATGATCGCGTCGTCTTCGACGAGCTCGGAAACCTCCGACACCAGGTGCTTCTTGACGGCGAGGTCCTCGACCACCGACTCGATTACGAGTTGGCAGTGCGAAAGCGAGCGGATGTCCGTGGTCACCTTTATCCGCGACAGGATCTCCCGCCCTTGGTCTTCGCTGATGCGGCCTTTCTCGATCTTGCGCAAGAGCGACTTCTCTACGTTGACGCGCATCTGGTCCGCGGTATCCTGCTTGCGGGAGCGCAGAGTGACATCGAAGCCGGCTTCGGCGGCACATTCGGCAATCCCGGACCCCATGATCCCGGAGCCGAGAACTCCAACGTGGCGAATCTCCATTTCCACAATTTACTCCGAATCGATGATCGGGTCGGCGGCGCGGCCAAGCCGCCGGGCGTGCTGGCCCGGGCTGTACGTCTGCCTTCTGCCTGCCTAAATTGTTTGTGTGCGAGCCTTGGCCGCGCCAGGGGCCGAGAGCGGCCGGCTTTGATCTGGAGGGGCGTTAATGCGGGATGGACATGGGGCACTTGCCCTGGTCGGCGGCGCGGAATGGCGCGAGGGATGCAGCTTTGACAAGGTGCTGATCGAGCGAAGCGGTGCCGAGGAGGTTCTGGTCCTGCCCACGGCTGCGGCCTATGAATACCCCGAGCGATCCGTCGCCTTCGCTACCGACTACTTCGCCACCATGGGAGTCGGCGTCCGCCCGCTAATGGTGCTGAGCCATAGTGACGCGCTGGACGAGCGCAATGCCGCGGTGGTGGAGAAGGCGAGGTTCATCTATCTGGGCGGTGGGTCCCCCCTGCATCTTCGCAGCGTG
>JAJZNF010000012.1 GCA_021847985.1 Actinomycetes bacterium | reverse complement strand
GCTTCGCGAAGAATCCGGCGTATTTCGATCCGCAGGAGATCGTCGAGTTGGCTGTCGACGCAGGCTGCTCGGGGGTGACCACGACTCTGGGTGGCCTGGGCATCGTCTCGCGCAAGTATGCCCACAAGATCCCGATGATCGTAAAGCTCAACCACAACGAGCTGTTGACCTATCCGGCCAATGCGGACCAGATCATGTTCGGCCAGGTCCGCCAGGCATGGGACCTGGGTGCAGCCGGTATCGGCGCGACCATCTACTTCGGATCCGCCGGGGCCACTCGCCAAATTCAGGAGGTGTCGGCCGCCTTCGCCGAGGCGCACCGGCTGGGCATGTTCACCATTCTCTGGTGCTACCTTCGCAACTCGGCGTTCAAGACGGCGGAAGCCGATTACCACGTCTCGGCCGATCTCACCGGACAGGCCAATCACCTCGGCGTGACCATCGAGGCCGACGTGATCAAGCAGAAGCTTCCCGAGAACAACGGCGGCTACATAAAGCTCGGCTTCGGACGCACCGATCCTTTGGTTTACGAGCGGCTGACCACCGACCACCCGATCGACCTCACTCGCTGGCAGGTCATCAACTGCTACTCGGGCCGCATCGGCCTGATCAACTCCGGCGGCGAGTCAAAGGGCGCAAGCGACAAAGCTGATGCCGTCAGGACCGCCGTTGTCAACAAGCGCGCCGGCGGAGCGGGCCTCATCGTCGGGCGCAAGGCGTTCCAGCGCCCCCGTGACGAGGGAGTCGCTCTCTTGAACGCCGTGCAGGACGTTTACCTCGACGCTGCCATTGACATCGCCTAGCGGCGCGCGCGTCGCGAGCCGGGGGCGGACGAGGTGAGTCTTCACCTGGTCCAAATCCTGTTTCTGGTCGGGGCGGCTGTGTTGGCCGGAATCGTCAACTCGGTGGCCGGAGGGGGATCGCTCATTTCCTTTCCGGCGCTGCTCGCCGTCGGCCTCCCGCCGGTGGTGGCCAACGTCACCAACTCGGTCGCGTCATGGCCGGGGTACCTCGGCGGAACCGTCGGATACCGGAGCATGCTCGGCCACCAGCGCTCGCGCATTGTGCACACCGGCATTGCCGCCATCTTCGGCGCGCTGGCCGGGACGGCGGTGCTGTTGCTGTCCCCCGCGTCGGTCTTCAAGGCGGTGGTGCCCTTCCTGGTGCTCGGCAGCTGTGCCCTGCTCGCCTTCCGTGACCACGTGGCGGCGCTGTTCGCCCGCCTGCGGCGAAAGGAGGGGTCCGAAGTGGGTTTGATCGTCGCGATCGGCATCGCGGCGGTTTACGGATCCTACTTCGGCGCCGGGCTGGGGATCATCGTGCTGGCCCTGCTCTCCATCTTCGCGGAGGGGACCCTCCAGGAGCACAACGCGGTCAAAGTCGCCCTCTCGCTCGTCATCGCGACGGCGGGCGACATCGTCTTCGTCATCTTCGCCCACGTGGCGTACTTGGCGGTCTTGGCCATGGCAGGCGGCTTCCTGGTAGGAGGGTTGGTTGGTGCCAAGGTGGCGAGGCGGATGCCGGCGGGACTGCTGAGGACGCTGGTGATCGCCTACGGTACCCTGATAGGCCTGGTGCTTCTCTACCAGAACCTGCGGGCCGGTTGACTCTCAGTCCTGTCCTGCCGCTTCGCCCAGTATCAGGCCGGGGAGTGGCCTTGGGGACAGCCCCACCGAGGCAGGGTGGATGGTGTCCCCGGCAAGGGCGGCGGCAGTGATCTCTTCCACGGGAACGGTCGGGCAGGCGACGGTCACCAGGTCCTGGGAGGCCACCTCGGACCCGATGAGCCCGGAGGCGGTGGTGAACTCCACTTCGACGTCCGGGAGCGACCCAAAGTGGGACTCCACCTCGGTTAGGGCTTTCAGGACGCTCCGGCCCGCCGGGACGAAGAACCGCCTGTTCCCGCCGGAGATCACGAGGTGAGTGGCCTCCGGGGGCTCGGCCAGTGCGGCCCGCGTGGCGGGGAGGTTTCCGATGGCACGGGCTACGCTCGGGCCCCTGTACAGGATGCGAAACGGCCCGGCCAAGTGGGCCAGATCCTTGGCCTGGCAGAAGAAGCAGAGCGATTCGGGCGTCGTGCTCCGTGACGGTTGGGCTTGCCCGGTCCCCAGCAGGGCGAGCGCGGACGCTTCCACCGCTTTGCGCACCAGCTCCACGGCTACGGGCTGCACCAGGGCGTAGATCCGGTGAGCCACGCCGCCGGAGTCGGCGATGCGGGCAATCGGGCCGATACGGTAAGGGTTCACCTGGTCGACGATGTCGGTGTCGGCAACTGCCCACAGCAGCTCGTCGCCCTCGGTGCCATGGTTGGGCGGTGTTCGGGAAATCCCCCCTCGCACCCGCCGCGCGTCCTCTGCGAGGGAGGGCCAGCCCGCCTGCAGCGAGAGGAGGCCGATGACGCCGACCACTCGCAGCGGCCGGCCGTCGTCCGACCACCTGGCCATCTCGTAGAGGTAGAAGCCGCTCTCCTCGTCCTCGACCAGGTCCCGCTGCGGGAAGTTTCCGGCCCGGAGCCGCTCGACCGTTCCGACGACTTCGGTGTCGACGCGCAAGGCGCGGAAGTCCCTGAAAGTGTGCATGGCTCCACCAATCTATGGCGCGCCTCCGGCGGAATACCGCGTGATCAATAGAATGGAACCTTGTATCTATGTGCAGGCGGGAGGATCTTTGAGCGAGCGCGAGAGCTGGGTAATCGACTTGGATGGGGTTCTGTGGTTGATGGACGACCCCATTGCGGGTTCAGTGGAGGCCGTCGGCCGCCTGCTGGAGGCGGGTGTGGAGGTTACCTTCGCCACCAATAACGGGCTGCTCACCAAGGCCGAGTATTCCGCGAAGCTGGAGAGGATCGGCGTGGATTCCACGAGGGTCAAGCTGCTCAGCTCCGCCGGTGCGGCCGCAAGTCTGTTGGAGCCCGGCGAGCGCGCCTACGTCGTCGGCGGCGCCGGAGTCATCGAGGCGCTGGTCGAGCGCGGCGTCGAGGTGGTCGACAGTTCGGACGTCGACGTGGTGGTGGCCGGCTGGGACCGGGACATCAGCTATCCGAAACTGGCCCGGGCCTGCCGCGCGCTTCGCACCAAGGGGGCACGCCTGGTGGCGACCAACTCGGACCCCATCTACCCGACGCCCCAAGGCCCCTTACCCGGCGCGGGCTCCATCATCGCGGCGGTGGTTGCCGCCGGAGGGGTTATGCCCACTTGGGCCGGCAAGCCCGAGGCCCCCATGGCTGCGGCGGTTCGCGCTCTGGTCGGGGAGCCCACCTTGATGGTCGGGGACAGGCTGGAGACCGATGGTGCCTTCGCGCAGCAGCTGGGGTGTGACTTCGCCCTGGTGATGTCTGGCGTCACCAAGGACACTCCGAGCGACGAGGATCGCGTCGCCCACGTCTCTGACGACCTGGCCTCACTGGTGGAGAAGCTGATCGGCTGAGGTCCTAGGACCCGGCGGCGTCCCGCTTGCGCATGCCCAGGCCGGCGATTGCCTCCAGGGCGACGCGATGTGCGTTGTTCACGGTGAGTTCCGCCCAGTCATAGGCCGGAGCGACCTCGACGATGTCGATGCCGACGATCTTGACGTGCCGGGTGATGCGCCTTATCGCCCTCAGCAGATCGACGGGGGCCAGGCCCCCGGGCTCGGGAGTTCCCGTCCCCGGTGCGAAGCCCGGGTCGAGCACATCGATGTCGACCGACAGATAAACGCCCTTCGGCGAGGCGGTCGCCTCCTCGATGGCGTCGTCGATCACCGCGGCGAGTCCGCGCTCGTGGACTTCGTTCATGGTGTGCCAGCGCATCTCCTGCTCGGCCATCCACGCGAACGTCTCGGCAGGGGGCCAGTAGCCGCGCAGGCCCACCTGGACGAAGTGGCGCCCTTTGACGGCCCCGGATTCGATCAGGCGGCGCATCGGGGTCCCGTGACTCGCGAAGTTTCCGTCGATCTCCTCGGCGGTGTCGGCGTGCGCGTCGAAGTGGATGATCCCGATCTCGCCCCATCCCAGGGCGTCTGCGACGGCGCTCGCGGCGGGCCAGGTGATGGAGTGGTCGCCGCCGAGTACCAGGGGTATGATCCCGCGTCTGACGACTTCGCCAACGCGGTCGCGGATCGCCTTGGACGAGGGTTCCCACATCCCGTGGGCGCAGATCGCGTCGCCAAAGTCGACGACCTCGAGTTCGTGGAAGATCTCGATGCCGTAGTCCATGTGGTAGGTTCCGGGCCCATAGGCGAGCGCCCGTAGGGCTCGTGGCGCGAAGCGGGCGCCGGGCCGGTTGGTGGTGGAGTCGTCCCAGGGCGCACCCACCACCGCCACGTCGGGTTGCCACTCGTCCAGCTGCTCCGGCTCGGTGAGCAGTGGCCGCTGGGCGAAGGTCGCCATGCCCTGGTAGGACGCAGTGTCCAGCTGGGCCCGCATTCCCGGTGGCATCTCGCGCTTGGCCATGGCGTTCTCCCTGTGGCGCTCTACGAACAGCCGAGCCTATCCGCGCTCAGGGCGGCGGGCAAAGGGGAGGGGCTTTAGGGCTTACCGAAAGTTCGCCGGTGTGCAAGGATGAATACAAGAGGCTCCTTGTTGCGCCCCATTCCTCATCAGAGGTTCCCCGGTTCGATCGGAGGTCGACGCCCCATGCAGGCAAGGCAGATAACGCTCGCTTCGAGACCGGTCGGCATGCCGACCGCCGAGACGTTCGGTTCCCGCGTGGTGGAGCTTGCCCCTCCGGGCGACGGGGAGGTGCTGGTGCGCTGGCTGTTCTTGTCCGTCGATCCCTATATGCGGGGGCGGATGAACGCGGCCAGGAGTTACGTGCCGCCCTTCGAGGTAGGCGAGCCGCTGGTGGGTTCCGCGGTTGGCGAGGTCGTCGAGTCGCGCTCGGCCGCCTTTGCGGCCGGGGATCTGGTGATGAGCATGGCCAGCTGGTCCGACTACGAGGTGAAGCCGGTCCACTCGCTTCGTCGTGTCGAACCCGCGGAGGGTGTGTCGGCCAGCGCCTACCTGGGAGTGCTGGGCATGCCCGGCTTCACCGCCTACATCGGTCTCACCCGCTTTGGCGAGCCGAAGGCGGGGGAGGTGCTCTTCGTATCCGGCGCCGCGGGCGCGGTGGGTTCGACCGTGGGCCAGATCGCCAAGCTGATGGGCCTGAAGGTGATCGGAAGCGCCGGCGGACCGGCCAAGGCGGCGAGGCTGGGGGAACTCGGCTTCGACGTGGGCATCGACTATCGTTCGGGCGACATCGTATACCTGCTGGCGGAGGCAGCGCCGGACGGGATCGACGTCTACGTCGGCAACGTCGGCGGCAGTCACCTGATAGCGGCGTTGGAGGCCTCTCGTGACTACGCCCGTTTCGTGATGTGCGGCTCCATCTCCGGGTACAACTCCAAGGCACGAGAGCCGGGCCCGTGGAACCTCTTCCGCGTCGTCCAGCGGCGGCTCACGCTTCGCGGATTCATTGTCAGCGACCACGGCTCGGCGATCGGGGAATTCACGGAGAAGATGAGCGGCTGGATCAGGGCCGGCGAGGTCAAATACGACGAGACGATCGTGAAGGGCCTCGAGAACGCGCCGGAGGCATTCCTCGGGCTGTTTTCGGGTGCCAACCTGGGCAAGATGGTGGTCGAACTCTAAGCAGCCGCGGAGATTTTTAAGAGCAATCTCATCTTGATTTCATAGTCTGTTCCTCGGGAGCGTCAAGGCTCTTCCTGGGTCAGCTGATCGGGCCCGGCGGCTTTGGCCGGCGCGTCCGTTGGAGCCTGCGTTCGCCGGCTTGCGCGAGTGAGTCCGAGGCAGGCATGTATGAGAGGCGCGCATGAGGGGCTCGAAGTCGCTCTCTGCCACCTTGGGCAGGATAATGGGCATAGGTGTGCCGATGGTGGTGGGTGCGGTTCTGGCGGCCGCGTACCTGCAGCTCGGCGTGCCGCATGCTCCGGGCGGCGAACTCCCCAAGGCGGTTGAGGTGGCCGTTCCCTCCACGACCACGCCGACCAC
>JAJZNF010000312.1 GCA_021847985.1 Actinomycetes bacterium | reverse complement strand
GTGCACACTTCCTAGATTGCGGCCCGCGCAAGCCCTTCCGGGCCGAAGCTCCCCCCGAAAGCGAACGAGACAAGGAACGAAGATGGATCCCGAGAAGAGTGGAACCGCAGGAGGAGCCCGGAGCAAGGAGGGCGAGCGAAAGCGGGCGGTCGCCCCGGGCGGCTTTCCCGAGCCTCGCACCAAGGGCGAGCGAACCAAGCGGAGGCTCCTGGAGGCCGCCGAGCAGGTCTTTGCCAAGCTCGGTTATCACGACGCCTCGATCGTGAAGATCACCGAGGCCGCCGGCGTGGCGCAAGGGACCTTTTACGTGTATTTCACGAGCAAGCAGGCGATCTTCGACGCGGTGGTCGAAGACCTGAACCGGCGTGTGCGCCACTACATGGTGGAGGCGTCTTCGAAAGGGACGACGCGGCTGGAAGCGGAGCGACTGGGATTCCGGGCCTACTTCGAGTTCACCGCAAAGCACCCCGCGCTCTACAGGATCATCCGCCAGGCCGAGTTCGTCTCCCCGCCCATGCTGCATCTGCACTACGACCGCCTGGCCGAAGGTTACACGGTCGGCCTGGCCAAGGCGATGGAGACCGGCGAGATCGCCAAGGCCGACCCGTTGGTCGCCGCCTGGGCCCTGATGGCCGTGGGCGAGATGATCGGGATGCGTTGGATCCTGTGGTCCAAGGAGGGCGAGATGCCGGAGGAAGTCTTCGAAGAGACCATGGCTTTCGTAGCCCGGGCACTCGGCAGCGGGCATGGAGACAGTGATGCCCGGTGACCAACCGGTAGGCGTCTCCGCCACCGCCACCTACCTGCCGGAGGAGTGGGTCAGTGCCGCTCGGCTCGAGCAGTGGAGCGGTATTCCGGAGGAGGTTTTCAGGACCCGCTTCGGACTCGACGGCAAGCACATGGCGGGCGATGACGAGCACGTGAGCACCATGGCGGCCGAGGCGGGACGAATCTTGCTTAGCGAGAGCGGCACCGATCCCGCTTCGATAGACGCGGTCATCTATTTCGGGTCCACCTGGAAGGACTACCAGGTGTGGCAGGCGGCGCCGAAGGTCGCCGATCAGCTCGGCTGTGCCAGGGCGTTCGCCTTGGAGCTCGACTACGTCTCCTGCGGCTCGGTCGTGGCGCTGCGAACCGCGAAGGCGCTGGCGGCCTCGGACGAAGAGCTGGGGCGGATCCTGTTGGTGGGCGCAAGTCGCGAGTCGCATCTGATCGACTACTCGGATGCCGGATCGCGCTTTGCGTTCAACTTCGGGGACGGGGCGGTCGCAGCGCTGGTCGAGAGGCGGGCCGATGCCGGCCGCCTGCTTGCCACGTCCATGAAGACCGACGGCTCGCTCAGCCGTCACGTGAAGGTGCCCGCCGGGGGGTCGGTCTTTCCGGCCAGCCACGAAACCGTGGACAAGGGCCTGCACATGCTGCGCGTCGAGGACACGGCCGGAATGAAGCGCCGCCTGGACGAGGTTTCGCTTGCCAACTTTCTCGAAGTTTGTCATGATGCCGCGCGCCGTTCCGGCGTCTCCATGGACGAGGTCGCCTGGGTGCTTCCCATCCATATGAAGCAGTCCATGCACAGTGCGCTGATGGGGGCGCTGGGGGTGGACGAGGAGCGAGGGGTGTACCTGCGGGACACCGGGCACATGAGCGGGGTCGACAACATTTTCGCCCTCGACCGCCTCGCACGCAGCGGCCACCTCGGCCAAGACGATCTG
Organism: Actinomycetes bacterium; assembly: GCA_021847985.1. Taxonomy (GTDB): domain Bacteria; phylum Actinomycetota; class Acidimicrobiia; order Acidimicrobiales; family Acidimicrobiaceae; genus Acidithrix. The sequence continues at coordinate 4,268 of JAJZNF010000312.1, read as the reverse complement.
GTTTTGATGGTGGCGGCCGGCACCGGTTACACCTGGGGCGCAACGGTCATGCGCTGGGGAAGGGCGGCTTGAGCTATGAGCAGGGTGCATTCCATCGGCAGCTGGCTCCCTCAACGGGCCGGCCTCACCCCTGACCGGGTGGCGCTGGATTTCGAAGACGCCCAGACCACCTACTCCGAGCTGCTTGCGCGAAGCCGTTCGCGGGCGGCGGCGTTCGCCGCCGCGGGTCTAAGGCGCGGGGACCGTGTGGCCGTTCTTGCGCAGAACTGTCCGGAGCAGGTGGAGGTTTTCTTCGCCTGTGCCATGTCCGGGCTCGTGCTGGTGCCCCTCAATTGGCGCCTGCGCCCTGCCGAGTTGGCCTACCAGCTGACCGACTCGGGATCGGCGCTGCTCATGTTCGACGAAAGCTACGACGAACTCGCCCGAGGCGCTGTCGCCGAGGCCGGTGGCGGGTTGCGTTCGGAACCGCTGGCTTCGCCGATCGGGGCCGAGACGGGCTGGGAGGCTCCCGCCGTGGAGGATGACGATCCGCTCCTGATCATCTACACCTCCGGCACGACCGGACGCCCCAAGGGCGCGGTGCTGAGCCACGCCAACACCTTCTGGACCAATCTCAGCCTGGATCTGACCGCGAACGTGGACTCGGCCGACGTGGTTCTCCAGGTGCTTCCCCAGAGCCACGTGGGCGGGTGGAACGTCCAGCCCCTTCTGGCCTGGTGGAAGGGCGCCAAGGTGATCCTCGAACGCGGCTTCGACGCCGGCCGCGTGCTTCGCCTCATCGAGCGGAAGCGGGTGACCACCATGATGGGAGTTCCCACCAACTATCTCCTCATGGCGGCACACGACTCCTTCGCTAGCGCCGACTTGTCCAGCCTGCGCCAGCTGGTGGTGGGAGGAGCCCCGATGCCGGTCGCCCTCTTGGACCAGTGGTTGGCAAGGGGGGTGACGGTTCTGCAGGGATACGGCTTGAGTGAGGCGGCGCCAAATGTGCTGGGCGTGCCGAGCGAGTACGCCAGGGCCAAGCTCGGCTCAGCCGGCAGGCCCTACATGCACGTCGAAGTGGCGCTCAGGCGCCTGGGCGGCGAGTCCGATGGAGAGGACGGGCCACTCGAGTTCATCCAGGGGCCGGGATCGGGGGAGCTTCTGGTGCGGGGCCCCAACGTGTTCGTAGGGTACTGGGGCAACCCGGCGGCGACCGCCCGGACGCTCAGGGAGGGGTGGCTGCTGACCGGCGACATCGCCGAGCGGGACGCGGATGGCTTCTACTGGATACGCGGGCGAATAAAGGAGATGTACATCTCCGGCGGCGAGAACGTCTATCCCGCCGAAGTGGCGGAGGTGATTGCCGGGCACCCCGCGGTTTTGCAGGCGGCGGTGGTTGGCGTACCCCATCCCCGCTGGGGGGAGACCGGCTTCGCCTTCGTGGTGCTGAAAGAGCGCTCTCAACTGACCGCCGAGGAGCTGGAGGCGTATTGCCGCTCCCGGCTCGCCACCTTCAAGGTTCCCGGCCATTACAGCTTCGTGCCCGAGCTTCCCTATCTCAGCAGCGGCAAACTGGACATGCGCAGCCTGGGGGAAAAGGCCCAGGACAAGGTCTCCGAAGCTCCGGCGACTAGAGGCTGACCACGAGGGTAAGCGCCAGGAGGGTCACCAGCAGGACCGGAAGCGTCAGCAGTATTCCGTTCTTGAAGTAGGTGCCCCATCCGATGTGGACCCCTTTGCGCTCCAGCACGTGCAGCCACAGAAGGGTGGCCAGCGAACCGATCGGGGTGATCTTGGGGCCCAGGTCCGCGCCGATGACGTTTGCATATGCGCTGACGAGCGTCTGGTGCGCCCCCGATCCCGCCGCATGGATCGATAGCGCGCCGATGAGCACGGTGGGCATGTTGTTCATGACCGCCGATAGAACCGCGATTATGAATCCGACGCCAAGGGCGTTGGCGGCGGTGCCATGTGCGGCCAAGGTCCGGATCAAGTCGGTCAGGTAGCGGGTCAGCCCCTCGTTGCGCAGGCCGAAGACCACCAGGTACATCCCCAGGGAGAAGATGACAATTTGCCAGGGCGCCTCGCGCAGGATCTGGAGCGCGTTGATGTCCGGCTCCCCTTCCTCGCTTCCGCGGTTGCGCCTCCACGGAAGGTGGTGTCTTCCGGCGACCAGGAGCAACACCACTGCACCTGCCCCGGCTATGGCGGAGATGGGCACTCCGAGAGGGTCGGCCACGAAGTAGCCCACGAGCAGGACCGCGAGCACCACCCAGCCTGCCCGAAAGGTGGGGTGGTCGGTGATGGCGCTGGCAGGCTTTTGCAGCGCGTCTCGGCTGTAGCCGGTGGAGACGCGGCGCCGGAAGAAGAGGAAGAGAGCGCCGGTGCTGGCGGCCACCGAAACGAGGTCAACCGGGACCATGACCGCCGCGTAGGAGATGAAGCCGATGTGGAAGTAGTCGGCCGAGACGATGTTGACAAGGTTGGAGACCACGAAGGGCAGGCTCCCCGTGTCGGCGATGAAGCCGCTTGCGATCACGAAGGCGAAGCTGGCGACTGCCGTGAAGCCCAATGCGAGCAGCATCTCCAGCACGATGGGGGTGAGTATGAGGGCCGCGCCGTCGTTCGCGAAGATGGCCGATATGGCCGCCCCCAGCAGGACGATCATGACGAAGAGGCGCTTGGAGTTGCCACCTCCCCATTCGCCGACGTGAAGGGCCGCGAATTTGAAGAAGCCCGCTTCGTTGAGGACCAGCGAGATGACGATGAGCGCGACAAAGGTGAGAGTCGCGTTCCAGACGATATTCCAAACCTCGGGGATGTTCGACGGGGTGATCACGCCGGTTGCAAGCGCCACCAGCGCGCCCGCGGTTGCGCTGTAGCCGATGCCGAGCCCTCGGGGCTGCCAGACGATCAGCGCGAGCGTTGCGACGAAGATGATGATCGCTACTGCCATGCGCTCAGGCGAGCCCTCCCGCATGAGCCGGCTTCGTGCTGCTTGAAAGCACGAGATCCACCGCGGCCAGTGCGGCGCGGCCTGACTCGGTGAGCGAGTACCAGATCCATCTGCCTCTTCGCTCGGTGGAAACCAGCCCCGCCTCGGCAAGGACCTTTAGGTGATGGCTGACCGTGGGCTGCGAGCGCTTCACCGGCTCGATGAAGGTGCAGGCGCAGATGGCTCCACTTTCCGAGCGGCGGATGAGATCGAGAATCTGCAATCGGACCGGATCGGAGAGTGCCGTCAGCGTGCCCGCCGCGGCGGCGGCAATGGCGAAGTCCAACGGATCGAGGTTCTCGGTCGCGCACGCGGGCGCGTTCGAATTTACCGGGGAGACGAGCACACAGTGATTCTATGACCGGTCGTCAGGCTGGATGCCGGATATATTGATCTTCGTAGATATGAATCTCGAGGAGAATCCGTGCCGACCGTTCCCACCGTCCTCTTCGTTTGCGTTCACAACGCCGGCCGCAGCCAAATGGCCGCCGGCTTCATGAGAAGCTTTGGCCAAGGTCGTGTGGAGGTCCTGTCGGCGGGCAGCCTGCCGGCTGATGCGCTCAATCCCGTCGCCGTGGAGGCCATGGCCGAGATCGGCATTGATATCGCCGCCGAGGCGCCCAAGGCGCTCGCCGACGTGGACGTCCGGGCCGCGGACGTCGTCATCACCATGGGTTGCGGCGACACCTGCCCGGTGTATCCGGGCAAGCGGTATCTCGACTGGGAACTCGAAGACCCGGCCGGCCGGCCACTCGACGAGGTGCGGCCGATCAGGGACCAGATCCGCACCCTGGTCGAGGGTTTGCTGGCCGAGCTGGAGAGCTGACCTCCCGGCCTCAGAACTCGAGCAGCTCTATAACTGCCTTCCGGATCTTCTCCGGGGTCACGATTACCTGCTCCTCGAGTGAGGATGCGAACGGGGCGATAGGCACCATTGGTGCGGCCACGCGCATCACCGGGGCGTCCAGATAGAAGAAGGCCTCTTCGGTGATCTTGGCGGCCACCTCTGCTCCGACGCCGAAGGCTTCGTTGTCTTCGTGCACCACGAGCACCTTCGAGCACCGTTTGGCTGAATCGACGATGGTGGCGATGTCAAGCGGCGCGATGGTTCTCAGGTCGATCACTTCGATGCTGGCTCGGTCGGCCAGCTCTTCGGCAATGGCCTCCACGTAGTGGCGCATCAGGCCGTAGGTGATGATGGAGAGGTCCTTCCCGGGTCTTACGACCGCCGCCCTGCCGATGGGAATCTCGGGCACCTGCTCGGGGAGATTTCCTTTTACCAGCCGGTATG
>JAJZNF010000093.1 GCA_021847985.1 Actinomycetes bacterium | reverse complement strand
AACATGGGGTAGTCCGCCCGGGCCGACCCGGCAGTGCTCCAGGAGCGGATGGCGTCGGCGGCCAATGCCGACCGGCCCACCAGGAACTCCTGGAAGCCGGCGCCGGGAGTCATCAGGCGCAGCCGGTGGTCGGCGGCCGCGGATCCGAAGATCTCGGCCAGACCGTCGCCGGCGGCGGGCTTGCAGACACTGGGGAATGAGGCGCGCCGACCCGTCGCCGTGACAACCTTGGTAAACCCGTAGCCGACGTCGATTCCGTAAACCTCCATGTGCATAGCCTCCTTGGTCGTCTACATGAAAAGGGCCCGGCCCTCCGAGGAGGAACCGGGCCACAGGAAACGGGCCGCTGCCGAACTCTACTCGGCTAAACAGCGCCAAGCAACACCGCTGCACTGAGACGCTTAGCTCTTGACCTCTTCGACGGCTGCGATCTCCGTGGTGAGGCGTCCTTATCCACCGACTCACCCACGAAACTACCTTCCCGGCCCGTCCCTGTCGTGGTTCGGCCGGCTGCGCTCAATCACCGGCCCCAACTCCGGATCGGCCAGATGCGCCTCACGGTCCATGCGGATCAACGCCAGGTAGCGATCCTCCATCACCTCGACGGCTCGTGCTGTGCAGGCGATGAAGGGGTCGGGACCCCCGTCGTCAGCCTCGCGGATCGCCTGGATGTACTCGGCTCGCCGTTCCGATTCATAGAGCGCCGGCGGGTAGCCCTGCCGCATCAACAGCAGGTTGGTCAGCAGACGGGCCGTGCGGCCGTTGCCGTCGACGAAGGGGTGGATACGCGCCAGCTCGAGGTGGGCCCTGGTCGCAAACACCACCGGGTGGCTCTCCGCTGGCCCCTGGCTCAGCCATCCGGAGAAGTCGGTCATCAGGTCGGGCAGCTTCACCCAGTTGGGAGGCACGTGAGTCGAACCGACAATATAGACGGGCTCTCGGCGGAGGAAGCCAGCCTCCTCCTTGAGGATGCCGGACATGATGATGCGGTGCATCTCGTACACGGTCTGCTCAGTGACAGGCGTCTCGTCGTGGACCACTCGCTCCAGCCAGTTGAGGGCATCGCGCATGTTGAGCACTTCGAGGTGCTCCCTGACCGACTTGCCGGCGATGGTGACACCGTCTTCAAGTACCACCTGGGTCTCGGCCAGGGAGAGAGTGTTGCCCTCGATGGCGGTGGTCTCGTGGGCATACCTCACTGTGAAGTCGGCCTTCAGGGACCCCAAGGCAGTCGGTCCGAGGGGCCGCGCCTGGTCGATCTCCCGCTTCTTGCGATCGACACTGGCAAGGAGCTCATCCGAAGTCATGTCGGTCCTCCTTGCCCTCTTCCCTGACGCTATTCTTCCCATTCGCCGCCACCTTGGTGACCTCCCGTTGGTCGTCCACATGAGAAATGGCCCGGCCCCTCCGCAGAGAGACCGGGCCCTGGTGGTCAAGACAAGACGCCCTTCACCCGACGCATCAGCTGCACCGCCTCCCGAGCCAGGGCGGCCCACACTGGGGTCGCCCACAGCGCCATCAGCCAGGTCTTGGCCTCAGACGCCGCCAGGGTTGTGAGCATCAGCTCGGCCACCGCCTCCGCCGCCGGCGGCGGCACGGCGTTCCCAATCCGCTCCCTCCAGCGGCCTTGCGACTTCCCGGCCAGCTGGAGCGGCCGGCCGTCGGCCATATGGGCCGGAAGCCCCTGGAGCAACGCCAGTTCGTAGGTTGTCAGCGGCCGGTGCCAGGTGCCGTCCTCAGCGATGATCAGCCACGCACCGGAGTCCGCCGGCTCTGGCAGCCTGGGGTCGGCCACGGCGCTCGCTCCTTGGGCGTGGACGTCGCCGGACCCGGTGACGGTGGAGGCCGGGTCGTCCCAGGCTGTGACCCGGAACGCCCCGGAGCGAGGAGTGCAGGCAAGACGAGGATCGGCCACCGCCGCCACCCCGTTGCTGACCCCGACGCCGGCTTGGCCGGTGACGGTACGAGCGGCCTCTTGCCAGTCGCTCACCCCGTAGGCGCCGTCGCGAGGAGCGTGCCCGATGCGCGGGTCTGCCACCGCTGCCGGCGTGTTGCTGCTGGTCGCCCTTGCACCGCCGGTCACCGTGCTGGCTGGCTTCTCCCAATCCATCACGCCCATCAGTCCGGGCGATCCGTTGTAAGTCTTGCCGCGATCACCCTTGACTCTTGGATCGGCGACCGCCGCCATGCCGTTGGAACCGCGCACGCTGGCCGCCCCGACGATGGTTGTGGCCGGCAGTTCCCAACGCGCCACCCGAAACACGCCTTTCCTCGGCTCGTGCCCGAGACGGGGATCAGCCAAGCATGCCTTGCTGCCAGACGGCGGACTCCCCGTGACGGCCCCTGAGGCCTCGTCCCACGGCTGGACGCCGTAAGATCCGTCGTAGTAGTCCTTGCCGAGTTTCAGCGGCAGGCGCGGGTCGGCGATGCCTTGATCCCCGCTTGACGTGACGGCACCCGCCGGGTCGTCCCAGCCGGTCACCCGGTACACATGGTTGAACGGGGTGCGGTCCGGCTCGATCGCAAAGGAGCCGGGCTCGATGTTTTGCAGATCCCGCCAGTCGCCGCCGGCCGGAATCAGTGCCAGCCGCACCCAGGTCAGCCAATTCAGCTGGGGAAGCCGGTGCATCGGGCCGCCGGCCGCGTCGTCCGGCATCGGCGCTGTCTCCAGCTGCTCTCCGATCGATCTCACCCGCTTGATCACCGGCTGGTACAGCAACGCCGGCACCTTCTTGGGCTGCCGTGCCACCAGCAGGTAGCGCCGGCGGTGCTGGGAGAGTCCCCCCACCTCGCCCATGTCATGCGTCCCGTCATGGATCTTGTAACCGTGGAAGCGCAGCAGGTCCTGGATCACCACCAGCAGCTGCCTGCCACGCGACGTGATGCGGGGGACGTTCTCCAGGATGAAGAGCCCGGGCAGATCGCCGGCCCAGGCCTCGAGCGCCAGCTCCACCCCGCGCACGGCGAGGCGGTTCAGCGCCTCGTACTTGGGAGACGCCGCTGCGGCACCTGAGAGCAGACCGCTGAACCCCTTGCAGGGCGGGCTCCCGAAGATCACGTCCGGCCTGACGCCGCGTGATGCGGCCCGGATGTCGGCGGCCGTCGCTTCCTGCCAGCTGTCCGGCGGCTCGTGGCCATGGAAGGCGCAGTAGTCCTCCCGGGCGAACAGGTCGAGCTGCGTCGGCCGCACCCCGGTCAGGGCCTCGAAGTCGGCGCACGAATCGGGGTCGACGTCCACGCCGCCCAACGTCCTGAAGCGGCAGCTGGTGCCCTCCCAGTCGGCGCGGGCCGCCTCGAAGCCGAGGGCTCCGCCGCCAATGCCGCAGAACAGGTGGAACACCCCGAAGGTCTTGGTCCGCACGCTCGCACCTCCGTCTCGTCAGCGTCTCGGTGTCAACAGAAGGGCCCGGCCCCTCCGTGGAGAGACCGGGGCCCAGCTGATCTGGCACGCCGTCCGGGAGTCGAACCCGGTCGCGAGGATTTGGAGTCCGCACAGCCTCCGAGGCGTCACGGCGCAGGAGGACGACTCGCTGCCTTACCGCCCCGGCCCGTCGCGGTCCTGGCTGGACTTGTTCTGGGCGGCCTTGATGGTTCGGGCTCCGCTGACGTCAGCGACGTCGGCCCCGACGGCCGCATGCACCGGCTCGACCTTGGTCATGGCCTGCTCAACCAGGGCCGCCAGGGAGTCGCTGGCCACCGTATAGGAATTGAGGGCGGCCTCGAAGGCCAACTCTCGCCGCATCGCCCAGGCGCTCTCGAGCGAGAGCTGCTCCCAGCCATGGTTGAGGGAGACGTCGAGGAAGGGGATGACCAGGATCTGGTCGTCCAACGGAATGAGGATCCGCCCAATGAACCCGTCGATGTCCGAGTAGAAGTGCTGAATGACGTAGGCTCCATAGATGGCCGCGTTGCTGTCGTCGATGACGTTGCCCAGCCCGCGTTCGGTCGGATCCTTCCTGAGTGCTGAAAGCAGAGCCTGGGACTTGTCATTGAGCTCAATCTGGGTCGCTGGCTTCATCCTCCGTCACTCCTCCATGGTGTACCTGCTGCGACCCGGCTACCGCTCCGGCCCACCCCGGTCTGGGGCGATCTGGTTCACTTGCGACCTGATACGCCTGATCGAGGCGTCAAAGACGTCTGTGGCGTCGATCTCGGCCGCCCCATGCACCGCCTCGAATTGGGCCATCACCTGTTCGACCCGGCAGTACACGGCGTCCGCCGCCGATCTGCATCTGTACTCCCGGTGTTCGACGCTCTCCCAGGCTATGTGCCCATCCATGAAGCCATCCGCCAGAGCCTCTGCCGCCTCGAAGCTACGCCGCAGGGTGTCCCGCACCTCCCAGATGGGCACGGTCCCGACACGTCGGGCAACGAAGGCCTCCGGGTCGGCCAGGTGCTCCCAAGCAACGTATGGCACCGGCAGACCTGGGCCGGCTTCAGGGTTCCAGTTGTCCATCGCCGCTTCGGTCTCCAACTGACGCAGCTGCCGATCGGTACCGCCGCCGGGCTCGAATACCTGCATTTCAATGCGGTCAGCCTCAAGGCACACCCACGCCTTTTCAAGGGTGTCGTGGATGTGCCCGCAGCATCCCCGCTCCGGCCCCCAGGTCGTGAACAGGCCGTCATACATCCCGATCTCCTTGGCCATCCTGATCGCCTCCCTCCGGAATGAAAAAGGGGCAGCCTGCAAGAGGCAGCCCCAGGACTCGCCATCACCCGATCGCAAATCACGTATCGTGAGCCTGAGTCGTTGGGTTGCGGCTTAATTCGAGGAGTCGGCAGACCAGCATCTGCATCTGCGGTGGCCAGTCCTTCAGCGCAACGTCTTCAAGGTGCTTGTCCGCGCCTACTCCGAACTGCTCTGCCAAGTCGTCCAACAGAGTGTGCAGGTCAAGGGCCGACCCCCGTGCGGCCTCCTCTCCGAAGAGCAGGAAGTTCGGCGAAACACCCAAGACCGCGGACAGAGGCAACAAGCTCTCAAACGAGGGCACACTCTCGCCCTTCTCCCAGCGGATCATCGTTAGCGGAGTGACCCCAACCCTGATGGCCACGAACCGCTGCGTGAAATGCAGTTTGCGGCGGAGTTCCCGGACGCGCCTGCCCAGTGCCTCTGTTTCCACGCTACGCGGCCGGACACTCTCCCGAAGCGCTTGTGGCTCTTTCATCTCTACCGCCTTCATGAAGACAAGGGATCCCGGAACAGAGACTCGTAATCCAGCATCACCACGGTACCGTCCGCTCGCTGGCCAAAGTTCACAGGGGCGGGGTCGCCAACATGGAAGTCGTGCCGCTCTTCCAACTCTTCGGCCCGCTTGAAGCCCGCCTTCCAACCTTCCAATGTCAAGGGGAAGGGGGTCACGTACTCCTCGATGAGCCATAGCCCGTCCGAACTAGCCCCATAGATGCGCGGGCGAACGGACAGCGGGAGGCGTCTGGCACCAACCTTCTCCAGCCTGTTCGCCTCCATCCCGCGTCGCGAGAAGCCGACTTTCAGCACCGTCCGCGGGCCGAATCGAAACACGAAGCGTCCGCCTCCAAAAGCCAGGGGGACCATGCCTATATCTTCACCCATGGTGTTTAGCGCCATGCGCAGGAAACGATAGTTCTCCCGCTTCCTGTAGCTCCGGTCGCCCCAGATGTCATTCTCTTCGATGGCCCGGCGACGGTCTTCTAAGTGGGCCTGCACACTAGTCGCAATCTGCATGGTGAACGAACCACCTCACTCGGGACTTCCTCAGCGTCGGGCGGTGCGACCCGCCTCGTCACCACCCGATGACCAGGTCAGAAGCCGTGAGCCTGGTCGAAGGCGCTCAGGGCCTGGGAGGCCGTCTTGAGCGCCAGCGCTGCAGCCTCCACGGTCTGAACCAGACCCGCTCGCCTCGCCTCCACCGGACCACCGAAGCGGATCGCTCGAGAAAGGCACTCGTCGGCCAGAGGGATAGAGAAACTCACCCGATACGAAGCGATGCGACCTTCTGAGAGCTT
>JAJZNF010000305.1 GCA_021847985.1 Actinomycetes bacterium | reverse complement strand
TGGCCCCAACCCACCGGTCCGCCACGTGCGACAATCCGACCGCCTAACTGAACGGTATTGGGGCTAGGCGCGCCTGAAGACCCTGCCCAGCACCACGAATACGCCGCCGCCTATCAGGAGCGCCGCGTAGGTGGAGATGGCGGGTCCGCCGATGGCCTTCAGCACTTGGGAGACCACCGGTGCCCACGATGCGTTGGTGAGCGGTATGACCACGGTGGGGGCGATCCAGAAGATGAGCGCCTCCACGAAGCTCATCACCACCAGCCATATCCCGATCTCGGTGAGGACCGTAGAGCGCCTTGGCGCTATGAGCAGGGCGATGATGGCGAGCCCGATGGCAAGCAGCAGGGCGTCGCGCTCGATGGTGCCAATGTTGCGGTAGAGCTTGCCGAGATCGGGCAAGGTGGTCCCCGGGATCGACACCTGCAGGGTGGAGGCCTGTTGGCTGATGAGGGCGGCAAGCTGCGGGTTCACCGCCAGCAGATTCTCGGCCACCGCGTCGGCCAGCACCGGGCCGCCAAAGGTCACGTTTCCGGGGTAGAGGCCCATGATGTGCTTTTGCGCGTTGTTCATTGCCGTGGCGAACTCCTGCTGCACCGCCTTGTTCAGCAGTGCGCCCTGGAGCGCCGCGTTGACCTGATCGGCCGAACTCTTCGAAAAGGCGCCGGTGTCGCCGTAGGCGTCCATGGTGATCGCGTTGGCGATCGACGACCGCAGGCTGGGGCTGCTGAGGGCCGACTCAGTGGCGTTGGCGAAGCGGGACGGTGCGAAGAAGCTCTGCTCGAAGAGGTAGGCGGTCACCGCCACCCACCCGAAGAAAAGCGCCACGGCAAGGACCAACGATGCCACCCCGGATCGCGCTAGCTTCATGCGTCACCCCTGGCTCTATGCCCCCTGCCTCGCCGTCCGGTGCAGGGACCGCCGAGGTGACGGCGTTGCCGTCGATGAGATTGTACTCAAATACCGGTGCCATCAGGTGTGCGTTTGGCAACCATGACGTGAACTGTCATCCCTGAGGAAAGAAGCAGCCCTGAAATCTCACTTTGCGTTGTCGATCATGCGTCTGGCGATCACTTTGAGCGAAAGCGTCTCGTCGGCCCCTTCGAAGATGGAGAGCACCCTGGCATCGACGAAGTAGCGGCTGACGGGGAACTCCTCGGCGTATCCCATGCCGCCGTGGATCTGCAGAGCCTCCCGGGTCACCCATTCGGCGGCGCGGCAGACGTACGCCTTCACCATGGAGGACTCGAGTGCGCCCTGACCCGCGGCCATGAGGTCGGCCACGTGGTAGGAGAACTGGCGCGCAGCCTGGATCGTGTAGGCCATCCGCCCAAGCTTGTAGGCGGTGAGCTGGTACTCGGAGATCGGCTGGCCGAAGACCTTGCGGTTTTCCGCGTACTCCACGGCAGCCTCGTAGGCGGCCTGCATCACACCCAGCGCGCGCGCCGCGGTCTGGATGCGGCCGTTCTCGAAGCCCTCCATCTGCAGGTAGAAGCCTCGCCCGAGCCCGGCCTCCCCGCCGACGAGCGCCTCGTCGGGAACGAACCAGTTCTCGATCGAGATCTCGTAGGAGTGCATGCCGCGATAGCCGATGGTCTCGATCGGCCTTCCCTCCATGCGCCCCGGCGTCTGGTCACGCGGCTCCTGCTCCAGGACGAACCCCTTGCCATCCGAGATGGGCTTGGGCACGACGAAGAGCGAGAGGCCGCGGTGGGCCTTGGAGCGGTCGGGATCGGTGCGGGCAAGGACCATGAGGACCTGGGCGCGGGCGGCGAAGGTGCACCAGGTCTTGACCCCGTTAAGACGCCACCCGCCTTCCACCTTGGTGGCGCTGGTGGTCAGTCCTGCGACGTCGGAGCCGTAGTCGGGCTCGGTCACCGCCACGGCCACCATGACCTCGCCGCTGGCCATCTTGGGAAGCCATTCGCGCTTCTGGTCCTCGGTGCCGCCGCGCAGAAGCGCCCTGGCCATTATCTCCGGGCGGGTGATCAGGGATCCGGCCGAGGCGAGCGAGGCACGCGAGAGCTCCTCGGTGGCGATGACCATGCCGGTGTAGTCCTTGTCCGTGTCGGAGGCGAAGCCACCATAGGACTCGGGGATGGAGAGGCCGAATCCGCCGAGCTCGGAAAGGCCCGAGATGATCTTTTCCGGCACGTCGAGGTTGTGCCGGTGGATCTCATCCGCCAGGGGCCTCACCACGTCCTCCGCAAAGCGGCGGAAGGCGTCGCGGACCATCTCCATCTCCTCGGAGAGGCCCCACGAGCCCTTGGCGGTGGCCAAAGAGGCGACGAAGGCCGGGGAATTGTAGCGGGCGACGAAGGCGCGCAGCTCCTCCAGCTCGGCGAGCCCGATGCCGAAGTCGGATTCGCGGCCGAAGGTTCGCGCGGCCATGTCGCGCGCGGCATCGGCGATGAAGGCCAGCGAAAGCGCCTCCTCCACTTCTCCGGTGGCGGCATAGGCGAGCACCGCCTTGGCGGCGGTCACCGCTGCGGCGACGTGGGCGAGGTCGTAGGCGACGACCTGGTTGGAATCGATGTCGGCCGCTTTGGCGAGCTCGGCGACAGCGGCGGCGACGATACGCTCCGAGGTTTCGACTACAGCGGCGGCGAGTTGCAGATCTTGCTCAGACATGGTTCAAGATCATACCGCACTTCACTAAGCGTTTGTTCAGTAAGTGCGCCCTGGAAGCTGCGGAGGCGGAGGACTCGAAGGAGGCCTTAGCGGCTCAGAGAACCTTGGCAATGGCCGTCAGAAGAGGCGGTAGGATTATCTGCTCCTCTGTCACGAGGGTTTCGCTCATGGCCTCGAGATAGCGGGCAACGGCGGTGTCGCCGATGCCGGCGGGGGACTCGATCCACGCGTCGCGGACCTCGACGCGGCGGGTCCGAAGCAGCTCCAGCACCGCGGCGCCGATGTCGGGGTCGTGCACTCCGGGCGCTTCCATCGATAGGGGCCTGCGCCCGATGCGCCCGGCGCTGGTGATCGGCTCTTGTATGATCACCCAGCCGCCTGGCCGGGTGGCGGCGACCATGCGTTCCACGACCAGCCCCGGCTCCGCCACGGCAAGGAGCAGGAAGCGGCAAAAGGCCAAGTCCACCGGCTCGGGCAGCGTGAGCTCCTCGGCGGCCTGGGTCAGGGCGACTACCTGCGAGAAGCGGGAGGCCCTGGCCGCTATCTGGTTGCGCCGCACCGGGTCGATGTCCACTGCGTAGATGCGTCCGCGCTCGCCGCAAACTTCGGCGAGTGCAACCGAGACGTCGCCGCCACCCGCGCCGACGTCGACGCAGCGGAAGCCCGTCATGTCCCCGAGCCGCTCCAGAGCAGCCGCCAAAGGGCGCCTGTACAGGTCGTCTCGCAACTCGTAAGGGATGGGGATCGTCACGCGATCAGGCTAGCGTATGGGTCGTGAATGCAACCATCCTTCTGTGTGACGCCGCCGTTGTCTCCGAGGCCAAGCTTTTCGTGCTCGGCGGGGGCTGGAACCTGGTCGGACCTGGTCCGACCCCGATGGCGATCGCCCTCAAAATCGACGTCGACTACGCCGCCGCTGCCGATGAGCACCACTGGGAGCTCTTCCTGGAGGAGGTGGACGGGACTCCCGTTATCCTCGACACGCCCGAGGGTCCGCGTCCCGTCGAGGTGCGCGGCGACTTCCGGGTTGGAAGTCCGGAGGGGATTCCGGTGGGGGCCGACGTCAGCGTCAACATCGCCATCAACCTGGGGCCGCTGCCCCTCGAGCCGGGTAAGCGCTTCGTCTGGAAGCTCTCCATCAACGGCGCCTCCGAGGAGCACTGGTCGGCGGGCTTTTCCACCCGGGCGATGCCCGATCTTCGAGTCGTGGAGGCGTGACATGACCGTCTACGAGCGCCCCTTCGGGCGCTACTTCGAAGACTTCACTCCTGGTGACGTCTATCGTCACTGGCCGGGGAAGACCATCACGGAAGCGGACGACCACCTCTTCTGCATGATCACCATGAACCACCACCCGCTGCATACGAACGTCTACTTCGCAGAGCACGAGACCGTGCATAAGAAGAACGTGGTGGTGGGGAACCTGGTCTACTCGCTGGTGCTGGGCATGTCGGTCCCGGATGTCTCCGGGGCGGCGATCGCCAACCTCGAGATCGAGTCGCTCGTGCACCGCTATCCGACATTCCACGGCGACACCATCTACGCCGAGACCAGGGTGCTCGATCGGACCGAGTCCAAGAGCAAGCCGGACCGCGGCATCGTCCTTGTCGAGACCAAGGGGATCAACCAGGAGGGCAAGGAGGTCTGCTACTTCCGGCGCAGGGTCATGGTATGGAAGCGGGATTTCGCCCCCGCTCGCATGCGCCCCTACGGCGAGGAGATCTGGGCGGAGTCCTGAAACCTCTCCATAGGCCGGCGTTATCGGCAGGCTTTGGACAAAACTTTAGGAAAATTTTCACTTTCCGTGAAATTGGCTCTAAGCTGGACCTAGAACGGCTTCGCAGGGTGCCGAACGGTCGCAGTGGAGATGATTGGCCTGAGGGTCGCCAGGAAAAGAGCAATTGGCGGGAGTATCGCGTTAGCTGTCATTGTGGCGGCGCTCCTGACCGGCGCCCGGAGCTTGGTAACGCAGCGCTCCTCCACCTCGGCCCCTGACGGAGCCATCACCACCGTAGGAGGGGTGACTTCGCCGGCCTCGGCGCCTTCGGTGGCCCCCACGACCACGGTGCCGGCACCGACCACGACCACCGTCGTCCCGGTCACCACCACGGCCGCTCCGAGGACCACGGCCGTCCCGCCGACCACCGCGGCTCCTTCTTTCAGCTGCTCATCGGCGGCCTCCACCGGCGGCGGCACGCCGCAGGTGACCAAGGTGTACAACCCCCAGCCGCAGGCTTATTCCCCTTCAGGGGACTTCCTGGTGTACGGCTCGAACCTGAACAACGTCTCGATGGAGCTGCTGTGCCCGGCCGGGACCACCAGCGGCCCTCCGATCGTCATCTCGCAGGGGCCGTTCTCATATGACGGCAGCCAGCTCAACCTCAACGTCCCCGGGGGGCTGGTCTCGGGCGGGATCTACGACGTCCGGGTGGTGGCAAACGGGGAGATTTCGCCGCTCGGCTCGGGCGATCGGCTGTACGTGGCCATCGCCGCCGGTGGCGGCGCCTCGGCCTGAAACGCCAAACCTCTGGCGTCACGTAATTACACTCCGGTAAGATCCTGCTAGCACAAGTGCGCGCGCCGTCGCCGGTTCAAGGCGTCGTCGTGCGCTACGCGCCGGGCCCGAGGGCCCGCGGGCCGAGTTTCGATCGGAGCCTGAGGTTGGACAACAGGCGTGCGCGACATCTGAGGAGTCGCCAACTCCCGGTGGCGGTCACCGCGGTGGCTTTGGCCGCCCTTGCGGCGGTGGCGGCCTCCGGTCCCGTCTTCAGCCTGGGACGCCGCGGATGGATCTCGGCGCTCCTGTTTGCGGCCTTGGTCATTTCCGAGCTGGTGGGAGCGCTTGCAGAGCGCTCCGAGCGGGCAAGGCCGCTGGAGGCCGAGTCCTGGGCCTTCGCGTTTGCGCTGCTTTTATACGCCCCGTCGGCGGCATTGCTGCTGCTCGCAGCGGTGGTCAGGGCTGTGGTTGCCCTGGCCAGAAGGCGGCCGGCTCAGGCGGCGCTGATGTCTGCGTCGTCGGCGCTCATCACCATGGCGGCCGGACTGGGCGTGCTCTCGGCCTTCGGGGCCGGAGCGGGCCTGGCGGGAGGATCCCCCACCGGAGCCTCGGTTGCGGGGCAGCTGGTCGCCGCACTGGCCATGGCGCTGGTGGCCGGGCTGCTTCGCGCGTTTTGGTGGTCCTACGTTCGAGGCGTCTCGGTCCGGTTCGCCCTCGGACCCGAGGCGGCGGAGGTCTTCGGCGCAGAGTCGGTGCTGCTCCTGCTCGGCGTGCTCGTCCTCGCCCTGGTCGAGAGGAGCGGTGCTTTCGCCCCGGTGGCCGTGCTGGTCGCTCTGGCCGTGCAGTTCGGCGCCAAGCGGGCACTGGAGGGCAGTC
>JAJZNF010000285.1:5274-6009 GCA_021847985.1 Actinomycetes bacterium | reverse complement strand
GGGCCACGCTGAAACAGGCGCCGGGAACGTTGTCGACCGTCACCGTGCCATTGTAGCCGGAGGCTATCTGAGCGACGAGAGCCAGCCCCAGTCCTCGGCGATATCCTCCCTTGGAGCTCTTGGTGGAGAAGCCGTCGACGAAGATCGAAGGCAGCACCTCGGTGGGCACGCCGGGCCCCGAGTCGGTCACCCTCAGAAGCAGATCCGGCCCCTGGGTGGATATCCACACCGAGATCCATCCATCGTCCTGGGCTCCGCGCGCCTTTGCCCTGCCCTCCATCACCGCGTCGAGCGCGTTGTCGATCAGATTGCCCAGCAGGGTGACCACGTCGAGCTGGTTGTGGAGCCTCCCGCACTGGTGGGCGTCGTCCTCCAGGATCAGCTCCACGCCCTTCTCCGAGGCCACCGCCCCCTTGGCCAGGATCACCGCCTTTAGCATCTGGTCCGCGATCGACTCCACGCGCTCGGCGGCGTCCTCGCGCCGGGCGGAGAGGTTCATGGCGAAGGAGGCCGCCTCCTCCACCTCGCCCAGCTCGATCAGGCCCACGATGGTGTGGATCTTGTTGGAGAACTCGTGCGCCTGGGCCCGGAGCGCCTCGGTCATGCCCACCATGCCGTCCAGCTCGCGCAGCAGCCCTTCCCACTCGGTGCGGTCCGAGACGGTTATCACGAAGCCGAGATGCATCTCCTCACGCTCGACGCTCATCCGCGACACCGAGAGTATCGACTGCCCCA
>JAJZNF010000285.1:0-5264 GCA_021847985.1 Actinomycetes bacterium | reverse complement strand
CCCCACCACCACGGGAAGGTCGCGCCCGGGTATCTCGCCGGTGAGGATCTGGCGCAGGCGCCTCCCGCGCACCAGGTGGCGGATCGGCCTGCCGACCGAGTTGGCGGGCAGGTTCAGGAGCCTCCTTGCCTCGGCGTTGATGAACCGGACCCTCCCGTCCCGGTCGCAGCCGATAACGCCCTCGGAGATGCCCCTCAGCAAGGCCTCCTGCTCCTGCAAAAGGCCGATCACCTGGGCGGTGGACAGCCCCAGTGTCTCGCGCCGGCTTATCGCCCTCATCCGCCACAGGCCGAGCGCCAGCACCAAGAAGACGATCGGCACCAGCCACCAGTCCTGGCGTGCCGCGTCGGCCGCAACCGTGGCCGCGGTATCGCCCCGCTTGGCCACCTCCACGGTGGCTATGGGGACCTTCGAGATGGAAGGCTTCACGTAGCGGTAATCCAGCGCCCCGCTCCCGGCAACTTCCGCGGCACAGTAGCTGATATGCCCGGCCGGCGGCTCGAAACGAGCGGTGGCGGGCGCCGGAGGCGTGCCGGGCTGGGTCGAAACCGGCTTGGCCGGTGGCAATACCGGCTCGAAGTAGCCGGGAAGAACGACAATGGAAACCCCGAAGGCCGTGCACACATTGGAGAAGGCCACGGCGGCGGCAGGGGTCACCTTAACCCGGGTGCCGTCGGTGCTGACCCCGGTCAGTACGCTTGGAACCCGCCCGACCAGCGAAGCCGCGTTCCCGACCTGCTCGGAATTGGAGAGCCGCGCTCTGTGGGCGGCGGTTGCGAATGCGGAATAGAGGACGGCCGCCGTCACCACCAGGGCCATGACCGCCGCGGTCGAGAGCAAATTGCGGGTCGACCTGGATCCCTGTTCGTTCCCCTCGCGCAATGGACTGACCCCCGCCCGCCGGCTCGAGGGCGCCTTCCTCAGCCTCCCAGGTAGGCCGTAGGATCGGCGGAAAAGGCCTTCAGGCAGCCCCTGGCGCAGAAGTAATAACTGCGCCCCTCGAACTCGCTGTGCAAAGAAGACTCTACCGCCGCCACCTCCATGTGGCATACCGGGTCGATCGCGACCTCCGGGGCGGGCGGGACCTCGCCACGGGGTCGCAGCGAGATGATCTCGGCAAGTATGGAGACGGCGATCTCCCCCGGTGAGCCGGCGCCGATGTCGAGGCCGGCAGGCGAGTGGACGCGGCTGCGCTCCGCGTCCCCGAGATCCATGGCCCCCAGAACCCCTTCGGCGCGCTTGCGGCTCGCCACCAGGCCGATGTAGGCCACGCCCGCCCTCAATGCCTCGGAGATGACCGCCTCCTCGTCGAAGCCGTGGGTGGCCACCACCACCGCCGCCGTCTCCTCGGCGATCGGCTCTGCGGGATCGCCCTGCACCGCATCGAAGCCCAGCGCCGCCGCGCCTTGGCGCAAGGCGAGCGCTATCGGGCTCTCTCCGTACACGCGGACCAGGGGGGCGGGAAGCGTGGGCTCGAGGAACATCTCCAGCGTCCCTCCCGAGAGGCAGGGGTTGGAGACGCGCACCACGCCCTCGGCCGCCGGAGCGGCCTCGGCGTCCGGGGCGATCAGAACCATGCGCGGCCGGCGCTCCGCCAGGCTGCGCAACGACTCGGCCCGCACGGTGGCCTGGGCACAGGAACCGCCCACGAAGCCCTCGATGCTCCCATCGGCCAGCACGACCGCCGAGTCCCCCGGCTTGGCGCTGGTGGGGGCCTCGGCGCGCAGCACGGTTGCCAGCACGAACGGCACCCGCTTGGCTCGCAGCTCGCTCGCTCGTGCGGCCAGGTCGAGCCTGCTCATTGGATGGCCAGGTCGGTCCGCATCGGGCTCCCGTTCATCGCCCGCCACACCTGCGCCGGGGTGAGGGGCATGTCGGCATGCTTCACGCCGAAGGGAGCCAGCGCGTCGATGACCGCGTTGACCACCGCCGGGGGCGAGCCCACGGTTGCGGACTCCCCCACTCCCTTGAGCCCCAGCGGGTGGTGCGGCGAGGGGGTCACGGTCTCGCCGGTCTCCCAGCTCGGGCACTCGAGTGAGGTGGGGATGAGGTAATCCATGAAGGATGCGCCAAGGTTGTTGCCGTCCTCGTCGAAGGCGATCGCCTCCATGAGGGCCATGCCCACCCCGTCGGCGAGGCCGCCATGGACCTGGCCCTCGACGATCATGGGGTTGATGCGCGGCCCGCAGTCATCCACGGCTATGAAGCGGCGCACGTCCACCTTGCCGGTTCCCGGGTCGACGTCCACCACGCAGATGTAGGCGCCGAAGGGATAGGTCAGATTGGGCGGATCGTATACGCAGCTGGCGTCCAGGTGGCCCTCCACGCCTTCGGGAAGCTCCATCGGGCCGTGTGAGGCCAGCGCCACCTCCTGGATGGTCTTGGAGGCGCTCGGGTCCCCCTTCACGTGGAAGCTGCCCCGCTCCCATTCCAGGTCCTCGGGGGCGCACTCCAGCATGGCGGCCGCGATGAGGCGCGCCTTGTCGACGATTCGGCGGGAGGCGACCGCCGCCGCGGCGCCGGATACCGGGGTCGAGCGCGAACCGTAGGTGCCCAGGCCGAAGGGAGTGTTGTCGGTGTCGCCGTGCACCACGTCGATGTCCTCGGCGGGAATCCCGGTCACCTCGGAGACGATCTGGGCGAAGGTGGTCTCATGCCCCTGGCCCTGGCTCTGCACCGAGAGGCGCACCACCGCCTTGCCGGTGGGATGCACGCGAACCTCGCAGCCGTCGGCCATGCCCAGCCCCAGGATGTCCATGTGGCGCTTGGGTCCGGCCCCGACCGTCTCGGTGAAGAAGCTGATCCCGATCCCCATCAGCTCGCCGCGGGCGCGCTTCTCGGCCTGCTCGCGGCGCAGTTCGTCGTAACCGGCAATGTCCATGGCCAGCTGCAGCGCGCGGGGATACTCGCCGGAGTCGTACTCCCAGCCCGTCGGGGTGACGTGGGGGAACTGATCGGGGCGCAGCAGGTTTTTCATGCGCAGCTCAGCCGGGTCCACTCCCAGCTCCTGGGCCAGCCGGTCGACCATCCGCTCCACCAGGTAGACCGCCTCGGTGACCCGGAAGGAACAGGCGTAGGCGACGCCGCCCGGCGCCTTGTTGGTGTAGACGCCCCGCACGTGGCAGTGCGCGGCGGCCAGGTCGTAGGAGCCGGTGAAGACGTGGAAGAAACCGGCCGGGAACTTGGTCGGCTGGGCGGTGTTGTTGAAGGCGCCGTGGTCTGCCAGCACGTCGACGCGCAACCCGAGGATCTTTCCCTCCCGGGTGGCGGCGATCTCGCCGCGCATGTGGTAGTCGCGGGCGAAGGAGGTGCTCATCAGGTTCTCCGAGCGGTCCTCCATCCACTTGACAGGGGCCTTGGTGAGGATGGACCCCACGATGGCCAGCACATATCCCGGATAGATGCCCACCTTGTTGCCGAAGCCGCCACCGATGTCGGGGCTGACCACCCGCAGCTTGTGCTCGGGAAGCCCGGCCACCAGGGCGTACAGCGTGCGGTGGGCATGAGGCGCCTGGGTCGTCGACCAGATCGTCAACTTCTGGTCGATGGGGTCCATCCAGGCCACCGCGCCGCAGGTCTCCATGGGGGCGGGATGCACCCGCGGATAGAGCATGTCCTGGGAGACCACCACGTCGGCCTTGGCGAAGACGTCGTCGCAGACCGCCTTGTCGCCCGCCTCCCAGTCGAAGATGTAGTTGTCCTTCTTGCCCTCGATATCGTCCCTGATCACGGGGGCGTCGGGATCGAGTGCCCGCTTGGCGTCCACCACCGGGGGCAGCACCTCGTAGTCCACGTCGATCAGCTCGAGCGCGTCCCGGGCCGAATAGCGGTCCTCGGCCACCACGAAAGCGACCTCCTGACCCTGGAAGCGCACCTTGTCGGTTGCCAGCACCGCCACCACGTCGTGCGAAAGCGAGGGGATCCAGGCCAGGTTCAGCGACTCCAGCGTCGCCCCGGTCACGACCGCCTTCACCTTGGGGTGGGCCTCGGCCGCCGAGGTGTCTATGGATCGGATGCGGGCGTGGGCGTGCGGGCTGCGCAGGACGGCCCCGTGCAGCATCCCGGGCAGCCGGATGTCGTCCACGTAGTTTCCCTTGCCCCTCAGGAAGCGCGCATCCTCCTTGCGCAGCATCCTCCCGAAGCCGACGTGGGCCTTGCCTTCCTCGACCGTCGTCATGCGGTCACCCCTTCGCTCTCGTCAGCCCCCTGCGGGTGCTCGGCCGCCCAGCGGACGGCCCGGACAATGTTCTCGTAGCCGGTGCAGCGGCAGATCTGGCCGGAGATGGCCTCGCGGATCTCGGTCTCGCTCGGATCCGGATTGTGGTCGAGCAGCCAGCGGGTGGTCATCATCATCCCCGGCGTGCAGAACCCGCACTGCAGACCGTGCTTGCGCATGAAACCCTCCTGCACGGGGTCCAGGCCGTCGGGGCCCTCCAGGCCCTCGACGGTGCGGACTTCGTGCCCGTCGGCCATGGCCGCCAGCACGGTGCAGGACTTCACGGGCTTGCCGTCCAGCCAGACCACGCACACACCGCAGTTGGTGGTGTCGCAGCCCCAGTGGGTGCCGGTCAGCCCCAGGGTGTCACGGAGGAAGTGCACCAAAAGGGTGCGGCCCTCCGCCTCGGCAGCCATCGGCTTGCCGTTGACGGTCATCTCGATCCTCATCTTGCAGCTCCTCCCGTAGCCCGGGCATACGCCCGCGAAAGCGCCCGCTCGGTCAGAACCGAGACCAGGTGGCGCTTGTAGTCCTCGGGGCCGCGCTGATCGGCGTGGGGATTGCACTCCCTGCCCGCCTCCGCCCCGGCCGCCGCGAAGAGCTCGGCCGAGCCCGCCTTTCCCGAAAGCAACGCCTCGGCCCCGGGCGCCCTGAAGGCGTCCGCTCCCACGGCCGCAAGGCCGATGCGCGCCGAGGTGATCGTCACGCCTGAGACCTGGACCATGGCACCGGCCGCCGCAATGGCCCAGTCGCCCACGCGGCGCTCAACCTTCTCATAGGCGCTGCTCGAACCCGGAAGGATCCCCACCCTTACCTCGGTCAGGATCTCGTCAGGCTCGACCACCGTGGTGTAGGGGCCGGTGTGGAAGGAGTCGATTCCGACGATGCGCTCGCCACGTGGCCCGCGTATGCGGACCGTGGCTCCCAGGGCGGCAAAGACGGCCGAGAGATCCTCCGAGGGATCCGCCTGGCAAAGCGAGCCGCCCACCGTTCCGCGGTTCCGCACCACCGGATCGGCTATTACTTTCTCCGCCTCGGCGATAATCGG
>JAJZNF010000122.1 GCA_021847985.1 Actinomycetes bacterium | reverse complement strand
GCGGCATCGATGTCTTTCACCGACCACACCACCTGCACTGTTCCGCATAACGAAACTCAAATTGCTCTTGACTCCTTGCGAAGGGGGCTGCGAGCGTTCTTCACAAATTCCCGCTTTGTTATACGGGTTGCCCTCACCAGGACGCCAGGCAGGTCATCGCTCCAAGTAAGAAAAGGCGGACACTGCTGATGTAGTTCTCTCATGCGAAGCCACCGCAGCCTTCCGCGCACGCTTACGAATGGCTCCGGAACCTGCTTCTTTTCCCTTTGTAAGCCATTCGACCTGGGGGATGCCATCGACACAAGTGCCGTTATTGCAAAACGAAGGGTCGAGAGGGTACTTCATTTGTAGTGACAACTCAGCGTGATGTGGCATGACCACATCCACGCACCGCCCTGAACCGGCAGTTGCCTACACGGGCTCCATCTGCGCATGCAATTGTGGGATGGCGACATTCTCTTCCCCAAAGATGGAATTATTTGGAAGGAAGTTGCACCGTCAACCAAATGTTGCGGTACTGGACATCACGGCTAGAATTATTCGAAGCAATGTGCATGGACCGATTATTAAGGTAGTATTACGACATGGCGGAAACTCAGAATCAGAAGACTGACGCTGCCAAGGAAGCTTCGGCACGCGGTCAGGCGAAGATAATTCGCGAATACCTCGAGGCACTTGAGCGCAATCGGCCCCGGCGGGGACGGCGTCGCACTCGCGAAACAGTCGAGAAGCAGCTCGCACAAGTCGAGACACAGCTGGGTGATGCGGATCCATTGGACCGTCTACACCTCATCCAGCGCAAGCTCGACCTGGAAAAGGAGCTCGAGAACCTCAAGAACAAGGTCGACATCGGTGATCTGGAATCGCGCTTCATATCCGTGGCGCGCGAGTACTCGGATCGCAAGGGAATCACCTACGATGCCTGGCACGCTCTCGGGATATCCAACGAAGTCCTCGACCGCGCGGGTGTCGCTGTTCCCAAGGTCGCGGTGCGCCGCAGGCGTACCAGCCAAGGCGCCTGATCCGGCACATTGAACTTCGCAGCCACAATTGATGGTGCATCGTGAGTGTGCGCCATCAATTGTGGCTGCGCGCCATTTAAAAGGGAGCCGTGTGGGCCAGGCGACGTTTAGGCGTTAAGTACGGCTTGAATAAAGGAGGCGAGCACCTTCCGGCCGTCGGTACCCCCGACGATCTCCTCCACCGCGCGCTCGGGATGCGGCATCATACCGACCACGTTTCCCCGGGAATTTGAAATTCCCGCGATCGATCCGACTGAGCCGTTCGGATTGTCCACGTATTTAAAGACGATCTGATCGTTTTCGACCAAACTGTCATAGGTGACTTGATCGCAGGTGTAGTTACCCTCGAAGTGGTTTATGGGCAAGGAAATGATCTCTCCGGGCTGCATAAGGCCCCCGGCAACCGAGCGGTTCGAAACCACCTCGAGCTTCTCCACGTCGCAGATAAAGCGCAGCCCCGCGTTCTTCTGGAGCGCTCCGGGAAGCAGCTTTGCCTCCGTCAGCACCTGAAATCCGTTGCAGATTCCAAGCACCGGCTTTCCGGCCCGGGCCATCTCGACGATGGAGGTCATCACGTTGGAAAAGCGCGCTATCGCGCCGGGGCGGAGGTAATCGCCATGGGCGAATCCACCGGGGAGCACGACGGCATCGCAATCGCCCAGTCCGGCATCGCCATGCCATTTGATTTCGGCGTGCATGCCAAGCAGTCCGAGCGCGTGCACAACGTCATGCTCGCAGTTCGTGCCTGGAAAGACGACGACACCTACCGTGGGCGGCATCTCAGGAAGAGGCTGCGGCCAGAAGATCCCGAACCCGGAAATCCTCCAGCACAGGATTGGAGAGAAGCTGCTCCGCGATCTGGGTGACCACATCCGCGGCCGCGTTCTCGTCATCAGCGTTCAGGAGCAAGCGGAAGAGCTTGCCGGTGGCGACTCTTTCAACCGAGCCGTAGCCCAGTGAGACAACCGCATCAAGTATCGTCATACCTTCAGGATCGGACACGCCGTCCTTTAGAAGTACTTCGACGACAGCTTCGTACCTCAACGTGAAATACCCCGCTAGATAAGACCGTCCCCAGGCCCCAGGCCCTTGGACGCGCAACTTCCTCCGACAACCTAGTCGCCGAAGGAGGCGGCACCGGTCGAGGCGGCCGCCTCGGCGCGCGCCAGCCAGTCCTCGAATGGCATGCCGGTGATCCTTTCGTACACGCTCCGATATCGCGCCGCGAGCGTGTCGAGAACCTCGCCCGGAAGGGCAGGAGGCGGCGGCGTCTTGTCCCACCCCGTGCTCTCGAGGTAGTCGCGAAGGGGCTGCTTGTCGAACTGCACCGGCTCCCTACCCGGCTCCAGCGCGTCGGCTTCCCAGAAGCGGGACGAGTCGGGGGTGAGAACCTCGTCGCAAAGGAGAAGCTCGCCCTCGAGGTGGCCGAACTCGAACTTGGTGTCGGCGAGGACGATGCCGGCCTTGGCCGCGGCCTCCGAACCTCGGGCAAAGACAGCGAGCGAGGTCTGCGCAAGGCGGTCGACGAGTTCCGCCCCGAACATCTCGCGCGCCCGCTCGACGGAGATGTTCTCGTCGTGTCCGACCGCGTTCTTGATCGAGGGGCAGAAAATCGGCTCCGGAAGAGGGGAGGCGAGCTGTAGCCCACTGGGGAGCGGGTGCCCGTGGACGGTTCCCTGGGCCACGTACTCCT
Organism: Actinomycetes bacterium; assembly: GCA_021847985.1. Taxonomy (GTDB): domain Bacteria; phylum Actinomycetota; class Acidimicrobiia; order Acidimicrobiales; family Acidimicrobiaceae; genus Acidithrix. Next base: position 3,313 of record JAJZNF010000122.1, on the reverse strand, counting down.
TGAAGGCGCTTCCGGCGAGATGGCCCCGGACGATGCACTCCAGCTCCACCATCTGGGCGCGCCTGGTCACTACGGACCTTCCCACGAAGTCGGGGGCGATCGGCTCGCCTACGCCGGCCGGCGTAGGCAGGGCCTCGACCAAGTGGTTGGGCACGATGTCGGAGGTCAGGTCCATGAACCAGCAGCTCATGGCCGTAAGAATCTGCCCCTTGCCCGCCACCTTCTCGGCCATTACCACGTCGAAGGCCGAGACCCGGTCGCTGGCCACCATAAGCAGGCGGGGCGGGTCAAAGGACTCCAGCTCGTATACGTCCCTTACTTTGCCCGAGTAGACGTGGCGCATCCCGCCCTCCTCCTTCGGTTGTCTTACGAATCCGCCCGGCCGTGGCCAAGACGACGAATCTCCTCGACCACAGCGGCGGCTGCATCAACGGTGAGGCCGGCGTTGGAGATCACCCTGGACTGATCGAAAGCATCCGAGAGCACCTGCTCCTCCAGGTACGCGCCGGCCATGGACACCAGCACGTCGCGCAGTGGACGCCTTTCGGTTCCCGCCTGCCGTGCCGCGGACTGAACTATCCGGTAAGCCTCGTCGCGCGTCAGGCCCGCGTTCACCAAAGCCAGCAGGAGAGACTGCGAGTAGACCAGTCCGTAGGAGCTGTCCAGGTTCTCCTTCATGCGCTGCGGATATACGATCAGCCCCTTGATCAGGCCGGTGAACTTCACCACCATGTAATAGGCGAGAATGGAGGCGTCCGGCATAATCACGCGCTCCACGGAGGAGTGGGATATGTCGCGCTCGTGCCAGAGGGCGATGTCCTCGAGCCCCGAGACCAGATACCCGCGCATCACTCTGGACAGGCCGACCAGGCGCTCGGAGAGGATCGGATTGCGCTTGTGGGGCATCGCAGAGGAGCCCTTCTGCCCCTCCTGGAAGTACTCCTCGGCCTCCTGCACCTCGGTGCGTTGCAGGTGGCGGATCTCGGTCGCGAATGCCTCGATTGAGCTGGCCAGGGATGCCAGCGCATAGAGGTACTCGGCATGGCGGTCACGCGCGATGACCTGGGTGGCGGGCACCGGCTTGAGCCCGAGCGCGTCGCAGACCATCACCTCCACCTGTGGATCGATATTGGAGAAGGTGCCCACCGCCCCGGAGAGTTTCCCCACGGAGATGCCCTCCACGGCACGCTCGAGGCGCCCGTAGTCGCGGTAGAGCTGTAGGGTCCAGAGCCCGAGCTTGTTACCAAAGGTGGTCGGCTCGGCGTGCATTCCGTGAGTCCGCCCGGCCATGATCGTGTCGCGAAATTCGACGGACCGGGTGCCAACAGCCTCGACGGCTCCGGCCAGTTGGCAGAGTATCGCGTTGCCGGCGCGGCGCAGAAGGAGCGACAGGGCGGTGTCGACGACGTCGGAGGAGGTGAGGCCGTAGTGCACCCAGTTCCCCGCCGGCTTGCCCACGCGCGCCTGGACGACGTCGACGAAGGCGGCGAGGTCGTGATTGGTGATTCGTTCGCGGTCATTCACGGCGGACACGAACTCGTCGTCGACCACTGGCCGATTCGCACGCACGAAGGCCGCATCGGCCGCGGGAATCCTCCCCAGCACAGCCAGCGCCTCCACGGTGAGGACCTCGACGTCCAGCCATGCCTCCATGCGAGAGCGGTCGGTGAAGATCTCACCTATCTCGGCGAGTGTGTATCGTTCGATCAACGCTGTGCCTCCTTCAGGCCTGTTCAGTCGGGCGGCCGCCTGCGAGCGCGCGGGCGCCGATGTCCGAGCGGAACTGGGCGCCCTCGAAGTGGATCTCGGCTATCGCCGCATACGCCCGGGCCAGCGCATCGGGCATGCTCCGGGAGAAGCCGGTGACGGAGAGCACCCTTCCCCCGGCCACCAGGAGCTCCCCGCTCTGTCCCAGCCTGGTCCCGGCGTGAAAGACCTTCACGCCCGGCAGTGCCCCGGCGGCATCCAGGCCCGTGATCACGCCCCCGGATCGAGGCGACTCGGGATAACCCGGCGCGGCCATCACCACCGTGGCGGCGGCTCCGTGGCGGACCGCCGGCGGCTCGCCCACCTGGCCGGCCGCCGCCTGTGCCAGAAAATCGCCCAGGCCGGGACCGAGCGCCGGGAGGACCACCTGCGCCTCGGGGTCCCCAAAACGCACGTTGAACTCGACCAGCTTGGGTCCATCCGGAGTCAGCATCAGGCCCGCGTACAAAACGCCGCGGTAGTCGATCCCCATCTCGACCAGCCTGGCCACCGCCGGCTCGACGATCTCCGCCATCGCACGCGCCTCGAGATCGGAGCCGAAGAACGGCACGGGCGAGTAAGCGCCCATCCCGCCGGTGTTGGGGCCGCGGTCTCCGTCGAGAAGGCGCTTGTGATCAGCCGCGGGGCGCAGCGCCACCGCGCGATGCCCGTCCACCACTGCCAGCAGCGACACCTCCGGACCACTCATCCCCTCCTCGATGACGACGCGCCGGCCGGCTTCGCCGAATGCCGAACCCGACAGCTTGGCCCGCACGTCCGCCTTGGCCTCATCCAGGTCCGCGGTTACCAGAACACCCTTGCCGGCGGCCAGCCCATCAGTCTTGATCACGTACGGGGGCGCCATCGACTCCAGGTATTCCAAAGCGGCCGCGGACTCTTCGAAGGCGGCAAAGGCGGCTGTTGGCAGCTTTGCCTCAGCGGCAACGCGCTTCATGAAGTGCTTGGAGCCCTCCAGCATCGCCCCGTCACGGCCCGGGCCGAAGACAAGCTTGCCCTGAATGCGAAGGCGATCGGCCAGACCGTCCACCAGAGGAGCTTCCGGCCCCACAACGAAGAGATCGGCCTCGAGGGACTCAGCCGGATCGGAGGTGACCTCGGCACAGGCGGCTATCCCTGGATTGCCCGGAGTGGCCACGACCTGATGCCCCTCCTCGGCCAGGGCGTCGCAGATCGCGTGCTCGCGCCCGCCGGAGCCGACGACGACGACTTTCACGGCAGGCTCACGAATTGGTCCCGGCTTGGCCCCACTCCCACAGTCGCGATCTTGACGCCCACGGCCGACTCCAGGAATTCGATGTATCGGCGCGCCGCGGAGGGCAGCTGCGATGGGCTTGTGCAGGCGGAGAGCGGGGTCATCCAGCCCTCGAGCTCCTCGTAGATGGGCTGTACCCGGTGGAAGACCGACTGGTGGTAAGGAACCGAGTCGAGGAACTCGTCTCCGTCGCGGTAGCCGACGCAAACCTTCACGGTTTCGAAGCCGTCGAGCACGTCCAGCTTGGTCAAGGCGATTTCGCTGAGAGAGTTGAGCCTGGCGGCCTGGCGGACC
>JAJZNF010000313.1 GCA_021847985.1 Actinomycetes bacterium | reverse complement strand
TGGAAGTCCGCCAAGTGGCTGCGCAAGGTGGAGTTCATGAAGGGCGACAAGCCGGGCTTCTGGGAGCGCAACGGGTACCACATGTACGGCGACCCCTGGCGCGAGCAACGCTACTGGGGGGACTGAGTAGCGGCCTCGAGGGGCCGAGGCGTCACCTAGTGGCTCGTTTCAGCGCAACAGGGCGAAGCCGTGTCCTCGAAGGCAACCGGGTCCTGACCTGGGGATCCGACGTGGCGTCGACTGGCTGCTGCCCGGAGCTGAAAGGCTGGCGCGCGGGCTCAGTCTCATGGCCCACCGCGGCAGTTCGTCCTTGTCCTGGGCGTAGTGGCCGGGTGAGATGGCGGTCGCGCCGGACGTCCTGATGATCTGTCGTTTCCCGATCGCCTTACCTCCGCCCGTCATGAAAAGCAATAAGGCGGCGTCGATGGTTGGCTCATCGGACATCTCCCGCGGGTTCCAAAGCCGACCACGGCCCACGTCGGGCCGCGGCTGACCGGACCCAGGTCCAAGACTCGCATCCCCAGGCAGCGAGCGGTGAATTCCGCGCGTGTTTATTTCTGCGAAGTCGAACGGGCTTCGCTCCGTTCTCGACCAGCTGCACCGCAACGGAAACCGGGCGCCCGACCCCCATAGCCTCGCCCTGCTCTGTCCCGGAGACGGCTCGTGCCCGAACATTTCCCGAGCGGCCATGCACGCTGTGGACACAGAACCCGTCTCGACCGCGGCGTTTTTTGACTCCCCGGCGCGGTCGGTGCCCCAGAAGCGTCGATTGGCCGCCTTGCCTCTCTTGCGTCGATCTCGCGTTGCCTGGTTCTCGCTGGATTGGGTGTCGGCCCGCGGGGCTGGGGCCCAATTGTCGCGGCCGGTAGGTCTCTGCAACCCGTCGAGGCTTTGCAGCTCCATGGGGAAGCATTGCCTGGGAGAGGTTTACCGGCCGGACGAGCGGATGTCCGAAAAGGATCGCTAGATTCTCCGCCCGTAGGGGCCGGCACAGTGCCGGCCATGGCTGGCAGGGGGCTCAGTGGCCGTATACATGATCGCCGAAGTAATGGTTTACAACGACGAACTGTACGACAAGTACAAGGAACTCGCGGAGGCGGCCATCAAGAACGCGGGCGGAAAGTATCTTGCTCGTGGCGGTGCGGTCGAATCCAAAGAGGGAATGACCCCGGATCGCATAGTCATCCTCGAGTTCCCCGACTGGGAGTCGGCCAGGTCGTTTTACCACGGCCCCGACTACCAGCAGGCGATACCGATGCGGCAGGCGGCCGCAGAGGGCAGGATCTTCTTTGTGGAGGGCGTGCCCGGCACCTAGGCGTCGCACCTTTAGGAGCGATAAGGTCCGGCACGACGGGCGAGCGGTTGGATGCTTCGGCCGGGCTACGGTTGTGCCGGCCCCGGGGTTGGGCAGTTGACAGTCAGGTCTGACTGTGAAAGTATTGCCCAGCTGATTTGCGGGGTTTGAACATGTCCAAGCGCGATGAGCAGCGAGAGACCACCAGGCGCCGGATTGTGGATACCGCTGTCGAGCTGCTGGTCTCTGCAGGCGTGGCGGCGACCACATCCTCCGCGGTGCAGCGCAAGGCGGGTCTGAGCCGAGGCGCTCTTCTGCACCACTTTCCGACTCACGAGACGCTCCTTGCGGCCACGGTGCGGCGCCTGGTCGAAATCAACGAGGAGATGGCGAAGCGGGCGGCGTTCAGCAAGGCGCAGACCGACGATGCCGCCGCCGCCGCTATTCGCACCTTGCGGCAGGTGGTGGAGTCCCCGTACTTCGCCGCCGAGCTCAGCTTGTGGGCGGCTGCCTCCACCGACCCGGTGCTGCGTGAGGTGCTGCGCCACGAGGAGGCCGCCTCCAGGCGCGACCTCTACCGGGTCGTGGATGAAGTCTTCGGTGCCGAACTCGCCGCCCGCCCGCGCTATCCGGCCGCCGCTTCGCTCACCGTCGTCTTCCTACGCGGCCTGGCGCTATCCCGGACGCTCGCCAGCGAGAGCCGGGCCGATCGGCTGACCGAGGAGTGGGCTGGCGTGGTCAGGGCGATGCTCGAAGATGAAAGCACGGATCCGCCGGCCGGCGGATCCGAAGAGACCAGGGGGTGACGTAGTGGCCGACCATCGATTTGAGACGCTGCTCTATGAGATTCGAGACCGGCGCGCGTACTTGACCCTCAACCGTCCGGAGCGCTTGAACGCCATCACCCTTGAGATGGCTCGCGAAATCCGCATCGCTGTAGAGATGGCCAACGACGATCCTCGTGTGCATGTCATCGTCGCGCAGGGGGCGGGTAGGGCTTTCAGCTCCGGATACGACCTCAAGAAGTATGCGGAGGCGGCCGAGAGCTTCCAGCCGGAACTCTGGGACCCGATACGGGATTTCCAGATGATGAAGCGTAATACCGACGACTTTTTCACCCTTTGGCGCTCGCTCAAGCCCACGGTGGCAAAGGTGCACGGCTACGCGGTGGGTGGAGGAAGCGACATCGCCCTCTCCTGCGATCTGGTCGTGATGGCCGACGATGCCCGCATCGGGTACATGCCCTCCAGGGTGTGGGGCTGCCCAACCACGGCTATGTGGGTTTACAGGCTCGGGGCGGAGCGCGCAAAGCGGATGCTGCTGACCGGAGATACAATCGACGGCCGCCGGGCGGAGGCCTGGGGCCTGGTGGTGGAGTCGGTGCCCGCTGCCGAACTCGACGCGTCGGTGGAGGCGCTGGTCGAGCGGATGGCCGGCGTGCCGATCAACCAATTGGTGATGCAGAAGCTCATGATCAACCAGGCGCTGGACAACATGGGGCTGCAAAGCACGCAGACGCTGGCAACGCTGTTCGACGGCGTCGCGCGTCACTCCCCGGAAGGCCGCTGGTTCCAGAGTTTTGCCGAGGTGCACGGCTTCGACGCGGCGGTCCGGTGGAGAGACTCCGGAAGGTGGATTCCCGACGGTGGAGGGGCGATACCGAGCGCATCGGAGATCGAAGGGGAGGGTGTGGAATGACGCGCCCATTGCAGAATTCTTATTGGGAGGCCGACACCGGCGCCGAGATCTCCGAGCTCACAGCAGGTGAGCTGCTGCGCCGAGCGGCCGCGGAGGTTTCGGACCGGCTGGCCCTGGCGGAGGTGGCGCCGCCCGGTCCATCACTTGTGGAAGGGGTGCCGTCTTGCGCCCGTACCTGGACCTACGCCGAACTTCTGGCCGAAGCGGAGCAGACTGCGCAGTGGCTGCTGGGGCGCTTCGAACCCGGCGAGCATATCGCCGTTTGGGCTCCCAACCTGCCCGAATGGGTGATCCTGCAATACGGCGCGGCGCTGGCCGGCCTTGTGCTCGTCACCGCCAACCCCGCACTGCGCTCCGCTGAGCTCGAGTACCTGCTGCGGCAGTCCAACTCGGTGGGGATCGCCTATGTCGACACTTTCAGGGGCACCGACATGGCGGCGGTGGTCGATGACGTGGCAACACGTCTTCCGCTGCTGCGCCATCTGGTCAGGTTCACGACGTGGGAGAGCGAGGTTCGAGCCGCTCGCGTAGCTCCGGTCTCCCTGCCGGCCGTATCTCCCGGGGAGCCGGCCCAGCTCCAGTACACCTCGGGAACCACCGGTTTCCCAAAGGGCGCTCTGCTCAGCCACGCGGCGCTGATAACCAACGCGAGCTTCGTGCACAAGCGCGCCCAATTTCCGGACGGGGGGATCTGGGCGACCGCTCTGCCCCTCTTCCACACCGCGGGTTGCGGGATGTCGGTACTGGGCACCGCCGCGAGCAGGGGCACACTGGTCCTCGCTCAGCTCTTCGAGCCGACCCTGGTGCTGGGAGCGCTCCAGAAGTGGGGAGCGGACCTCTTTGCGGCAGTGCCGGCCATGCACTACGCGGTCCTCGCCAACCCGGACTTCGACTCCTACGACCTCTCGTCAGTGAAGGTGGTGGCTTCGGGGGGAGATGCGGTGCCCGCAGCCCTCGTCCAAGAGGCGGAGCGCCGCTACGGTGCCCGGTTCTCCACCGTGTACGGCCAGACCGAGCTGAGTCCGATCGTTACCCAAACCAGCCCCGACGACAGCGAGAGCGACAAAGCCGAGACGGCCGGCAGGCCGCTGTGGCGGGTGGAGGTGAAGATAGCGGACCCGCAGAGTGGTACCGTGCTCGAGATCGGGCAGGAGGGCGAGATCTGCGCACGAGGGTATCAGGTGATGCTGGGTTACTTCGAGATGCCGGAGGCGACCCAAGCCACGGTTGACGACGAGGGCTGGTTGCACACCGGAGACCTGGGGAGCATGGACGAACGCGGCTATTTGAAAGTCACCGGGCGGTTGAAGGACATGATCATCCGTGGTGGCGAGAACATTTATCCCAGGGAGATCGAGGCCGCCCTTTTGGCCCATCCCGGCGTGGCGGCGGTTGCGGTCCTTGGGGTTCCCGATCCGGCCATGGGAGAGCGAGTCGTCGCCGCAGTCAAGCCGGCCGACCCCGGCAATCCTCCGGGCTCGGAGGATCTCGCCGCATTCCTGCGTGGGAGTCTTGCTCACTTCAAGATTCCCAAGAGCTGGTACGTGGCCGACGCTTTGCCCGCCAACGCGATGGGCAAGGTGCAGAAGTTCCTTATCAGGGAGCAGATTTCCGCGGGTGCGCTTCCCGAGCTGCCGAAGCGAAGCGCGACGCCCGGCAAATCCTGACACCGGGCTGGGCTCCGGGATCGGAGGCTCGATCCGCTTGCAGCCGGAAGGATCGCCGCTGGAGGTTGGTTAGCGCTTGTATATCCAGCTCAGCCAGCTATCGAATCCATCAGGAGGTGTGCCCGGCGCTGTGGAACGGAGCTTCCGAGGCCAGGGGCCCGAAAGCACTTGCGGGCTTCGCCCAGCACCGTGGGCAGCACCTCAGAGCGGTAGGCAGGGTCCTTTATATAGCACCCGGCCGCGTCTCGGGCGCCGCTCGCTCTCGTCCACTCGGGTGGACGAGCCGGAAGGAAGCTCCTACCGTAGTGGGGGCAAAGCGCAAGGCGTCGCGCTCCTCCTTGCTCCGGAAGCCGAAGTCGAGGATGACGTCGGTTCCGAGTCAGAGCGCTTTCAGGATGGGCCGGATAAGGCGGCCCTACATGACGTCGCGCGCCCCCTCGTTCCCGGCTCTCCCGAATATCGCCTGTTGACACTCATCGGGGCTCAGGCGCAGCGCGCCGCGCGAGGCTTCGACATCGAGGGCCCGAGTCTTCTTGCCCGGCCCCAGAGGCCAACCTCAGGAAGAGGGCCGGAGTCGTGGCCTAATGGGCTGCCATTCGGGCGGCCACCAACCGGAGCCTCTCGCCGCTTTGAGGTCAGCCTCCATGCGGCGGATGGATCAGACCGAGACCGCGCAGCTCGCGTCACCCTTGGCGCGCGAGGTAAGCGTGACGGGCACCTGGTGGTGTACCATCTCCGCGAGCATCCCCCGAACCAGCCCGCGGTCGAGCGCGCAGATCACCGGATTTGCGGCGGCGGCGTCGCCGAAGGGGCAGTTCTCCGAGACAACCGTTAGCGAGCCTCGCCCCTCGGTCTGACGGGCGGCGAAGCCGTGGGCGGTGAGGGCGTCCGCAATTGCTCGCATGGCGAACTTCACGGAGCGCTGCACGAGCTGGGGCTGCATGTGTCCGGCAAGTTGGCGCCCGTAGTTTTCGCCCACCGTCTCGGCCATACGCTCGGCCTCTTCCGGGGCCAGCAGATCGAGGGCGGCCGTCAAGAGCATGGAGAGAAGCTCGTCGCGGCGCGAATTTACCGAGGGCTCGAGCGGAAGCGCGGCTCCCACGTACTTCTTGGAGGGCCTGCCGGCGCCGCCGGAGCGCGGCTTTTCGAGGTACACATCCAGATAACCGCCGGCCACCAGCTTGTCGAGGTGATGGCGGGCGACATTTGGGTGCAGGGCGAAGGCCTCTGCCACCTGATTGGCGGTTACTCCCTCGTGCTGGCGAACATGTAGATAGATCTCCCGGCGCGTGGGGTCGCCAAAAGCCGCCACCACCGCTGACACGGTGGCTTGGAAGTTTGGATCCTCGGCCGCATGCGCCGCTTCGGCGCTGTGGGCCACAGTCGATGCTCCCAAGGCTCCCTCTTTGTGA
>JAJZNF010000111.1 GCA_021847985.1 Actinomycetes bacterium | reverse complement strand
ATGCAGGATACATGTGCAACGCGCTAACTGGCAAGGGTGTCCCTGCCGAAAATCTCACCCCTGCCCTGTGACCTGCACTTTTACTGTGGACGCCGACCGCGGCGAAGATCTGGCCGTGGCCCTCTCGTTCCCCTACCGGGCGTTCTGCCTTGTCCTTCAGCTGATCCGACCCATCGGTCGCAATGACGGGGACCTCGCCATCGAGGCGTCTTACTGCGCCACGAGGTGGCGGTCCTCCGCCGCCAGGTCGAGCGACCAATGTTGCAGCCTGCCGGTCGGACGGCGCTGGTGGCCGGTTTGGCGCGACTCCTTCCCCACCAGCGCCTCGCCAGCCTCTTCGTCCAACCAGCATCCCTGCTGGGCTGGCACCGGGCCCTCGTCGCCAAGCGCCGGACGTACCCGCACGGCCACCCCAGTCGACCGGCCATCGCGAAGGGAAGCATCGCGCTCACCCTCCGGTTGGAAGGAGAATCCAGACTGGGGCTACCGCCGCAACCAGTGGGAGTTCGCCACCATGGGACAGCATCACAATCGCCCCCTCGAGCGTCATGGCGATCTTGAAGCGCCACGGCGTCGACCCCTCACCAAGGAGACCGGAACAAGGGGCTCGGCAGGCTGTCGCGAAATGCGCCAATCGTGCATGGGGCCGCCAGCTATCGACAGGCATTTTGGGTCCTGCGGTGGCACTGGCCGTCAGGGTGCGGTCTCCCAGCCCTCTTCCCGTTCGACGAGGTGGAGGGTCATGGTCTCGAGCTCGGAGACGATCTCTCGGAGGCGACGGGCGTTGTCGAACCAGGGGCGGTAGCGCTCGACCTGCTCGGGACTGAGGTAGCGGGTAACGGTCCTCCCGCCCGGGCCTCTGCGGGTCCACTGCAGGTAGGGGCCGTGCAGCTCGGGGGGATCGGCACGGCACCGGCAGCCGGCCTTGCCGCAGCGCATGCGGCGCTCGACCACGCTGCCCGGGAGAATGCCGTCGATTGCCGCCAGTTCTTCCCGCAGGCGGCGGTTCGCCCGCTCGTCTCGGGTGTGGGCTGAGCGCGTCGGCACCCACGTCATTGTGCCAGTTGCGGCATCCACCACTCGTGATCCTACCGCCGATAGACTGGAGGAGCATCGAGGGGAGGGGCGATGGCACACTTCTACGTGGGCGGGGACCGAGACCAGCAGTTCCTTCTGCCGGTGAGCATGGCCGACTGGCTGGAGGAGGGCCACCTCGCCTGGTTCGTGATCGACGTCGTGTCCCAGATCGACACCGCCCGCTTCCACGCCCGGCACCCCAACGACGGTCCAGGCCGCCCCGCCTACGACCCCGACATGATGCTGGCGCTGCTCTTCTACGCCTACGGGACGGGGATGCGCTCCAGCCGGCGCATCGAGGCGGCCTGCACGAGCGACGCCGCCTACCGGGTCATCTGCGGCTCGGTGACCCCTGACCACGCCACCATCTGTCGCTTCGTCTGCGATCACGAGCAGGCGATCGAGGAGACCTTCGTCCAGGTGCTGCGCCTATGCCATGCGGCCGGACTGGTCCAGGTGGGAACCATCGCCATCGACGGCACCAAGATGGCCGCCGACGCCGCCTTGGACCAAAACCACCAGGCGGACTGGCTGCGCGCCGAGGTGGCCCGCATCCTCGCCGAGGCACGTAGCACCGACGCCGACGAGGACGCCCAGGCGGCCCTGCTCGGCCCGGCCGAGTTGCCCGCCCTGCTCGCCACGAAGAGCGGCCGCCTGGCCCGCCTCCAGGCCGCCCTGGCAGAGATCGAGGCTCAGGACGCGGCCCAGGTCACCGAGGCGAAGGCCCGGGCCGACAAGGCCCGGGCGGCCGCCGCCGAGGGACGCAAGCTCACCGGCCGCAAGCCCAAGGACCCCCACGCCGCATTGGCAAGAGCAGAAGCCGAGCACGCCGCCGCGCTCGTGGCCGCCGAGCGCAGAGCGGCTGAGCGGGCGAAGCGAGAAGCAGCCGAGGCGGCCGCAGGCAGGAAGCTCCGCGGTCGCGCGCCGGGGCCGGACCGGGTGCTCATCCAGGCGACCGCCGCACTCGAGGTGGCCAGGGCCGCCGCCGCAGAGGCGCCAGCGGCCGCTCGGGTGGCCAACACCACCGACCCCGACAGCCGCATCATGAAGACCGCCAAGGGATGGGTGCAGGGCTACAACGCACAGGCGGCGGCGAACGAGCACCAGGTCGTGGTGTCCTGCGCGGTGACTCAGGACGCCAACGACGTCGGCCAGTACCAGCCAATGGTCGCCAAGACCGAAGAGACGCTCGGCGCCGTCGGCGTCACCGAGCCCCTCGGCCTGGTGCTCGCCGACGCTGGCTACTGGTCCGAGGACAACGCTACCGCCGCGGGTCCCGACCGCCTCATCGCCACGCTCAAGGACTGGAAGCAGCGCCGGGCAGCCCGAGAGATGGGGACGACGACGGGACCTCCGCCGCAGGGGGCCACGCCGCTCGAGGCCATGGAGCACCGACTGCGCACCGCCGAGGGCGCCGCCGCCTACGCCACGCGTTCACACACCATCGAGCCAATCTTCGGGGACCACAAGGAGAACCGCGGCTGGACCGGCTTTCGACGCCGAGGCATCGACGCGGTGCGCAGCGAGTGGGCGTTCATGAACGCCAGCCACAACCTCGCCAAGCTGTTCACCCGCCAGTGTCAGCAGCAGACGTCTCTGGCCTGACATCAGTGGCGCGTTCGGGACGGCGCCCAACTCTGCCCCACGCATCTGACGAGCGCACGCAGCTCTGCATCAACGCGAAACCGCCACGGATCTCGCCCGGGAAACGATCTTGCCCCCGCACGAGGACGACTGTGTCCCCACCGCTCGACGCGATTTTGCGACAGCCTGCGAGAAACTCGAATCTTCGACACGAGCCCCAGCGCGAACCTGCTGGTCACAGCGTTGTGCATACGCAAAAGGGCGCGAAGAACCGGAGAAACTAGTGGGGCGTTTCGAGAAGTGCCTGCGCAGGGGGAAGCCCGGTCAGCGCCGGCCGGCTTCATACGCCGACGGCCCAGATTTCATCTTTCCGGCGTTTCCCCTGGTCATAGCGGGTTATGCGGCGGCTGGTCCGCAGTACGGCGCAGCTTGAAGGTTCGGAAATGACTGCGTTTTCGGAACCTTCTGGTACAGTGCTCGACATGGCGCGTCACTCCACCCAAGCGGCGATCAGCTTTTTGACCCGGATCCCCAAGGACCTCCCGCGTGCCAACGCTGCGGCAGCTGAAGAAGTTGCTGTGGCTCTCAGCGGGCTGCAAGCCCCGGAGCTACCACAAGAGGCGGCGGATGCTTTCAAGGCGATCATCGCCATGGCCGATCGTGTCCGCCCAGGAGTTCCGGTATCCGTTGCGGCTCGCCTGTTGGAGGTGTCCGAGCCCACGGTACGGAAGTGGATCTCCCGGGGTGTGCTTGAGATTCGAGCGGGAGTGCGGCCAATAGCGATCTCTCCCCGGTCATTGGGCGAAGTGCTCAGTAAGGTCCGGTTCCTTCGTGAAACCGCCGCCGAGGAGCCGCGCATGCTCGATTACCTCATGGAGCGCCAGGAGTGGCCGGACTTGCCGAAACTTCTCTCCGGCATCGAGGCCGAACTCACCCAACTGGACCCGGAGAGGATCGAAGAGCAGCTCTTTGGTTAGCTGTACCGGTGGCCCCTCCGAGGTTCCGAGTCGAGCGTTCGCAGCAAGTGCAAGACGAGGCGAAGGCAGTTCCCGCGCATCTTCGGAGGCCGATCGCCGACGCGATCAGGGACCTCATGCGCTCCGGATGTCGAGCTGCCGACTACCGACTGAGTGGCCAAGAGCCGTGGCCAAGAATCTGTGTCGTACAGGTAGAGGACTGGCGTCTGCTCATCTGCTTCCCCTCGAACGAGCGAATCGTTCTGCTCGCCGTCCGTCGGCACACTGCACGTAGCAATCCCTACGATCGGATAGCCGCCGAGCTGGGGATAGCTCCCCACCGGGGACATCGCGCCAAACCGCCCTGTTGTGACGATCAAGGTCAACCGCCAATCGACCCGGGATTGGCGGACCGTTACGAAGCAGCCATCTCTGCTATCACCCACCCGCGTCGTCGTTCCTCCGCGCGGCCAGGTCGGCCTCGATGATCAAAGGTCGGCAGCCATACAGCACGTGGAGGTCGGTTAGTTCTTGCAAAAGCTCTCGTGAAAACTGGTTTTCCATCTTGGTGCAGTGCCACCGGCATCGCTCCTGGTCAGTGCAATGCTTATGCGAGCCGAGAACAGTCCAACTGCAGTGAGATGGAAGACCACTTCGTGAAAAGAGCGTGAAGCCGCTGAGCGCCAGGCCGCACGTCACAGAGGCCCGAAGGGCCTGGCGGTCCTCGGCACCACCCCTGCTGCGCCATAGCCCGGCCCTGACCCCCTACGCCCGTTGAGGCGTCCTGCCTCTGCTTCTGCGCACCCCTGAACTCCCACGATCAGCGCCCCGCCACACCCGGCGGGGCTTTTGCATGCCTGCGCGCAGGGCCATCGTGGGATCCGCCGCCCAGCGCGCCCTCGTACACGAAGAAGTCCCGGCCTCGAGCCCCTCTGGACCCACAAACCGGGACTTCTCCAAACGCAGTTGGCGTACCTCTCAAAACGCCTGCTGGTGGGGCGTTTCGAGAAGTGCCTGGGCAGGGAGAGGCCGTGTCAGCGCCGGCCGGTTTCATACGCCGGCGGCCCAGATTTCATCTTTTCGGCGTTTCCCCCGGTCAGCGCGGGTTATGAAGCCGCGTCGCCCTGACTGCCGACCCTCTACGGGGTCGGACAGTCCTTCGCATGCCTCGCGAGTCCCCGTTCTCAGACCTTGTGGTCGACTACATGCGTAAGAGTCATTGGAGCCTCCCGCGCAATCTGACCGAGGCCGACGCGCAGGTACGGCACATTGTCGACGGTGTCGGGATGCACATCGATAGCGGCGCACAAGGACTCGTGGCAGGGTTGTGGGCGAACGGTGTCATGACCAAAGGTCCGTGCGCCGGCCATGCGGCACTGGAGCTACGCCCGTGGGTTGACTGCGGTGTCCCAGAACCACTTCCCGGTTCATGGGGTACAGGCGAGTCTTATTCCGCAGCAGCGGGTGCAGCCAATGCTGAAGGACGAGCCCGCTTGCTGGAATTGATAGCCGACTTCGAGCAGATCATAAACGACCGTCCAGGAGACCTCGTCTGTAGACCCTTCGGCCCCAACGGCGCCGTCCGCCTATTAGCGCAAGTTATATCCGCAGGAGATGAACTGTCCATCGGACAGGCAAGTCGTTGGTACACCAGAAAGGGGCAACAGCTATTCGCGATGTTCTCAACGTACCTGCGAACGCGAAGCTATGAGTCGTCTGTCTCGACGATAGTCTCCGTCCCTCGCCCTTGACAGATGGCGGTAGGTGGCACTGTTGGCCATCGGAGGGGCCTCCTTGTGGTGAGTGGTGTCACCCAGGAAGGTCCCTTCGCCCCGTTCGCGCGCTGGCAAGAACGCCTGGCTCGTCGGGTTGGAGGGCTGTTGCACTAGAAACCTTGACTCCGCCATGTGAACCTCCCCGCCCTCACGGACGGGGCTTCTGGGCTGACTGGACGGAGCCAGTAGCGCATCACGCCGCGACGAGCAGCAGCTCTGCCAGCTCCTGGTCCCATGTGGCTGGCATCAAGTGACAGCCGAGCGACGCGAGGGAGGTGACCGCGGATGATGCGCCTTCAGCCAAGACAACATCGGCGTCCTCCGAAGAAGAGACAATGGCCCGGTTCTGGGCACTACGACGTGCTCGGGCCAGCTGGTCCACCTGGACCGACTGGCACTGCACCCCGGCGACCACGTGCGGCGCATCTTGCGCGGTGCAAGCGAACCATCCTGCGCGGTGCAAGCGAAGCTTGCGCTTCGCGCACCGTTGATGGCTTCGTGCACCTTGAGACGCTTGGTCCTGCGCTCGATGCCCCGGACATCGCCGACCACGATCCGCCCGGCACCGTGGTTCTGGATGAAGCTGGTGGCCTTGGCCGAGACCTGGTGGTCGAAGTCACGGAGCCCGTTCTTGGCATTGCCCTGGGCACGCTTTCTGGCGAGCACCAGCTTGCGGCGCCGGCGGGAGCCG
>JAJZNF010000298.1 GCA_021847985.1 Actinomycetes bacterium | reverse complement strand
CGCGCTGCCAGGAGAGGAGCCAGTGCTCGAGGAGCAGGAAGAGGGTGTCGAAACCCCAGCCCAGCGCCCCGAGGATGACCACGCCCCCGTAGCTGCCGTCGATGTTGAAAGACTGCTGCGCATTGGCGATGAAGTATCCGATGCCCGATCCGCCCCCGAGCATCTCGGCCACCACCATGACCACCAGCGAGACGCTGAGCGCCACTCGCATCCCGGCGAAGATCTGCGGGCTGGCGGCGGGAAGGATGACGCGCATGAAGAGAGACCTGCCATGCAGCCCGTAGGTGACCGCGGTGTCGACCATGGTCGGGTCGATCGAAGAGGTGGCGTTCACGGTGTTGATGAGCACCGGCCACACCGCCGCGCTGACGATGGTGGCGACCACCATGCGTCCGTTGAGACCGAAGAGAACCATGGCGGCGGGAACCAGCAGGGGCGTGGGCAGCGCGCGCATGAAGTCGATCACCGCCGAGGTGTAATCATGCACCTTGCGGATCCTCCCGATCAACATGCCCGCGGTGACGCCTATCACCGTGCTGATCACGAATCCGAGGAGTGTGCGCTCCACGGAAGGGAGGATGTCGGTGCGCAGAACCGGGGAGCCAATGACCTTTAGCGCCGCCGAAAAGGATGTGGTGAAGGTGGGAAAGACGGGTTTGTTGAGCGCAACCGCCAGCAACTGCCAGGCGGCGGCGAGGACGACTATTCCGACCAGCCCGAGGGCCGCGCGGGTGAGACGAGGGCGGGCGACGGCGGGCGCGGCGAGGTTCATGTCGGCTCCCCTTGGGGGCGGACAACCCACGGCAGCGCCCGCTTCACCACCGCACCGTAGAGCGTGGCAAGGGCCCAGCCGAGGACTCCTCCAAGCACGATTCCCGCGTACATCGAGGCGGTCTGGTTACCCTGCTGGGCGGTGGCGACGAACTGGCCCAGGCCGCCGGTGCCCCCGACGAGTTCGACGGAGACGGTGACGACCAGAGCGAGGCTGAGGGCGACTTGAAGCCCGGTCGAGATCATGGGGGAGGCGGCCGGCAGAACGACGCGGCCAAGGCGGGACAGCCCGCGCAGGCCCAGCGACTGCGCCGTCTCCAGGAGGCGATTGTCGATCTGGCGGACGCCGTAGCGAGTATTGATGAAGATGGGCCAGAAGCTGGCAAAGGCGACCAGCCCAGCGGTCATCTTGAGTCCAAGCCCGGCCACCAGGATCGCGATGGGTATCAGTGCAAGCGACGGCATCGGGCGCATTGCGCGCACCAGCCATTCGGTTGCCGCGTCGGCGGACTTGGAGACGCCGACCACGGTTCCCAGCGCGATGCCGAGCACCGCCGCTATGAGGAGTCCGAGCGCCCAGGCCTCGAGGGTCCCGAGCACCGCGTGAGCCAGAGTGCCTGCCTGCGAGATGAGCTTGGAGGCGGTTTCGAGGGGGGAGGCGAGCGCGAAGGAGTTCACGACTCCGCTCGCGCTCAGGGCCTCCCATGCAAGTAGGGCGATGAGCACTCCGGCGGCCTGGCGGAAGAGCCTCCGCCCGCCGCCCGAGCGCTTGCGGGCACGGACGGCTGCGTCATCTGTCAAGGCCGAGGCCGTGGCAGTCGTGTTCATGAGCGCCGTGCCCATTCGTGCATCCCCCCCGACCCTACTTTGTTACTGCGTGGCGCCGGACCAGACCAGGCTGCTGATCGACGGGGCGGTGGTGATCCAGCCCAGCTTGACCATCAGCTGCTCCTGGGCCTGCACCGTCGAGAGCTGGAGCGTCGGCGACCACACCGGCAGCTTCAGGTTGGCGGCCGCGGCCGCCGGTATCGAGGTGTAGGTCGGAATGATCGCCCGGACGGCGGCCGGGTTCGCGGCGGCGTAGGTGAGCGACTCGTTCATGGCCGTCACGAAGCGCTTGACCAGTCCCGGGTTGGTCTGGATCTCGTTGTTGGTCGTGAAGTACCCCGCGACCAGGAGGTTGGGCTGCATTCCTTCGAAGAGCGGGGAGAGCAGCTTCCCACCCTTGGCAACGATGGCCGAGACGAAGGGCTCCACCTCTGTAACCGCCTGGACTTGTCCGGCTGCCAGCGCCGCGGGCATGCTCGGGAACGGCATGGCCACCACGTGGACCGAGTTCGGGTCGACGCCGTTGGCCTGCAGCACCGCGTCGAGCGCGAGCTCGTTCTCGCCCTGCAACGCGTTGGAGGCGATCGTCTTGCCGGCCAGGTCCTTTATGGAGGTGATCCCGCTGGTTCCGCTGACCAGGATGCCGCTCCATGCGTCAGCCGCGGTTGCCGCCGCCTGATCCCCCTGGGCCACGAACTTCACCGGCAGGTTGTGTGCGGCGGCCAGGATCAGGTTGGCTGTCGCCCCGAAGCCGAAGTCGAGAGAGCCCCCCACGACGGCGCTGGCGACCGCGGCCCCACCCTGCAGGGCGTGCGGAATGACCGTCAGCTTCTGCTTGGCGAAGAATCCCTGCTTGATGCCGAGATAGAGAGGCGCCACGTCGGCGATGGGCAGCACGCCCACGTTGATCGTGGCCGGCGCCACCGCAGTGGTGGCGGTGGTCGCGCTGGTCGTGTTCGAAGAGCTGGTGGAGGAGCTGCTGCCGCAGGCAGCCGCCACCGTCCCCAAAGATGCAAGCGCCAAGGCGGCTGCCCAACGCTTGGTTCCCCTCTTCCAAAGATTCATCTGGTAATCCCCCTGATTTGATTCTCTTTCGGCCTTTGAGCCGTTTCCTGATTGCTTGTGTTTTCCGCAGCTAGTCGGCGCGGCGCCCGCGGATTGCGCCGCCCTGCCCCTAGAGCCAGTTGTCCGCGGGAGGCGGCTCCGTCCCGTAGGCGTCGCGCCAGGAGATGATCGGGGTGCGAAGGATGCCGAGCTTTTCGATCTCGGCCTCCACCACGTCTCCGGGCTTGAGGTAGTTGGCGAAGGGGTCCTCGGTGCTGGCGGCCACCCCGGCGATTGTCCCGGTGGTCAGCAGGTCCCCGGCGCTGTAGGTCTGAGGAGAGTGATAAGCCACCAGCTGCGGGATGGAGACCGACATATGGCTGGTGTTGGACTTCTGGCGGGGCTGGCCGTTGACACGGAGCTCCATTTCCAGGTCGTGCGGATCTCCGACCTCGTCGGCGGTGACGATGTACGGGCCGATGGGGCAGAAGGTGTCGATCGCCTTGGAGAAGGAGAAGACGCCCGACTTCATCTCGCGGCGCTGGATGTCGCGCGCCGTGATGTCGTTGAAGATCATGTAGCCGGCGATGTGCTCGGCCGCCTGCTCGGCGGTGAAGAACTTGCCCGGCTTGCCGATGACCATTACCATCTCGAGCTCGTAGTCGAGTTCGTTGGTCAGCTGCTCGGGGTAGACCACCGGCTCGTCCGGGCCGACGATGGCGTCCACGTTCTGGAAGAAGACGATCCCCTTGTTGACCGGATGCGACCAGTTGACCCGGGCCAGGTCCTCATGGTGCTCGCGGAAGTTACCGGCGGTGTGGAAGAACTTCTTGGGGACGATGGGTGCGCGCAGCTTGGCCGAAGCAAGTGCCACCACCTCACCGGTTTCGCCCACTCGCTGCCCACGCTCGAAGTACTCGCGCATCGAGCCGCAATCGAACTCGACGATCTGGTCGCCTTCTATCCTGCCGACGCGCCCCTCGTCAAACGTTACGAGCTTCATGGCCTACCCCCCTCTGTTTTCGGCGGCGCTTTTGCGCCGCTACTTTCACTCAGTAAAATGTACTTTCAGTTTTTGACAACTTAGCAACTGCCATGCAAAGTGTCAAGCACCTGTCGCAAAGGCTCCCCTGAACAGGGAGGATGTCCGCCGGGTTGTCGCGCCGGCAGCTTGGCGCCGCTCGCCCGGCGCTTGAATTCAGTTCTCCGAAGCCGGCATGTGTTGACAGCGTAGAGGGTGGGTGCAATAATGAAAGCGACTTTCACCAGTCAAAATCGAGAATCGCTGAGGGGGGCGGTGCCGCATGAGCCGGCGCGTCGGCGTCGGCGATTCGCGGTGGATTCGAGCTTCTGCGGGCGCCTGGTTCCGAAAGCCGCGCTCGCGGAGGATCACCTGGAAAGGGAGATGTCATGACCGAAGAAGGGAACGTGGCGCTTGCCAACTTCCCGCAGCCGGCCTATCCCCGCTTCGAAGGGAAGTGGGTGATGGTGACCGGTGCCGGCACCGGATTCGGCGCCACGCTGGCCGAGCGTGCGGCGGCCGAGGGGGCAAACGTAATCGTCCATTACAACTCATCGGCGGAGGGTGCAAAGAGGACGGCCGCGCGCATCGAGGCGCGCGGCCGCCGGGCGCACATAGTGCGAGCCGACCTGAAGAGCTGGGAGCAGATCAAGGCCGCCGCCGAGGAGGCCTGGGAGGTCTCCGGCGGCCTGGACGTCCTCGTCAACAACGTCGGCGACATCGCCACCGACCAGATGTCCTGGCGCGACATCCGCGAGGAGGTCATCGACCGGGTGCTGGCCGTCGACATCAAGGGGACGATGCTGATGATCCACGAGCACGGTGAGCGCATGCTTGCGCGTGGCAAGGGGTCGATCGTCAACATCGCCTCCACCGTCGTGGTGAGGGGAAGCCCCCGCGCCCCCCAGTACGCAGCGGGCAAGTACGGAGTCATCGGCCTTACCAAGTCCTATGCGGCCGCCTTCGCGCCGACGGTCCGCGTGAACGCCTTCGGTCCTGGCTTTATGGAGACCGAGTCGACACTGACCCGCGAGGACTGGCTCAACGGTCGGCGTGAGCGGGTCATGAACCAGACACCGATGAAGAGGGTCCCGCCTCCGGAGGAGCTGGCCGCTGCGGCGCTTTGGCTGGCCACCTCGGAGGCCTCGCACATGACGGGGAATTTCATCATGTGCGATGGCGGCTACTCGATGATCGGAGCCTGACTTGGGCTCAGGGCTGCCTGCTCTGGCCAATTGGCGGGGGAGGGCCACCTTGGTGTGGCCCTCCGGCCATCTCGACGTCGAGTCCGCCGGCGGAGGCCGCTTCGGCTCCGATCCTCATTCTTTGCTGAACGAATGGCAGGCCGCCATCGAATGGATGGCCGAGGCCCGGCCGGGCGCGGAGGGCGCAATCGAGTTCTCCGAACTCGGCCCGCCGTTGCCGCGTCCGCGCCAGATCTTCGCAGTCGGCCTCAACTACGCCGAGCACGCCGAGGAGGCCGGGCACCTGCGCGAGGGGGTGCCGCAGGTGTTCACCAAGTTCCCCAGCTGCCTGGCCGGCCCGAACGCCTGTGTCGAGGTGCCCGGTCCACGCTTGGATTGGGAGGTGGAGCTCGTCGTGGCCATGGGCGCCGAGGCCCACTCGGTGAAGCCGGAGAAGGCGTGGTCCGTGGTGGCCGGCCTGATGGTGGGCCAGGACCTGTCGGCCCGGGATGTGCAGCTCGCCGGGGCCGCCCCTCAATGGTCCCTCGGCAAGTCCTATCCCGGTTTCGGGCCGACCGGACCGGTCCTTGTGCCCCTGGCGAACCTTGACCATCCGGAGGATCTGGAGATCGAGTGCCTGCTGAACGGCGAGCCTGTGCAGCACGCCCGGACATCGCAGATGGTCTGGCCCGTGCCCGAGCTGATTGCCCGCCTTTCGGCGGTCTGCACCCTGTATCCGGGAGATCTGATCTTCACCGGCACTCCCGCCGGCGTCGGCAATCGCCGGCTGCCCCCCAGATACCTGAGCCAGGGCGATCACCTGGTCAGCAGGATCGAGAGCCTGGGCGAGCTCTCCAACACCTTTCGCGCGGCAGGCGCTTGAACCATGGCCACGGCGCAGCCTCCCTTGCGGCCCTTTAAATAGGATGGGGTTCCTATGAGCGACGCGAACGGACCTTCTGGGGACAGAGTGCGCACCGCAACCGGCACCGCGCCCTCCGACGAGGCGGCGGTACCCGGGGGACGCTCCTACCGGATCGAGGCGCTGGCCAAGGGGTTGCGAATCCTCTCACTCTTCAACCACGACCGGTTGGCACTGCGAGTAAAGGACCTCGCCGACCTGAGCGGTATACCGATGCCCACCGTCTTCCGGCTGGCGGCCACCCTCGAGGAGGAGGGTTATCTGGAGCGGACCGCCAGCGGCATGGTTCGCCCCGGCACCAGCGTGCTCGCTCTCGGCTTCGCGGCGGTGCAGGGGATGGACCTGGTGCAGACCTCGGAGCC
>JAJZNF010000130.1:4703-6140 GCA_021847985.1 Actinomycetes bacterium | reverse complement strand
CAGCGACGTGGAGAAGTCGCTGGCGCTGATCCTGGAGACGCACGAGGCCGCCGAGGAGGTGGTGGTGGTCGAGGGGGCCGCGAGCGCGGCGATGGCTGTCTGATCCGCCCTCCCAAATCCGCCCCAAAGGAGACGCCATGAATACCCCGTGGGGACGCTCCGACCACATCGAGAGGTTCGAGGTGGGGATTCAGCAGGTGGGGACGCCTAGCCACGGCGGCCTGATGATTTCTCGGACGAAAGCCGAGCGCCTGCTGCCGGAACCGGCCCTGCGCCGCGCGGAGCGGTGCGGCGGGTACTACTGCTGGGAGGAGGATTGTGACTGGGCCATTGCCATGTGGCACCTGCCGCGCCTGTGGGAGCGGTATTTCGCACATGGCTCGGAGTATTGCCGCACCGATCCCAGGGGGTACATGCTCGGCGTCCTGTCCCGTTACCATACCGACTACCTTCAGGAAATCGGCGTCGAGCCCGACCCTGAAGGGTTGGCGCAGTGGAACGCTCGGCGCGCAAGCAGCCGTATGCGCCAGGAGCGCCACCCTGACCTGATCGTCGCGGCCCGTAGGAGTTGGCACACCAATGACGCCAAGGTTGTCGAGGTCATAACCGCCGACGGCCTGCTTCACCTCGTCACCGAGGACAGCTACCACCGCGCCCGAAAGGACGGGTGGCCGCTGACGCTGTTATCCAAGTGCGTGCTGGTCGCCACGGACTGACCCATCCCTGCGCTGTCGCTTTGTCTGCTGACTCGGTCATCGCCGCCTGCAGCTCTGAAGGGGGGTGAGACGTTTGCTCCGGGCATGGTAGCCGGTTCCCCAACCCCAAGCGAGGAGGCGAGCCCCCTGAACAAGCGCACCCTGCCGACCATCGACCCGCACCTCTATGAGCCCGACCCCGACAACCCGCCCTACCTGCGCTACGTCGGCAGCATGCTGGTCCGCGACGTGGCCGAGGTTCTGGCCGAGGCCCTGGGCAAGGACGAGGACGGCTTCGTGCCCGGTTTCGACTACTTCGCCGAGAGTGCCTACGACGACATGCGCCCCTGGCCGGGGGCACCGGGCGATGGCCTGTGGCGCGTTGTCTGCTTCGCGGCGACCGGCGCCAACGAGGGCTGGTACGTCCACGTCGGCGCCATCTATGGCAACGCGGTGCGCGGCCGGTACGAGGACCTGCTGTGCGGCAAGGTCGACGAGGGGGAGTGGTTCGCCCATGAGGCCGTCGCGCGCATCGCCCGCATCCTGCAGCTCTGATGTGCTTGTCGGCTATTCGCTGCCCTGACCTGATAACGAAACCGAGCCCGCAAGGAGGGCGTATTCATGATCTCCGCAGACGTTCGCGAACGCGCCGTGCCCACGCTGGCTGACTCGCGCACCTACGTCCACACGTACTTCCGCCTGAATGCCGGCTATGACTGGGGTTCCGGCTGGACCGTTCCCG
>JAJZNF010000130.1:3207-4693 GCA_021847985.1 Actinomycetes bacterium | reverse complement strand
ATCCTCCTCGACCTGGGATTCGAAATCACGCGCCCGCGCAAGCACGGACGCTGCACTATTGTCGGGCGCGGAGCGGAGTGCCTCTATCTGCACCCGATGGACTTCAGCGGGCCGGTGGTCAAGAACTCCATCCCGGAGATCGAGCGTGCCCTGCGCACGGCCAAGACCTTCCTGCTGCGCGCCGTCGACCGCTATCAGGAGGTGCGCAACTACACCGAAGCCGAGTTCCGGGCCGCGCTTGACGAGCGGCACACGGAGATCGCGACCAAGATCATCCGCCGCTTCACGACCAAGCGGCGCAACCTCTATGTCCACGTGTGGGATCCGACGAACGATGTGAAGTCCGGGATCGACTACATCGACCACCTTTCGGACTTCTCGCGTTCTCCCCTTTGCGACATCGAGCGCTGCTACATCAACGCAGTGTGGGAAGAGTTGCTGGCGCGTGGCGAGATCCTGGTCGCGAGCTACCGAAACGGAAATCCAGTCTACCGCGCGCGCAGCCCGCGTGATCCACGCTGACCCCTCGCCCCAAACATACATCCCAAACATACCAGAGCCGAAAGGCGGAACTTGCTATGGAGCCCTCGACTACAGACCAGAACTCGTGGGCTATCAGGATCGACCTGAACATTCCCGCCCAGGACATAGCCGACATGCTGACAACTGCACTCGAAGGCGGGATCGAATACTGGGGACGAGCAGAGATGCCAAAAAATACGCGCACGAAGCGGCGCTACTTATCCGACGCACTCGGTCTTGACCGCCACCCGCTGGTCATTGTCGAGTCTATCGACGAAGGCCCCGAACCTCGGCACATCCTCGACAAAGACGCGCTTATTCAGGGGCTGACTAAGTACATCGCGCGCTATGGCTGGCCAGCAAACCTTGGAGATCTCGACGCCGAGCAGGCGGACATAATCGTCCAACTCTCGATTTTTGGGGAGGTGGTCTACGGGTAATAAACGTCTGCCGCCCAGTATTCCCGGCTGCCGTCCAGTATTTCGGCATCACAAGGAGGGCGCTCACATGCGCATGCACCGTTACACCAAGACAGAGCGTGACGATTCTATTGTCGTTCTCCGCGAATGGCTACACCCTGGAGATACCGTCTTTACGATCTTGCGACATGTCTCCAACTCCGGGATGCACCGCTCCATCACTCTGGTCAAGATCGAAGTTCAGGACGGCAGGCCCGAACCCTTGTTCCTGGACTACCACGCCGTTAGGGCGATGGGTTGGCGCTTCGATAAGCATCACGACGGCGTGATAATTGCAGGGTCGGGGTTAGATATGGGGTCGCACCTCGTAAGCATCTTGTCGGCGACGCTGTTCTCAGGAGACCGAAACGCGCTCGTGCAGCGGTGGCTATAGGATGTAGCCCACTGCAGTTTCGCGACATCTGAAGACTATGAGATGTCCCTGGAGTTCGTGCCACGCAAGCCTGCCCAAAGGAGCCCCCGCAATGCAGAAGACGGTGTTCGTG
>JAJZNF010000130.1:1927-3197 GCA_021847985.1 Actinomycetes bacterium | reverse complement strand
ACCACTGGACCAGCTACAGGCACCAGTCACCCCCCGCCAAACCCGTGTGTCACTGTGGGATGAGGCCCTTGAAGACTTGAAGCGCCTGCAGAAGACGGTGTTCGTGACAGTCGCCCTGATGGGCGGCGTACTTGACGACATACGGGTATTCGCAACCAAGAATGCCGCGGAGAGCTACTTCCAGGCGTGCCGACAGGAGTGCATCGACAAAGGCCGCCTGGTAGACGACGAAGATGGGTACTTCACAACATCTAAGTATTACGAGTTGTCCTGGGGCGAACATCCGGTCCAGGACTAGCCCTTCTCCAGAAAGGAGCCAGATAATGCGTATCGAGAAGAAGCCCCTGGCCCGCGCCCAACGCGTGCTGAAGACCGTGGCATCGAATCGAAGCCCTCTCCCCATCCTGAGCAACATTCTTATCCGGGATGGCTACGCCGTCGCCACCGACCTGGAGAGCACCGTCAAGGTCGCCGTGTCTACCAGTCCGCAGACGGAACCGCCGTTTCTCGTGCCGTGGTCGGTATTCAAGGGACTGAAGGGCGATGTGGAGATCGCCCCGATGCTGCCCGATCCCGAGAAGCCGCGGGTGAAGATCGACGACGCGACGTTTGAATCCACTGCGCTCGACAACTTCCCCCCAGTCCCGGAACTGGAACTCGTCGCCGGTCGGCAACCGATCAACATGGAACACCTGCTGCTGCACCTGCGGCGATGCGACGTGGTGCGCTCCAAAGGCGACGTGAGTCGCCTCCTGCTCACCGGCATAGGCGTATTCGAGGACGGCCGCATCGTTGCCACCGATGGATTCCGAGTGTACTACAGCGACGCCCGTACCTGCTATGAGGGCCGTGTGCTCGCCGGAGCGGTTGGCGCGGTTGGCGGACAAGGCGTGCTGCCGGGTGTGGCCGCCAACGTCCTCTCTGCGTTCGGTTGGGATCATGCCGAGGTTGGCGTTACAAGCAAGATCGTCGAACAAGACAGTTACGCGGGTGGCGAGCACACGAAGATCAAGGCATACCAGTCCCGCTGGTGTTTCACCGCAAACGGAGAGGCCGCCTGGCTGCGCGGCCTGGAGGGCAAGTACTTCGCCGTCCGCGACCTCGTGCCCAAGCAGTTCCCCAACGCCATCACCGTTGGCCGCCACGAGTTGCTAGCGGCCGTCGAGAAGGCCGCCAAGGTTGCGACCAACAAGCCGCACCCGATGGTGCTGCAGGCCGGCGGTAGCGGCTTGCGTGTCTACGCCAAGCAGGAGGGCAACGAGTTCGACGG
>JAJZNF010000130.1:0-1917 GCA_021847985.1 Actinomycetes bacterium | reverse complement strand
CCTCCCTGCCACGCGAATCACGGGCAAAGAAATCTTGGTCGGCTTCAACTGCAAGTTTTTGTTGGCGGCACTGACCAGCATCGCCGACGGGTTGGAGGAGGTGACGCTGGAGTTGTCGGGGGCGGAGACTCTGGCCCGCATCGTGGTCGATGGCGGGGTGTACGCGCAGATGCCGTTACAGGACATATCCGCGCCTCCTGCTAGGATACCCGCTACCCCAGAGACCGAGATGGAGCCGGCGCCGCGCACACCTGTAGTGCCGCCCACACCTGAGTCAACCGCTCCCACAACCGAAAACTACACATCCAATCTGGACCCCGAACCTACGCTTCCCACAACCTCCGAGTCCGCATCCGCGCCGTCCCCTGGGCCTGAGTTTCCTGCTGCCTCTGAACTCACACCGGAACAGGACATACAGACTCCGGAGATAGAGTCATTGAGCGAATCGCTGAACACCGTCGCCGTCTCTGCCGAGTTGCTGCAAGACTTGACCGAGAGTGCAGCCATGCCAATGAAGATGCCTGAGGGGTGGACGCTGGAGAGGAGGTGATCGCCACAGGAGAGGGCCGCGAAAATTCCCGGTCCCAAAACTGAAATTCGGAGGCATCGCCAATGAAAGGTCACACAGTACCACTGGACCAGCTACAGGCACCAGTCACCCCCCGCCAAACCCGTGTGTCACTGTGGGATGAGGCCCTTGAAGACTTGAAGCGCCTGCAGAAGCACCAAGCCTATCTCTTCCCACTGGAAGAGGTTGGGGCCACAGAGAAGAAGGAGCTTCAGGCGCTCCGAGCGTCACTGCATGCCTGGCTGAAGAAGCATGAGCTTTTTCACAGGCTCTTCAGCGTCCTTACCATTGATGGTTTGGTCGTGGGAGTGCGACCGACAGAATTGGCCAGGGACGCCAATGACACAAAGAAGAGCAAAACCTAAGGCGCTCACACCGCTTGGGAAAAGGAGGTGAAGCAATGGACGATAGCGGCGACCAGCCCATGCGAGTTAGTTTCACGATGAAGGCCAGCCTGTGGGTACGCTGGCGCCGGTCACTCAAAATCAAAGGGGATAAAGCTCCATTGGTCCTATTGGACGCGGTGCGGAGTTACATCAGAGGAGTTGAAGAAAGTGCCGGAGTCGGAACTGGTACCGACCAAGGATAATTTTCTCGCCCGTGATCGTATCGCTGAAATGAGTGCAGTACTCAGCGGCGATGTAACGACGACCCCTCTGCTGCAATACGTATACACCAAGCCTCTTCCGGACGAAGCCGACGAGGACGCTACGTTAGAGTATGCGGCCGAGGTGTCTGGTTTTCTCGCCGGGAATGCGGACTACAAGGTCGGTGACTGTATCGGCACAGTGATCAACGCCCGGCATTTCTTCATGCATCGCGCGACGGTGCGGGAAACTGACGATGAAGGCAATTGGACAGGCGACTACAAGGAAACCGAGCGTGTGGTGATCGTGGAGGAGGATGGTACCTCATACGAATGCCAAAGTGATGGAGTGGTTGCCTCACTCATGGCGATTTTCCAGCTACCTGGCATCGGGCTTCCAACCAAATGGAAGAAGCCCTTGCGCATGGCCATCCGCCAGGTGACTGTGCGTGATAAGTGGCGGACCTTCAAACTCCAGGTGCTGGGACCCAACCAGGCGGCTCCCAAGCCGAAGCCCAAGAAGAAGGAGGCCGACTGAACCCGTGCAAGCCCGCGCTGCGGCGCGGGCCTAGGAGTAAAGGGGATGAAATGCTATGATGATAGTTTGTAATGCCGAGGAAGCCTATACTGCCGAGGAAGCCTATACTGCCGTCAAATCATTGTGCGACAAAGCGTATGATGCTGCCAGGGTATCCACAGGTGTCACCCGGGAAACATTGCTAGCAAGATCTTATGCACTGGACTCAGCCCTATGGTTTATCGG
>JAJZNF010000169.1 GCA_021847985.1 Actinomycetes bacterium | reverse complement strand
GTCGGCCTCCAGGCCTGCCGCCTCCATTCCGAGCAGGAAGCCGTTATGTCGCCCGGCGCCGGTGGAAAGGGCCTGCGGCCCTGCAACGTGGGCTATGCGGGTGTGCCCGAGGGCCACCAGGTGCGCTACCGCCATGCCGATTCCGGCCACGTCGTCGGTGGCCACCGACGGTATCGCCCTGTCGTCGACTACGCGATTCACCAGAACCATCGGCAAGTCAGACAGGTTCAGCTCCGCCAGAAGGCTGTAGCGGCGCCTAGCGGTCGCGAGCACCAGGGCGTCCACCCTCCGGGAACGCATCGAAGTGAGCACCAGCTTCTCGCGCTCGCGATCGTTGTCGGTATTGCCCAGGAGCACGACGTAGCCGCTCTGGGCAAGGCGGTCCTCGATGCCTCGCACGATGGGCGGGAAGAGCGGATTGGTGAGGTCGGGGATGACCACGCCCACCGTATGGCTGCGCCGGGTCTTGAGGGATCGGGCAACCGGGTCCGGGTGATAGTCGAGTTCCTGCGCCGCGCGCATCACGCGTGCCACCGTATCGGGATTGACCAGGCCCCGAGCCCGGGCCTCCTCGTTGAGGGCGCGTGAAGCGGTGGCGGGATGCACTCCCGCCAGCTTGGCAACGTCGCGCAAGGTTACGCTTCGTGGACTCAACCCAGGTCACCTCCGATGATCTTCGTCGTTGCGGAGGACCGGCCGGCGAGGTGCCGCCACAGCCGCTCCGGCGTGAACGGCGCCTCCAGGGGCTCGATCCCCAGCTTGCCCAAGGCGTCGGCCACCGCGTTGGCGATCGCGCCCGGGACTCCGATGGTCCCCGACTCCCCCAACCCCTTCGCCCCCAGAGTGGTGTACGGGGTGGCGGTCTCGCGGAACTCACTGTGAATCCCGTAGGATGCCTCGACCGCGGACGGAACCAGGTAGCTGGCCAGCGTTCCCGTCAGCAACTGGCCGTCGGCATCGTAGACCACCTCTTCCAGCAAGGCGGAGGCGACGCCCTGCAAGGTGGAGCCGATAACCTGCCCTTCGGCAAGCATCGGGTTGACCACGGTCCCCGCGTCATCCACCGCAACCACGTCATGCAAGTGGACTTCGCCCGTTTCGAGGTCCAGCTCGACCAGTGCCCCGTAGGCGCCGTAGGGGAAGACCGGGCCCTGGCTTCTGAAGCGCTCGGTGGCGCTGAGCTCACTTTCGGCGGCCTCCTTGGCCGCTGCGGCGACTTCGAAGATCGTCACTTCGCGCTCCGGCGAGCCCACTACGTGAAACGCGCCGCCCGAATAGCGCAAATCGGCTCGATCCGCTTCGAGCATCTCCGACGCGACCGCTCCCGCCAACTCCAAGACCTTGCGCGATGCGAGAGCCAGGGCCTCGCCTCCGAGTGTCATCGAGCGGGAGCCGAAGGTGCCGACCCCGTCGCCGTCCGCCGAGTCGCCCTCGACTACCACCACCTGGCCCGGATCCACTTCGAACTGGTCAGCAACTACCTGCGCGAAAGCGGTCGCGTGCCCCTGCCCGTTCGAGGCGGAACCGCTTGAGGCGACCACACGCCCGGCCGGGTCGATGGTGACCGTGCCCCTCTCCCAGAAGGCAGGGCCGGCACGCTCGATGTAGAAGGCCAGACCCGAACCGACCACCGCGCCAGGACGAACCCGGGACGAAAGACGCTCGCGGCGCGCATCCAACTCGGCTTCGGCGGCGTCGTAGGCCTGGCGGTAGTCGCCAGAGTCATAAGTAAGCCCGAGGGCGGTCCGATGGGGGAATTCCTCGGGAGCGATGAAATTGCGGCGACGAAGCTCCGAGGAAGCAATGCCCGAGCGCCTGGCTGCCAGATCGATCATGCGCTCCACCAGGTAGGCGGCCTCCGGCCTCCCCGCGCCTCGATAAGGGCCGGTGGGCACCTTGTTGGTGAGGTAGCCCTCCACCTCGACATCGGCCACCGGAATCCGGTACGCACCGCACAGGAGCCCGCCGACCGTCACCGGGACAACCGCAGTGGTTGGATAGAGATACGCGCCCAGGTCCGCCCTTACACGTCCCCGCACCCCCAGGAAGCGTCCCCCACGATCCAGCGCGAGCTCCATCTCGGCGTCGATACCGCGTCCCTGGTAGGAACCGGCCAGGTTCTCGCTCCTGTCCTCGATCCAACGCACGGCTCTTCCCGTCCTGCGCGCGCACCAGGAGGCAAGAGCGTACTCGGGAGCGAGAGCCCCCTTGGATCCGAAAGCACCACCCACGGCGGGGAGCCGAACCCGTATGCTTCCCGGGTCCACTCCCAGTATCTGCGCCAGCTGCGCCTTTGGGCGATGCGGATCCTGGGCCGATGCCCACATGTCGAACTCGCCCGACGCCGGGTCGAAACGCACCAGGCAGCCGCGCGGCTCCATAGGTGCG
The DNA here is from genome assembly GCA_021847985.1 of Actinomycetes bacterium. Lineage (GTDB taxonomy): Bacteria > Actinomycetota > Acidimicrobiia > Acidimicrobiales > Acidimicrobiaceae > Acidithrix. Next base: position 3,780 of record JAJZNF010000169.1, on the reverse strand, counting down.
GCGGCCAGGCGCGGAATCGAGAACGAGGCGCGCACGACGAAGTCGGCTTCGGCGACGGCCGACTCGAACGAGCCGCTCCCGCCGCGCCAGAAGAGCGCGCGGTTGGAGCCCAGCTCCTCATGGAGAAGGGTCCGATCCGAGCGAGAGTCCTCCAGGCTTACCACCGGCTCGAGCCAGTCGTAGTCGACATCGACCATGCCGGCACCATCCTCGGCAAGCGCCTCGCTCTCCGCCAGCACCACTGCCACCGGCTCCCCTACGAAGCGAACCTTTTCTTGCGCCAAAAGAGTCAGAGGCGCGGAGGCTATCTCGGCTCCGGGCGCCGGCTGGATCGGGAACGATCCCGCAGAGCCCGCCAGATCTGCGGCGGTGAAAACGGCGAATATGCCGGGCATATCAGCTGCGGCGGACACGTCGATGGATCGAATGCGCGCGTGCGCCACGGTAGAGCGCACGATGCGCATGTGCAATGCTTGCGTTGCGGGCAGGTCGGCCACGTAGCGGGCACCGCCGGTAAGGAATGCCACGTCCTCCTGCCGAGTCAACGGCATGCCCACCCAACGTCTGCGCTGCTCGTTCATGCGGCAAAGACTACCAGAACCCTCACCCGTTTACAAACGATTGCAGCTTCGTCTGCCTTGTAACGTGCGGTGCCGTCAGGACGAGTGGATCCAATGCACGGCAACCGTTGGCACAACGAGCTGCAGCAGGGCTCTTGACCAACTCGTCCTGGTTCCGCGACTTCAGTTAGGCTTGTTCAGCACCATGACCGGCATCTCCAAACCGCGAATCGACAGGGTGTCGGCAACCCTGGCCAAGGTGGCCATAAGCGCCAGGTCAGCCGTCTCCAAGCAAGCAGTCCCTCTCGAGCCGGGCGCCGGAACTCTTGAGTCGCCACATGGCGGCTTCGTCTTCGGCGTCGACGGCCTTGCCCTGGCCACGTCTCGCAGGGTGCCGCAAGGGCGATACCTGCTCCTTGCCGATCCCGACACCGACGGCCGGGTGATTGTCGCCGCCGCTGGGATCTCGCGCCTGAACGGTCAGGGCGACCACACCCGCCTCGCACCGGTATCCAAGAGATCTTGGCGCGGCGTCCTCACCGTTCCCGCCGACGGCGAACGTATATGGCTGCTCTTCGACATCCAGGGCCGGAATGACACCGCACGTCCGAGCCTCCGTCTGATCTCGCTGCCCGACGCACTTTGGCGCCGAGCCGGTCCGCGGATGGAGTCGCACCTCCGGCGCTCCCAAACAGTCGGCGCCTCCGAGTACGAGTTATGGCGTTTCAGCCGACTGGTGGAGGCTCAGGCGTCGCAGACCCTCGCCCAGGAGAGGCCACCGATCGACGTGATCATCTACGGCAACACCGGGGATGTCGGCGATGCGCGGGCGACCGCGCTCAGCCTCCTGGGCCAGTCGGCCGCGCCGAACAAGGTGATCGCCACAACGTCGTTCGCCTCCCTGCTCGAGCCGTGGATCCGCCAAGCGTTGGAGGCCCGCTGCGCCTTGGAGATCTCCGAGCGCCCTGGGCTCGGCGGCAATCGTGTGGTGGCACTACGGTCGGGCGACCGGCTAACGCCGGACGCCATCGCACGCTACGCCGGCGCGGCCGCCGAGCGTCCCGATGCACAGCTCATATACGCCGACCACGACCTCATCGACACTTCCGGTGCAGCCGCATCACCTTTCTTCAAGCCGGCCTTCAGTCCCCTGCTTCTTCTCTCTCATGACTACCTGAGCCGATCGTCCTGCCTTGGCGCCGAACCGGCAACCCACGCCTTGGCTGGAGAGCACAGCGACCCCTCCTCGCTCTCAACCCTGGCGAATTCGGCGGAGTTACTGCACATTCCCCGGATCCTGCACCATCTCTCGGGCAGTGATGAACTTGGGGCCGCACGTTCCGGATGCGAGCTGATGGAGTACGCGCCGGGCTACGCAGACCGGTTCTTCGGAGTCAAGCCGGCCCGCGAAACAGCTCCGCGGGCATCGGTGCTCATCCCGACCGCCGCCCGGCCGGAGATCGTGCGCCGTTGCATCGAATCGATACTTTCGCTGACCGACCACCCCGACTTCGAAGTCCTGTTGGACGTCAACGGCCCCAGGGCCGAAGAGCTCTCGAAGCTGGCGCTGGAGATGGGAAGCAAGGGTCCCGTGCGAATGGTCGAGAGTTCAGCGGGCCGCTACGACGGTTTCAACTTCGCGGCGCTCATCAACGGGCTGGCGGCTCAGGCTTCCGGCGAGCACCTGGTGATCCTCAACGACGACACCGAAGTCCTCTCGCCACGCTGGCTCCGCGACCTCTGCTGCTATCTCGAGCGGCCCGGTATCGGAGCCGTTGGTGCCAAGCTGCTTTATCCAGGTGGTGAGCGGGTGCAGCACGCAGGGATGGTGCTGGGGGTGGCGGGCGTAGCCGCCCACTGCTTCGTCGGAGAGCCCGGGGGTGGGCCGGGCTACCAGGGATACCTGGTCTATCCCCACGAGACGTCCGCTCTCACCGGCGCCGCGTTGGCCATGAGGTCCGAACTCTTCGCTCGTCTCGGCGGCATGGACGAGGCGCACCTGGCCGTCTCCTACAACGACGTCGACCTGTGCCTAAGAGCGATGGAAGCCGGTTACGTCAACGTCCTCGCACCGGAGGCAATGCTCATTCACCATGAAACCGTCACGCGGGCACGGCCCACCTCCGGCCCGGCTCTAGACCGAGAGCGAGCCGAGGTCGCCTATATGCGGGCACGATGGAAGCCGGAGATCCTGGAGGCGGACCCTTATTACAACCCGAACCTGACCCTGGTCTATGAACGACTTTTCACCCCTGACCTACATCCCCGCCCGCGCGGAGCACGCACGGCCTCATTGGCACCCATCACCGAGCCACCAAGCATCTAGCATCGCGATCATGAGAAAGGGCCAGGTTCTTGCCTGATATGACGACGAGCCGGGTGGTGCTTGGCCCGAGCGAGCAAGTGCTTCCCGCGCTACCGGCCGGCCATGCGGGCATGATTTACATCGACCCGCCGTTCAACACCGGCAGGCGCCAGGCACGAAGCTCGATCAGGACCGTGCCCGACGAGGAGGGCGACCGTACCGGATTCAAGGGGCGCCGATACTCGAGCGAAGTGCTCTCCCGAATGGACTACCCGGACTCGATCGACGACTACATCGCCTTTATCGAGCCCTTTCTCACCGAGGCACACCGCCTGCTGGACGCCCGTGGCACGCTTTATCTCCATCTCGACTACCGAGAGGTCCACTACGCCAAGGTGCTCGCCGACAAGATCTTCGGACGCGGAAATTTCCTTAACGAGATCATCTGGGCCTACGACTACGGCGGGCGGCCGAGGCGACGATGGCCGGCCAAACACGACAACATCCTGGTCTATGTCAAGGACAAGGCGAAATACCACTTCGATGCGGCCGAGGTGGAAAGAGAGCCCTACATGGCGCCGGGGCTGGTAACCCCCGAGAAGGCAGCGCTCGGAAAGCTCCCAACCGACGTCTGGTGGCACACGATCGTCTCCCCCACGGGACGCGAGAAGACGGGCTATCCCACTCAAAAGCCCTTGGGCATCCTGCGCAGAATGATCGCGGCCTCGACGCGGCCCGGAGACACGGTGCTCGACTTCTTCGCAGGGAGCGGTTCCACCGGTGAAGCGGCATGGTCCTTGGGCAGGGCTTTCACCCTTGTCGACAGCTCCCCGCAGGCATTCGAGGTAATGCGAGCGCGCCTCGCGGCAAGCGGCGCGAGCTTCGAAATCCACCCAAGTGCTGGACCAAATGCGC
>JAJZNF010000294.1 GCA_021847985.1 Actinomycetes bacterium | reverse complement strand
TGCAGCGCATGCAGAAAACACCCTGGCGCCTCGGCCTCAAATGCCTGGTCGGTAGTGGCCATGGGCGGATGCACCCCGTCGGAGAGGCGAATGGTAGTCCACGAGTCCAGCCGCCCGTGATCAGTGCTGCCCGGATCCGCCCTATAGGGCGTCGTTGCCGATTCCGTGGTGAATCTCGGCGATAACGGGACCTTGCCGGCCACTGGTGAGCTGCAGCCGGCATCGCCGAGGGACATCCATGGTGGAAACCCACCACTTCGTGGGATGCAATCGCCATCCGGGCCTGGCGAAGCCATGCCGGCAGGCCCCGCACGCGTGCTTCGCCCGCCCCCGCCTGCGTAGAATCACGGATGGCCCCACGTGAAGTCACCCTTTCGGGTTTGGGTGGTTGGCGCAATCATTTCCTTATGAGTTCGGATCCTTTGACCATAAGTCATCGAGGGTTCCCGTCCAAACAGCCACGGCGCGCGGTGAGCCCAACCGGGTTGAGAGCGGCCCTGGGGGCCATCTGGCTCTTCGATGGTCTGCTGCAGTTCCAGCCATTTATGTTCACGCGGAGCTTCGTCAACGACGTGCTCGTGCCGAGCGCCCAGGGCAATCCCGGCTTCGTTGCCCGCCCGACGTTGTCACTCGCCCACTTCATCGCGCCGGACATTGCCGCCTGGAACGCCGTATTCGCCACGATCCAACTGCTGATAGGGGCAGGTATCCTGATCGGAGCGCTGCGACGCCGACCTGACCTCCTCCGGCTGGCGCTGGCAGGATCCTTCGCGTGGTCCCTATTGGTCTGGTGGTTGAGCGAAGGCCTCGGCGGGGCACTAACCGCTGGGTCGCCACTTTCGGGCGCGCCAGGCGCAGTGATCCTCTACGTAATCGCAGGCGCGCTTCTCTGGCCAGGACGCCCGGCGGGCGAGGAGATTGCCCCGGCTACCCAGCTCGGAGGAGTCACAGTCAAGGGAGTAGGGCTCGGGCTCTGGGCATTCTCGGCCTTTCTGCTGCTGGAACCCGCCAATCAGGCCAAGGGCGCCATCTCCTCGTTGATAGCAAACGCGGCCTCGGGAGAGCCCGGCTTCCTCAGCAGCCTCCTCTCGGCGACAGCAAGGGCGCTGCAGGGAGCCGGGCCCTGGCTGGACACCCTGCTCGCCTTCGGGATGCTTGCCATTGGCATCGCCGTCGCGTTCAACTTCCTCCCGCGCGTCTTCCTGGCGGCATCGGTTGGCCTGGGAGCCGCCATCTGGATCTTCGGCGAAGCCTTGGGTGGCATCCTGACCGGACAGGGAACCGACCCCAACACGGGTCCGCTCCTCATTCTCCTCGCCCTTTGCATGTGGTCAGGCCTTGCCGGCTCTGCGCGGACCACGCCGCAACCCGGGTCGACGGGAGGCGAATCCACTGACCACACCGAGGCCGGCGTCACCTCTGGTGCGATGGACCGCAGGGCCGATTCGGCGGTTCCGGCGCGGTAATCGCCGGCCCGCGGAGTCACCCCGCTCCCAGTCGGCGAATGGCCCCTGGACATATCACCCCTGGCCGGCCGCAACTGCTGCCGCGAATCCGAATCGTGGTCAACTCGGGGCAGGAGAAGCCCAGGGCGCGCGGTGCTCATGCGAACGAGATAGTCGTCGTCGTGCATGGCCTGCGCGAGGCGGCTCCCCGGATGTCGTGACGACCGAGGCGGCCAAGGAACCCTTCGGGCTCCTGATTCTTCCACGTGCCGCTCGGCCAGCTCGTGGCCGCCGGGCGGACGGCGCGCTCAGCGGTTCAGCGCGTCTTGCCGGCCAGGCAGGGCGACCTCAAGACCCTGAAGCCGCTATCCTTCGCGCGGCAGCGCGACCCGGGATTGGCACCGGCCCCGCATTAAGGCCGGCTGTCAGCTATGGCGATAGACGATCACACCCCCGGAGGAGCAGACCTCCGGAAAGGTTGGCCCCAGCGCCGAGATGTAGCTGGTCCAGGGAGCTCCGACACCGGTCGGAACCACCACGGTGTTTATGCCCAGCCGGCCAAGCAGCCCAGGCAACTGCGACCGGAGCTGTGAAGGTAGTGGCTCGTAGGCCAGGAGATGCGCATATAGAGGCTGGGCCTGTGCCCATGCGGGCGCGCCTCCCAGGTAGCCACCCGCCACCGCAAAGGAATAGTGAGCAGCCAACTGGTCGCCCATCGCGTATCCGGAGCCAGCGAAAGGCAAGAAGAGCGCCACCGACGAAGGTGGGAGACAATGGGCGAGTTCGGGGGATGAAAACAGTGCGGGAACGACACTGTGGTCGATCGGGAAACCCAGGGTGCTCCTTTGCGCCCACGGAAGCTCGGCGAGAATACCGAGTCCCGCAACGAGGGCCAACGCGGCGTGGGCCGGCCGGATGCGGCCTCCACCGGCATCCGCGGGCCGGCGAGCCAACAGCTCCTGCAGGCCTCGCATGATGGTGAGCGCAAAGAAGAGCGCGGTGTACATGGAGATCCGGTCGGGAAGGACGTTGGCAAGAATCGGGAGCTTGGCGGGCAACGCCCACGGCATGATGGCCATGTTGTGCGACCCGGCCAAGGAGAACGACGGGAGCCAGTACTGACCGCGAACCTGCAAGTCCGGGCCGAGCGAGATCGCCAGGCTCGCCACACCGAAGACGGCGAGCATACGAAGGAGCCTCGAGGAGTTCTCCGAGCGGAAGGCCCGCAGCGCGAAGTAGGCGAAGAGGGCCAGCAGCGGAAGAGAGATGTACCCGTCCAGCTCGGAACCCTTCGCCAGGAGCGAACCGGTCAAGGCCTGCAGGTTCGGGCCGAACGGTGAAAGCGGGTCGGGCAGGACGATCCCATATACGTCGTTGGCGAAGTTCGCCGCGGAATTCACCGCGCGTGAGTGAAAGTGCAGCGCCATCTCGAACAGATACGGCGAGACCAGCACCGCTGACCACAGGACGGCCCAAAAAGCGGTGGCCAACTCATGCCGGCGCATTCTCCTCGGACCATTCCGGTGCCACCCGTAGTCCGCCGCCAGCAGGAGAGCAAAGAATATGCAAGTGGTGGTGTATATCTCGTTGGCGACACCGAATTGGAAGGCCAGCATGACTGCGAGGAGCGCGATGGCGGGCCGCCGCCCAAGGCGATCGCGCCGGTAGCGGAGCCATATCACCCCCACCAACGGAGGCACAAAGGCGATGATCAGGTTCAGGTGGCCGCGCTCCTGGGCGAATACGTAGGGCGAGAAGCCGTACATGAGCCCGGCCGCCACAGCGAACCACCGCGTGATACCAAGCTCGTTCGCGAGCAGAAAGGCCGCGTAAGCCGCCAGGGGTGCGGCCAGGATGGTGAGCGCGTTATAGCTGACCATCGGATTGGAGGCGTTGGTGAGCGGCAGCGCGAGCACGCTCAGTGAGGGGATCGGGGTCGACCAGGCAAGGTCGTATCCGCCCGGCGCCCATACCAGCGAAGTGTGAAAGGGGTTGAGGTGGTGGGCGAAGGCAAACGGCCACCATCCCAGGTACCACAGGAAGAGGACCGGGTCCGCTGAACGTTCGGAGATCAGTCCGGTGGCCAGATGGGTTCCGATCTTGGTGGTCACCGCGAAATATGACTCGAGGACGCCATAGACCGCAATCGCCGCCAGGTGATAGGCGGCGGGACTACCGGGCGCTGCGTTGGGGACCGCCTTGGCCGGCTCCCGAGTGGCCCGAGACGGTCGGCGCGGACCTGCCGGCGGCAGGAACGCAAGACCGGATGCCGCGGAGCCCGGCATGATTATCCAGGCCGCGACTCCGACGAAGGCCACCAGGCGCCATACCAGAACCAGGAGTCCAAGTCCGAGGCCGATGCCCTCAAGCAGCCCGGCGACGGGCGCGCTCCTCAAGTGGTCGACGATGCCGCCCACGATTGGCAAGCCGGAGGGGATCGGAGACAAGGACCAGATGACGCCCGACGCAATCAGGACGGCGAGATATACCGCGTCGATTCGCAGCAGTCGCTCCAGGATGCCTCTCGATGTCGGCACCGCGAAGCGGGTGTCCGCATGCTCTCCCCTGTCACCGCCGGCCAACAGCTTTTGGACCAGGCCCGGCAGCAGCGGCACCAGGCCGTCCAACACCACGAGGGCCAGCTCGCGCCTGATTCGAATTCCTCTTTTGCCGTCGTATTGTGCGGCAATTGCCGAATCGCTTTGGAGCATCACGCAAATCTATCCGCACGCTGCTCCCGCGACACCGTCTTCGGCTGCATCACAAGTGGCCCACCCTTTATTGCCAAAAGGAACGGGCGGCCGTCAATAGCCCCGGCATTGCACTGGTTGACGAAGGCATGGCTCAGCTGGCAGTCGGCACCGCGGCCGCGAGTCGGCACGCCGCACTCACCAATACCACCGCATCACAAACGGTCGCTCAACCGCGCCAGCATCGGTTCGCGTGATCCAAATCGCCGAGGAGGCCGCAACCTTGATCCCCGGGCGCTCGGGACTATTGAGGCGATTCACCTCGCAAGCGCGCCGGCTCGGAAGGGTGGCCTCACGGATTTCGTCGCCTATGACGATCCAATCTGCTCGGCTGCGGCTAGAGCGGGCCTTGGGGTGACGTCGCCGCAGCGCGAACATCACATGTTCGATGGAAGGTCAACACGTTCAGCCAGCGGGTGTCGGACGCCCCTCCGACCAGGGTCAATATTGAGTGCCTGAATGTCGTATGGTCCGCACATCGACTATTTGTGGGCGCTAAGGGACTCGAACCCCCGACCTCAGCCGTGTGAAGGCTGCGCTCTAACCAGCTGAGCTAAGCGCCCTTGTCGACGCTCATAGAGCATAGTGCCACGCCCTGTTCACGCCCCCACCGGCCATTCCGGTGAGGCGGCGCGCCGTCGTGAAGAAATTCCCGCCACTCAGAGCGGCCGCTAAGGCGCTTGATTTTGCCAGCGGGAAACATTTCAGGAGGCAACAGCGGTCTTAGATGAGTGGTAGTTTCGTCACTTACCGTGCAAATTTGGGCGGTTGGCACGTGCGAAGCTTCCCCGTTTGCGCATACAGTAGTACTCCGGGAGACTCCAAGAGTCCCCATGAGTCGCACAGGTCGCAGGGTCCGCATTGGAGGTGACGATGCCTGATGGGAGTAACACCCATCCTGCTGCTGCGTCGCTCTCCGAGCTCCTCGAGGACGCGATGCGCCTCGCGCATTCCGCCTTGGGGTTAGTCGTCGAACACCAGCCAAGCGGCCAGGTCATGGTCTGGGCGCACCGCACGGTCATGCGCATCCCTGCCGGCACCGGTCGCCCCCAGGTGACGACGTCCACCTCCTATGAACCACACCTCCTCCCGGCCGGAACCATCGAGCAGCGCGTGCCCAGGCTCATGAACGGCGCGCGCCCCCGCATGCTCACCCTGGCGGAGGAGCAGGCCTCTTTAATCGCGCGGTTCTACCAGGTGGAGAACGGGCCGGTCTTGGTCGACCAGGCCCTGGTGCTTCCAAGCACGGGCGACCACTTCGCCATGCTCCTCTTTGGGCCACACCCCTGGAGCACACCCAGCTTGGAAGAGTTGAGTCTGCAGTTCTCCGATGCCGTCAAGGCGTTTGTCGCGAGCCGCCGTGGAAGCGAGAACGAGGCGTTGACCCAGCTGGTGCTGGCCATCTCTTCCGCATTGACTCGTGGAATCGATCCCGAGTCGGCCCTAGTCGAGGTCGGTGGGCTCCTGGCGGAGTCACTTCACTACGGCGTGGCGGCAATTTATTCGTTGGACAGCGATCGCCTGCTCCCCCTCTGCATTCTCAGATCGACGTCGGCCGGGCGTGAGGCGGTAGCACCGGGGGCGGAGCACGTGGCACACCTGTGGCCGGACGCGATCACCGCCCTGGAATCCACCAAGCCCATCCTGGCGGAGGCCACCTCCCCCTCGGGGCCGCCGGAGTCAGTGCGCGCCGCGTTGGGAATCTCGGGCGAGTTCCTGCTCCTTCCGGTCCAGCAGATGCGCAATCCGTTGGGAATGATCCTCTTGGCAAACCCGGCGGGATCCGGGAACGCCATGGTTCACGACGATCGGGCTGCCGCTCTGCTGATCAGCCATCTCTCCCTGGTCGTCGCGCAAATCATGGATGATCGCGAACGCTCACTACGCCACAACGCCTGGGTCGGAATGCAACCGATGCTCGAGGCTTCCGCTCAGATTTCCTCCACGGAAGAGCTCGGGGACTTCCTGGCGCGTTCGCTGGCAGTGA
>JAJZNF010000092.1 GCA_021847985.1 Actinomycetes bacterium | reverse complement strand
TGCGGGGTATTCCGAGGCGGCTACGGGGTGGTGGGAGCGGTCGCCGACGTGGTGCCCGTCGACATCGAAGTCCCCGGTTGCCCACCCGATCCGACGGCCATACTCGAGGCCCTGCGATCGGTGACGCGTCGATGACAGCCGGGGTCATGATTGTCGCCGGTGCGCTCGCCGGAGTCGGCGGGGCGGCGCTGGGGGCCTTGCTTCCCCAGCGCTTGCGCGTGGCGGGAGCGGCGTCGCTCATCTGGGTGGCGTGTGCGCTGGAAGCCGTAGCGGCAATCCAGGTGCTGGCCACTCGGCAACCCGTCATACTTCACTCGGCGCAGTTGCTCCCCATGACGGGAGTCGACATCGTCCTCAGCCCGTTTGGCGCCCTCTTCGTGCTGCTCGTGGCGCTGGTCGCGGCGCCGGCCTCGCTGCACGCGGTCGGTTATGCCCGCCACGGCCTGGACACCAGGACTGCCGCCGCCGCCCTCCCCCTCTTCGTTACTTCCATGCTTCTCGTCCCTCAGGCGGGGAGCGTTGCCACTTTCATGGTGCTGTGGGAGTTGATGGCCCTTTTCTCCCTGATGCTGGTCCTGGTCGACCACGCCCGAAGCGAGGCTGCTCGAAGCGCGGGAGCCTGGTATGCCACCCTGACCCATGCCGGAGCCGCCTTCATCCTGGTTGCCTTTCTCATGCTGGCCGCAGGAAGTTCAGGCCAAACCTTTGCCGCCGTTGCCCATCACGCGTCAAGGCTTGGGCCGGTTGTTCGCGGATCGGCATTCGTGGTGGCCCTGGTGGGATTTGGTTCGAAGGCGGGCATGGTCCCGTTCCACGTCTGGTTGCCCAAAGCCCATCCGGAGGCACCGGGCCCTGTCTCGGCGCTCATGTCCGGAGCGATGGTGGCGCTGGGCGTCTACGGCATCGTCCTTATGGGATACGTGCTTTTGGGCGGGGGACCGGGCTGGTGGTGGCTGCTCGCCCTGGCACTCGGCGCCGTCTCCGCCCTCTACGGCGCCCTTCACGCCGCAAGCAGCACCGATCTCAAGCGGCTGCTTGCCTATTCCACCACCGACAACGTAGGGCTGTCGATCATGGCCCTGGGCGTATCGGGGTATCTCGCGGCCACCCAACACCGGCTTCTTGCCGCGCTCGCTCTGGTGGCGGCGCTCGTCTTGCTCATAAACCACGCGGCTTTCAAGGGGGCGCTGTTCCTCTCGGCCGGGTCTGTGCAACACGCGACCGGAACCCGCGACTTGGACCAGCTGGGCGGGCTTCTGCGGCGGATGCCCCAGAGCGGGGCCATGTTCCTGATTGCGGCAGCCGCCACCTCCGCCCTGCCCCCGTTGAACGGATTCATCGGGGAGTGGCTCCTATTCCAAAGCCTTCTGCATGGCTCCGGCGCCGGCTCGACCGCGGGCGATGTCGCCATTCCCTTGGCCGTGTCCGCCATGGCTCTCACCGCCGGCCTAACCGTGGTGGCCTTTGTCAAGGCGGCGGGAGTCGGCTTTCTTGGCCGGCCACGCTCCGCAGCCGCCGAGCAGGCGGTCGAAGTCGCCTGGTCGATGCGCTTGGGGGTCGGCGTTCTCGTCGGCGCCTGCGTGGTGCTCGGGGTGGTTCCAGGCGCGATGCTTCCCGCAGTCGAGGCTGCGGCCCAGAGCGCGCTTCACGGAATGCCCGCGGCGCAGTTGTCGAGTGGCCTGGACCTGCAGCTGGCCGGAGTCCGGGGTGCGCTCGCTCCTGCCGAGGTCGCCGTCGCGCTGGTCGTTGCATTCCTCGCCGTTGCGGGGCTGCGCCGTGCCCTTGCTCGCAGGCCGGCGCCGCGCTTGACCGAGGCCTGGGGCTGCGGGCGCGAATTGCAGACGGCCCGCATGCAGTACACGGCCGCTTCCTTTGCGGAGCCCGTGCAGCGGGTGTTCGACGACGTTCTGCGGCCGGTCCATGACCTGGATCTGAGCCACCCAGCCGAATCCCGCTATTTCATCGAATCGGCTACCTATCACAGCACGGTCGGCGACGTTGTGGAGCGCGGGCTATACGTTCCCGTTATCCGGGCGCTACGTCATTGGGGGCGGATCGCACGGGGCCTTCAGCCCGGCAGTGTGCACCGCTACCTGGGCTACGGCTTCGGGGCCCTGGTCGTCATCCTTATCGCGGTCGCGGTGCTTGGATGAACGCATCCCTTCTTGCAGGCGAGGCGCTCGCCGCCGTTGTCCAGGTGGTGGCACTCGCCCTCGGCGCCCCCGTGCTCCTGGGGCTGATGCGCAAGGTGCGGGCGCACTTCGAGGGGCGGGTCGGCCAACCGGTGGTTCAACCTCTTCGTGACCTGCGCAAGCTGTTCCGAAAGGAGCGCATGCGACCGGACCAGGCGACCTGGATCTTCCCGGCGGCGCCGGTCGTGCTGGTGGCCACGGTGGCGGTGGCCGGGGCGATCTCTCCGCTGGTCACTACGCGGCCGGCCCTGGGCGGTAGTGCGGACCTCTTCGCCCTGGTCTATTTGCTCCTTATCGGCTCGACGGTGCTTGCCCTGGCCGGAATGGACTCGGGCACGGCTTTTGGTGGAATGGGTGCGAGCCGCGCTGTCACCATCGGCGCATTGGCGGAGCCGGCGCTGCTGGTGACGATACTGGCGCTTTCCTTCGGCGCCCACAGCTCGAACCTTCCGGCCATCGTGCAGGCAACCGTGCTCCATCCCGAGATTCTTGCCACGCCCCAGCGGCTCTTCTCCCTGGGCGCGCTGGTGGTGGTGGTCGTGGCCGAGAGCGGGCGTCTCCCCGTCGACAACCCCGCCACCCACCTCGAGCTGACCATGATCCACGAGGCGATGATCCTGGAGTACGCCGGACCGGACCTGGCTTTGGTCACGGTTGGCGAGGCAATGCGCCTGGCGCTCCTTCTCGGCATTCTTGTCAACGTGGTGGCGCCATGGGGAGTCGGCGCCGCGGATAGCCTCCCCGCCATCGCCTTAGGGGTCGTGGCCCTGGCGGTCAAGGTCACGGCGGCCGGGGTGGCCTTGGCGGTATTCGAGGTGTTCACGGCCAAGATGCGTCTGTTCCGTTTGCCCGAACTCCTGGCCGGAGCGTTCATGCTGGGCGTGCTGGCGGTGGTGAGCGGATTGGTGGTCCGGTGACCGGCTCCTTCTACGCCAGTGCCTTGGAGATCGCGGTCTCGGTGGTGCTGCTCGCCGCCATGGTCACGTTGTGGCGGCGGTCCGTGCGCGCCATCGTGCGGTCGTTGGCGGTGCAGGGTTTCGGGCTGGCGACCGTAGCAGCGGTGCTGGGATTTCACCTTGGCGACCCGGGCCTTCTAGTGGTGGCGGCACTGGTGCTGGGAGCGAAGGCGGTGGTCATCCCCTACCTGTTGACCCGCCTCGTTCGTGTGGACCCCGGTTCCCGTGAGACCCAGCCCCTGGTCAACGTGCCCGCCTCTTTGGTTGCCGCCGGTGCGCTCACCTTCCTGGCCTTTGCCGCGACGCGATCCGTAACCGCGGTGGTCCCCTCCATCGCGGGGCGCCTGATTCCCGTGGGCCTCGCCTCCATGCTGGTCGGGTTCTTCGCCATGTTCACCCGGCGCAAAGCGGTGTCACAAATTGTGGGCCTGCTGCTCGTCGACAATGGCGTCGCGCTGGTCGCCTTCCTTGCCACCTCGGGAGTCCCGCTTCTCGTCGAACTTGGCGCGAGTCTGGACGTGGTGCTGGCCGTCGTAGTCCTCCAGGTTCTTGCCGTCCAGCTGCGCACCCGCCTCGGCGCTTTCGATCTGGACCAACTGACGGAGCTGCACGACTGATGCTGACACTGCTGCTCGCCATCCCCGCCCTTTGCGCCGTCGTATACGCCGTCGTCCCTTGGAGGCGTGCTTTGGGCTGGCTGGGGACCGCCGCTGCGGCCGCCGTGCTGGTCCTGGGCGTGGTGGTGTCGGTGGGGGCCGTAAATCGGCCGGCCGTGACCGGTCTGTCCGGAGTCCTGCGTGCCGACGCGCTCAGCGCCTTCATGGTGGTGGTCATCGGCGTCATCGCAGTTCTTGCCACATGGCAGAGCGTGCGCTACCTCGACCACGAGATCGCCCGAGGGGCCAGTACTAGACGGCATGCCTCTGTGTACGGACTTCTCGTGCAGGGTTTCCTGGCCACGATGCTCCTCGCCGTGCTCGCCGCCAACTTGGGGGTGCTGTGGATAGCGGTGGAGGCGACCACGGTCGTGACCACCTTCCTGGTGGGCCATCGGCGCACCAGGACCGCACTGGAGGCCTCCTGGAAGTACATCGTGATCTGTTCGGTGGGCATTGCACTGGCCTTCCTGGGTACCGTCCTTGTATACCTGGCCGCCCTCCACTCGGGCGTGCACGGCCAGAACCCCCTGAACTGGACGACCCTGGTTCAGGAGTCGCATCGGCTCAACCCTGGGGTCATGCGCCTCGCTTTCTCCCTCCTTGTCCTGGGATATGGCACCAAGGTCGGCCTTGCCCCCATGCACAGCTGGCTTCCCGACGCCCATAGCCAGGCCCCCGCCCCGGTCTCGGCGCTGATGTCGGGTGTGCTGCTCTCGGTGGCCTTCTACGCGGTCCTGCGCTTCAAGGTGATCGCCGATGGAGCACTCGGGCCGGACTTCGCCCGAACCCTTCTGGTTGTGGTCGGCCTGCTGTCGCTGGTGGTCGCCGCGTCGCTCCTGTTGACCCAGCACGACTACAAGCGGATGCTCGCCTATTCCAGCATGGAGCACATGGGGTTGATCGCCCTGGGAGCCGCCGCCGGAACGCCGCTTGCCATCGCCGCCGTGCTCTTGCACATCCTGGGCCACGGGCTGGCCAAAGGGGTGCTCTTCCTTGCCTCGGGCGAGGTGCTTCTGACAGAGGGTACCAGCGAGATCGATCGCGTCCCCGCGCTCCTGTCCCGGCGCCCGGTACTGGGAGGAATCTTCGGCTTCGGGTTGCTTGCATTGCTCGGGTTCCCGCCGTTCAGCCTCTTCGTGACCGAGCTGAACATGGCGCGGGCGGAGTTCCAGGTGGGCCTGGGGTGGGCGGCGGCGCTTTCCATCCTTTGCATGGCCGTGATCTTCGCCGCCCTTGTCTCCCACGGCCGGCGTCTGCTGCTCGGCCGGGGTGAGAAGGAACAGCGCCAATCCACGGCGAGGCTGGTGGCGATACCCCTCATCGGCGGCCTGGCCGGCTGCGTCTTCATCGGGATATCTGCCTGGCCACTGGCAACGCTGCTGAGCGCGGCGGCAAGGATCGTGGCACTGTGAGCGCGGCCGCCCTCCCCTGGCCGTGGCTGGATCAGTCTCAGCCGGCTCGGCAATCGATCGAGCTCCCGGCCGGCGAGCTGTACGAGGCGGCGCAATCGCTCTTTAGCCACGGGTATCGCCTGGCCTTGGCAGGTGCGGTTGACGCTCCGGCGGCGCTCCGAGCGGTCTACCTGTTCACCGCGGGAGCGCCGGACCGGCGCGTCGAGCTGGTGGTGCGGCTCATGGGCGAGAAGCCTCAAGTCCCCTCGCTTGCCGCGCTCTCTTTCCCGGCCAGCCGCTTCGAGCGCGAGATGAAGGACCTCTTCGGTATCGAGCCCCTGGGACATCCGCTCCCGCGCCGGCTCGTCCTGCATCAGCACTGGCCGGAGGGCTGGCATCCCATGCGGCATGACGCCGGGCCGACGCCGGAGATGGTCGACGAGGCTGCTCCGTACCCGTTCGTCCAAGTCCAAGGGCCGGGTGTCTACGAGATTCCGGTCGGCCCTGTTCACGCCGGGCTGATCGAGCCCGGTCACTTCCGGTTCTCGGTGGTGGGCGAGACGATCCTGAAGATGAAGGCTCGGCTCTGGTTCCTGCACAAGGGTGTGGAGAGGCTCTTCGAAGGGAGCGACGTCCGCTCCGCGCTCGAGCTCGCCGAGCGGATTTCCGGAGACACCGCGGTCGGCCACGGCTTGGCCTATTGCCTCGCCGTCGAGGAGGCGACCGGCACCCAGGTGCCAGCCCGGGCCTCCGAGCTGCGCATGATCCTTCTCGAACTCGAGCGCATCTACAACCACGTGGCGGACGTGGGGGCGATGTGCAACGACGTAGGATTCGGGATTGTGCACGCCAAGGCCCTAACGTTGCGGGAACGGCTCTTGCGCCTGAATGCGAGCGTCACCGGGCATCGGCTGCTGCGCGGTGGCGTGCGGCTGGCCGGCGCGCAAGTCGCAAAGCTTCCGGCGCCTCGGGAGTTCGAAAGCATCGGCGATCAGTTCCATGACCTCGTCGACCTTGCCCTCGGCCAGGGTATAGTCATGGACCGTTTCACAGGCACCGGCGCGTTGTCAGCGGCTGATGCCGAAGCTATCGGCGTCCTGGGCGTCGTCGCTCGCGCGTCGGGCTCGTCCTTCGATGTCCGGGCTGCCCACCCTCTCGCCGCCGTTGCGCCGGAATTCACGACCTCAGGTGCGGCGACTGGCGATGTGTTGGGACGTTTCCGGACGCGCGTGGGCGAAGTCGACCAATCCCTGGGGATACTGGCCGATCTGTGCGATCGGCCGGGGGCGCTTCAAGTCGAAGGAGTCCTGCGGCAGGCGAATGGATCGGGCTCCGGGTTGACCGAGGGTTGGCGCGGCGCCATCGCCCATCGTGCCGAAGTCGACGCCCAGGGCCGGTTGACCAGAATGAAGGTGGTGGATCCCTCCTTCTTCAACTGGCCGGCGCTGGCGATCGCACTGAAGGACACTATCGTTCCCGACTTCCCGCTGGTGAACAAGAGCTTCAACCTGTCATATGCGGGCAACGACCTGTGAGGAGAGATACGATGCCGGCGCCCATATATCAAGTGAAGGCCGAGCTCTTCAAGACGCTTGGGCACCCGGCGCGGGTGCGGATTCTCGAGGTCTTGCGCGATGGCGAGCGGACGGTAAACGACCTCGTCCCCGAGGTCGGAATCGAAGCCTCGCATCTTTCCCAGCAGCTCGGGGTGCTGCGGCGCGCCGGGCTCGTCCACGGGCGCAAGGAGGGGACCAGTGTCTGGTATTCGGTCGCGGATTCCGCGATCTTCGACCTTCTTGATGTCGCCCGCCGGATTCTCACCACCTCCTTGACCGAGACGCGCGCGCTCTTGGCGGAGCTGGAGGCGTCGGAGCCCGACGGCATGCAGGCCGGATCTGATCGCTGAAGCCACCTCCAGCTTGGCGACTGGCCTCACCTCTGCATCACCGCCGCGCGGGACGTGGAGGTGGGGGCAGCCACCTGGCAGCCCATCGGACGGGAGCGTGAAAATTGGCGAGTAGCGGCTCCTCGCTGGTGATGGTCAGGCGGCTGTTCAACTGCTGTCGCTTGGGGACAAGGTGAAGAGAGGTGCGACCCGGCGGCAGTCAATCCCGCCGCGAGGACCTCATCAAAAAAATGGGTGGCGATGGGCCGGGACTCCGGGAACCTGGGTCGAGTGCATAGGAGGAAGTTGAACGGCCAAGCATTCGCTAGCCCGGATCTACTTCCAGGTAGTCTACGTACGAGTAGATTCGCTTGCCAAAGCCGCCTGTACGTCCACCAGGATGATGCCGGGGTCCGCCTCGGCGGCATTGCGCACCTGGTCGGTGTAGCCGCTGCGCGCCATGAGAACCGTCGTTAGGTCGCTGGCAAGCGTGAATCCGGCTTGGCGCAGGGCTGGGATCTTGAACTCGCGCAGCTCGCGAAGCACCGACAAGTCGAGCGGCTTATTTTGCCACTTCGCTTCCCCGACTACGGTCACCCGGCCGCGACCGACGCCAACGATGTCGATCTCCTCGCTGCTGCGCTCCTTGCCGCGCCGTAGAGCGTCGAGGGCGGGACCCCACCAGGCTCCTACGGTGCTGACCCGCTCACCCAGACGGGAGCGAACCCAGCTGCGGCACCAGGACTCGAACTCGGGCGCGACATGGTCGTTCAAAACCGGGGCCACCTCGCCGTCAAAGAGGTCTTCCGCACGCAATCCACTCTCCAGATCCTCCTGGTAGGGGAAGACGAACCGGAACCAGAAGCGGAAGAACGGGTCTTCGAGATGCCACTTTCCGCTGCGGGCTTCGGGTGGTGCTAGTAAAGGCCGCCGCCGACGGACGATGCGCATGTCCTCCAGGACTGAAAGATATTTGCTCGACTGCGCACCCGTGAGCCGAGCCCGGTCGGTGATCTCGCCCAACCCTCTGTCACCGCTGGCCAGCTGGCTCAGGATGGCGAAGTACACCTTGGGTTCGCGCAGTTCCTGCTCCAGGATGGTACGGGCTTCATCCCAAAGAGCGCCATTGCGATCGAGGACCTTGCTACATAGCTCGCGTTTGAGGTCAGGGCCGGCAAGGTCGGCCAGATACCGAGGCATCCCTCCGGCAATGGCGTAGCGCTCGAACGAACGGACCGGATCGAGGCCTGCCAGGAATTCAGTGGCCTGGTGGTAGGGCAGCGGACGCAGTGGCAGTGGTCTGAGCCTTCCATGCAGCGGGCTGCGCTCCGCCTGGAGAGCTTCCATCTGCCCCACCAGTGAGCCGCACAGCAGCAGCTTCAGCTGGGAATCGTCGCGCTCTTCTTCGAAGACGGCTTGGATCGTGCTGAGGACCTCTTCATTGCCGCCGGCTGAGCCGGGCAGCAGCCAAGGGAACTCGTCGATGACCGCCAACAGTCTGCCGTTCCG
Organism: Actinomycetes bacterium; assembly: GCA_021847985.1. Lineage (GTDB taxonomy): Bacteria > Actinomycetota > Acidimicrobiia > Acidimicrobiales > Acidimicrobiaceae > Acidithrix. The sequence continues at coordinate 24,547 of JAJZNF010000092.1, read as the reverse complement.
TCCGGCCCGGAAAAGCACCCTGAACAGCGAGGCGACGTCTGGCAGGTCGGGGAGCACCCCCAGGAGTGGCTCAAGCTGTTCGGCGAACTTTCCAAGTTGCGACCCGGCGGGAAGGCGGTTGGCGACAAGCAGGACTGCCGGCTTGCCGTCCGCGAAACGTCGGAATAGCCAGGACTTGCCGACACGGCGGCGGCCGAAGAGGTTGACAGGCATGCGGTCGTCACTGGACCACCACTCCTCCAGGATCGAAAGCTCGGCCCGCCGGTCGAGGAACGAGTCGGTCAGCGCCCAATGGAACACTTCGGCTGGCACCAAATGCCTCCTTACATACTTTAGAGTAGACTACTCTTGCGTAGACTGAAAGCTACTCGGCAGGCCGCAATGGGAACAGCGACGCACAGGTCGAGAAGACGGAATTCCATATGGCTTCGCGGCGTCGGCCTTGATGCGCGACGATGACCGTGCGCTTCACATGGTCACTGCCCGCGAGCATCGGGAAGGCGCGGCAGTCCCTTCGGGCATGGAATCCCTGTTACCTGTATCGCGGCCCGTGGGTCCAGGGGACAATCAGCAGGAACGCCGGGAGCATTCAGCTGCGAGCCGCCGACACGAGCACGCCGGTCGTACGTGTTATATTGACATATGTCGATATAGAGGTGCCTGTTCTTGTGGAGGCAGACGTGGGTGATCCCGAAATCAGGGAGTCGGTGCGCCGGAGATACGCCGACTTGGCAGTGTCCGTTGACGCAGGCGGATCGTGCTGCGGCCCTGACGAGGGCTCCGTGTTCGGGTCGATGCTTTATGGCGCCGATGATCTGAGCGCCGTGCCCGGTGCGGCTGCGGCCGCCTCGCTCGGATGCGGCAATCCAACCGCCGTTGCCGAGCTCCAGCCCGGCCAGATCGTGCTCGACCTGGGTTCAGGCGGTGGGATCGACGTGATCCTTTCTGCGCGACGCGTCGCCCCGGGGGGCAAGGCGTACGGACTTGATATGACGGATGAGATGCTCGAGCTGGCACGGCGCAACGCGGCGGAGGCCGGCGTCGATAATGTCGAGTTCTTGAAGGGTCAGATCGAGCGGATCCCGTTGCAGGACTCGGTGGTGGACGTCGTCATCTCGAACTGCGTGATCAACTTGTCCACCGACAAGCGCGCTGTTATAGGTGAGGCTCTGCGAGTGTTGCGTCCGGGCGGGACTTTCGCCGTGAGCGATGTCGTCGCGGATCCCGATATGGACGAGGCGACGCGGCTCGACATGCAACAGTGGACCGGCTGCATTGCGGGGGCGCTGACGCGCGAGGAGTATTCGGATCTGCTCGAAGGGGCCGGATTCGTCGACATCGCGATTCGGGAAACGCACAAAGTGCACTCCCATGCGGCTTCGGCGATCATCCGCGCCCAAAGGCCCCTCTAAGTCTGCTGATCGCCGTTTTCGCCTTTGCGGCTTGAATCGCCGGTTGCGCTTTCACTGCGGTGTACGTATCCGTGGCCGGCTTCCCGTGCATGTGGACAAGGCCGGCCCAATTGGCTGCACTTTTCCCCCGCTTTCCCGCTGGAGACATTCCCGCGAGTCGAGCCCTGATCCGTGGAGCGTAAGTGCACTGATGGGGTAAGATAGTGCACTAATGGATGAAAGCACGGCCTCCCTGGCTTCCGCAATCGGGGCACGCGTCAAGAACGAGCGGCAGTCCAAGGGCTGGACACTCGATCAGCTTGCGGATGCGGCGGGCGTCAGCCGGCGCGGAATCGTAAATGTCGAACAGGGCGCCACCAATCCGAGCGTGGGAATCCTGCTCCGCATAAGCGACGCGCTCGGCGTCGGGCTTCCGGCCCTCGTCGAGCCTCCTCAACCCAAGCCGGTCAATGTGACGCGCCGGGGTCACGGTGCAGTCCTGTGGAAAGGCGGCCACGGTGGCCGCGGAGTCTTCGTCGCCGGTACCCGGCCACCGAACGTTGTCGAGTTATGGGAGTGGACGCTCGAGCCTGGCGACAGCCACGGGAGCGAGGCGCATACGCCTGGAACCATGGAGCTGATCCAGCTGCATGAGGGGGCCATGTCGCTCAACGTCGGAGGCGAGACCCACGAGCTGCAGGCGGGGGACGCGATCTCCTTTCCGGGCGACGAGGACCACTCCTACGCCAACGCGGGCTCCGCAAGAGCGTGGTTCTCGTTGTGCGTTTTCGAGCCCGGCGTCGGAGCCGCGCCGAGGGCGGAGGATACCCATGCTTAGCAACGAGGAGCTCGGCGCGTTCCTGGAGGGCGCTCAGGTGGCTCCCGAGGTGTTCGAGCTGCGAGGGGATTATCGCGCCATGCTTATTGCCGCCGAGGGCATGGTTCCCGGAGCGGGTGACCAGGTGAGCGAAGCGCTCCTGAGGGCCGCCGAGGCCGCAGCACGGGAAGCCTTGCGAGCCGGCACGCCGGAGGAGCTTGCTCATGTGGCCGCATGGCGTGAGGCCTACCGGGCATTCGGGGCCAAGCCGCAACGGACGCGAAACTCGCTGGAGGCCCTCCTACGCCGCTGTGAAACCGGCCTGCCTCGGGTTAACCGGTTGACCGACATCTACAACGCGGTATCGCTGCTGCACCAGGTTCCGGTGGGAGGTGAGGACCTGCGCCGATATGCCGGCCCGCCGCGCCTGGTCCGCGCGGCCGGGAACGAGACCTTCGACACCGTGGCCGGTGGAGAGACGGTCGTCGAGCACCCGGATCCTGGAGAGGTCGTCTGGCGCGACGAAGCCGGCGTCACCTGCCGGCGCTGGAACTGGCGCCAGGCCCACCGGACCCGGCTCCGCGAGGATACCACCACTGCCTTCTTCGTGATCGATGCGCTCGGTCCGATTTCCGACCAGGCGCTGCGCGATGCCGGCGATGCCCTGATCGGGCTCGTCAGCGCGCTCGGCCCCGAGGTGAGAGTGGCCCACAGGATCATCGCCAATACAACCGAGCAAGGAGAATGAAATGCTCATCCGCCCATGGGATGCCACACTCGGCGAAAGCGAGTGGCGGGAGTGGATCGCCGAATCCGGCCACTTCGGCGTCCTTGCCGTGAACAACCTGGACCCCGCTTCGGCCCCTGTGCTGGTGCCAACGCACTTTACGGTGGCCGGGGACGAGATTGTCATGCACTTGGCCAAGGCGAATCCGGTCTGGCCACATCTGGAGGTTGCCGCCGAGGTGCGGATGGCCATCTTCGGCGACTACGCCTACATCCCCAGCTACTGGCGGGCCAAGGCCGGTGGCCCGGACGAGGACGGGGTGCCCACCAGCTACTACGCGGCGCTTCAGTTCACCTGCAGGCCGACCGTGGTGGACGACCCGCAGGGGAAGGTGGAGATCCTCGCGGCCCAGCTCGGTGCCTTCCAGCCCGAAGGCCGCCATGCCGAGTTGGGCGTCGATTCGGAGCCCTACGGGAAGATGCTCCCCGGGATCCGTGGCGCCAGGCTGGAGATACTCGGCGTGGATGCCAAGTTCAAGTACGACGACCACAATCCCGTGGAGCACCGCGAGCGAGTCATCGGCCGTCTCCAAGAGCGCGGAAGTGGCCTCGATGCCGGCGCGGCGCGCCAGCAAAGGCGCCGCCTCGAGGAGATCGGCGACTGGAAAGAATTCCGGAATCAGGAATGAGGGGAGCCGCCGGGGCGCCTCGAGTGCCGCCCTGGGGGATGGCGCTGGCGTCGATGTTCTCGGTGCAGCTCGGCTCGGCCCTTTCCGTGCACCTCATCGCGACCGTTGGCCCGGCCGGGACCGCATGGCTGAGGATCACCGCGGGCGCCCTGATCTTCGTCGCTTGGAGCCGGCCGCCGCTGCGAAGCGTGCGCAAGCGCGACCTTGCGCCGCTGATCGCCCTGGGAGTAATGAACGGGCTGGCAACGGCGGCGTTCATGGCGGCGATCGCGCGAATACCACTTGGAACCACCGTCGCCATCGAGTTCCTGGGCCCGATGACAGTCGCCGCCGTGCGCGGCCAGGGTAAGAAGGCGCTGACTTGGCCTGCGCTGGCGCTTGTCGGGGTGGTGCTGCTGACGCAGCCGTGGCAGGGGAGAATGAACTTGCCCGGCATCGGGTTCGCGGCCTTCGCCGGCGTCGGATGGGGCGCCTACGTTTTTTTCACCCAGAGCATCGGCGATCGTTTCGACGGCGTTGCGGGGCTCTCCTTGACGATGCCGATCGCAGCGGTGGCCTCGGCGGTCGTCGGCGTACCCCAGGCGGCCGGGCACCTCGACCTGAACGTTCTGGCCACGGCGGTGGGGCTCGCGGTTCTCTTTCCGGTCCTGCCCTACGCGCTCGAGATGCACGCGCTTCGCCACATGACGCACAACGCTTTCGGAACGCTGATGGCTCTCGAGCCCGCCTTCGGCACGATCCTCGGCCTCATCGTGCTGCACCAGCAGCCGACCTTGATCGAAGTGGCCGGGGTCGTGGTGGTGGTTCTGGCCGGTGCCGCCGCACAGAGGGGCGGATTGCGCCATCCGCCCGCCAACGAGCCGGTGATAGCGCCGGCGGAATAGCGGTCCCGCGATGCGGAGAAAACACCGCGTCTACATGCGGTTACGGTCGCGCCTTGCCGGCGGGTGACTTGCTCGGCGCTGTTTGGCCTGGACTCCCCGTGGTCGCGCTTCCGTCTCTTGGGACGAAAGCGTCACGAGCGCGACCGCATGGCCGAGGCCCTTACCGCGCGGTCTGCGTTGCGCGCGGCACGCATGCCCGCCTCGATCGCACCTTCGATGTGCCCGGCAAAGGCGGGAGCGGTCTCGGTCGAGGCCCAGTGAAGGCGGCCCAGGAAGGGAACTTGGAACACCGGATGGCCGTAGGTCTCGGTCGAGGCGAGCGGTGAGGGCGACTTCGGAGTGGTGACACTCTCCCGGCTCCAGTCCGCCAGGTAAAGGCTTTTCGGGTGAGCCGCGGCCCGGCCGAAGAGCCTCACAAGTTGGGCCACGAACGCCTCGCCCATACCTAGGCTGTCCTGCCCGACGAAATTCACGGCGCCGGCGAAGCCGAATAGCGCCGCCGGACTTCCCGCCGGGCCGCTGTGGTCATGGATCTCGCGGAAAGGGCCCAGGTAGCTGACCGCGGAGCCAGCGAGGCCGTCGCGACGCCAGAACGGCTCGTCGTAGGTGGCGACCGCCTTCACCGTGTTGCCCATCCAGACCAGGGTGCGCGCGCAGATGTCAGCCAGGGCATCCGGAAGTGCGGGGGAGAAGGAGACCGCTTCGGCTGCAAGTGAGGGCGGAATCGCGACGATCACCTGGCCGGCCTGCGCGGTGCCGCTTGCGGCCTCCACCTCCACGCCTCCATCGCCGATGTGCACCTCTTTCACAGGATCGCCGAGCGAGAGAGAACCGACGGGGAGTTTGTCAGCGAGGCGGGTCGCCAGCGATTGCGCCCCCCAGGTGAAGCGGGAGGAAGGAACATCTATCGGGTTCCCCTCGATTCGCTCAACACCGGACGCGTCGGGCTCGAATAGCGCGTCGCCTTCGGTGGCCTGGGGAAAGATCGCCAAGCCAAGATCGCGGGCTACCGATTCGACCAGCACCTCGTTTGGCCAGAACCAAGTCGCACCCAGGTCGATCCCGGTTCGGCCGGCCTCGATGCTGTGCACGCGACCGCCTACCCGTTCGCGGGCCTCGAAGCAGCGGACCGACAAGCCCGCCCGGGCCAGCGACCGGGCCGCGAACAGCCCCGAGACACCTGCTCCGATGACGATGACGTCCAGGTTGCGAAGATCGGTCACCTCTGGCCGACCGCATCCAGGACGATGCGGAATGCCACGTTTCCGGCTTCGATGCGGGCCAGGGCCTCGTTGGCCGCCTCGAGGGGCATCCTCTCGACCAGGGGGCGCACTCCGGTGGTGAGTGCGAAGCCCATGGTCTCCTCGATGTCCCTGGTATTGCCGGTGACGACACCGCCCACGCTCAGCTCGTGCATGACCAGCATGGCTGCGGGGAGGGTTATCGATCCGCTGTCCACGCCGAGCAGGGTGATGCGCCCATGGGGACGCAGCCCGGCCAGCAGGCCGGAGACCGGCTCGCTGGTCTGGGCGGTGCAAACGACGAGGTCCGCGCCACCCAAAGCGGCCAGAGCCTTACCGGCAGGGCCGGCGGTGGCGTCGATGAAGTCGTGGGCACCCAGGCTCCGGGCCAGCCCGGCGCGTTCGGCCCCGCGAGCGATGGCGATGGTGTGGAAGCCCATCTTCGCGGCGAACTGGATGGCGAGATGCCCAAGGCCGCCTATGCCAAGCACCGCGACAGCGGATCCCGGGGCAAGGTTGGCCTTGCGGATCGCATTGAAGGTGGTCACTCCGGCACAACCCATGGGGGCGGCATCGAAGAAGTCCATCCCGTCAGGAATTCGTGCCAGCGCGCTCGCGGGCACGGTGACGCTTTCGGACCAGCCTCCCGGGTATGACGAACCGGGCACCTGCAGCTCGGAGCAGTGCACCACGTCGCCAACTCTGCAAAAGGCGCAATGACCGCAGCTTCCGCCGAACCAGCCGACCGCCACCCGGTCCCCGAGCGACCAGCCTCGTACGTCGTCGCCGAGCTCGGCGATTATCCCGGCGATCTCGTGGCCGGGGGTGACCGGCTTGTCCTGCGACGCCTCGGGGTTGGCAGCGTATTCAAGGTCGGCACGGCAAACGCCGCTGGCGATCACCTGCACTCGTGCCCAGCCCGGTCGTGGCCTTTCGATCGGTATTTCGCGCGGTTCCAGCCGCTTGCCGGGCTCGGTGGCAACCATGGCACGAGCGGTCGGGTAAGCCTGGCTTGCCGGTTGCGAAGACCCGGCAGGGGAGTCCGCAGCGGGCATGCAATCTCCTCGGTGTTCAATTGTGGATTGAATTTAGGATCCTACCTGCGCCCGACCCACGGGCCGAGTTGCCCGACCCGGCGTCGCCGGCTTTGGCGGACATGACGGCAATGCCTTTGACCGGGGAGGCGGCGCGTCTCCAGGGACGAAGCGTCCATGCCGCCAGTGGCGGTCTTTCGTTCTTTCGCCGACCCTCTTTGGGGCTAACTCGGCCGACGGCTAGAAGCTGAGTACCGTATATCCCAGGTGGTGGAACTCCTCCACCTCGGCCCCGGCGGCGATCAGTTCCAGCTGCCGGGCTGCGATCGCCTCTTGGACTCCGTACTGCTCGACATTGGCGCGGCAGGCCCTCGGGAGCACGCCGGCATCAGCCAGGGCCTTTATCTGTTCGTCGACAGCCCCGCTGGCGGCAAGGTACACCCCGCGGCCGAAGAAGAGGACCCGGACTTCGTCGTCGCGGTTCTGCTTGAGGCGCTGGGCCATTACCAATCCGGGGATTGCACGTGCAGGGTCCTCACTGAGAATCAGGAAGGCTATTTTTGCTTGGCTCACTTTTGGCTCCTGGGTCGGGGATCGTCCTTCTGCGTCCAAACTAGCCCGCGAACCAATCTCGCTGGTTATAGCCGGCGTCCAAGGGGTGCCCCGCGTAGCGCGGCCGAGATATTGACCGGTGGGGGGACCCCGATGGGCCCTCTCGTGGCCGATGAGACCTGAGTGCTCTTCGTCCAGGTTCGCGTTTGCGGCCTCAGGCTTCGGGCCGGGGCAAGCATGTCTTGGCGGCCCAGGGCGCGCGACCGGCCGGTCAGGGGCGCCCGGAGCCCGGCCCTTGTGGCGTGTCGTCGGCCGGCCCGGCGACGACCTGTGCCCCCAGCCCGCTGAGCAGCGGAGCCTTGACAAGGTCGAGGAGCAGGGTGGCGGCCACCACCGCCGCCAGGAGTAGCACGATGTAGGCCAGGTGGACGGGAGCCATAAGTATCCCCAGGTCGGCCATCGCTGCCACCACGGCCACATCGAGCGCCGTTGCGAGCATCAGCCAGTTGCTCGGCCTTGCGGCCCAGAGGTGCCCTCGCTCGCGAACCAGGTAGACCGTGGCCTGGCCGGTGAAGACCAGGGTCAGGAAGACCAGGGTCTGGGTGCCGCCAAGCCCCAGCCCGAGTACGTCGCGCGCGATGTAGAAGGTTGCGAAGGATGCGGCAAGCCAGGGTATCGCGACGCCGAGCGCCGCTAAGGAGATCGTGGGTACGCGCCAGCGGTCCGGCCGCGGAGAAAAGCCGACCCGGTCGGTGGCGATGGCCATGGTCACGAAGTCGTTGGCGAACAGGAGCAGCAGCACCAGCCGGGGGGTGGTCACGAAGCTGCCGGTGACCAGGAGCCCGAGGCCCAGGAAAAGCGAGACCTGGAAGGTCTTGGCAATCTTGTTCAAGGTGTATGTGAGCATCCTCTGGTAGACGCGGCGGCCGGTCTCGACGGCGGCCACTATCTCACCCAGACCGGCGTCGGTGAGGACCACGCCGGCGGCCTCCTTGGCGACGTCGGTTGCCGAGGAGACGGCGATACCGACCTCGGCTCGCTTGAGGGCGGGGGCGTCGTTGACGCCGTCGCCGGTCATCCCCACCACGTGCCCTGCGGCTTGGGCTCGTTCCACGAGAGCCAGCTTGTCCTCGGGCAGGACTCCCGCGACCACATCGAAGTCGAGCGCGTCTTTTGCGCCGCCGCGCAAGGCCTCGGGAGAGGCGAGCCGGCTACCGATCCCGACCTCGCGTGCGACGGCAACCGCGGTAGGAGCGGAGTCGCCGCTGACCATTAGCACTCTGACTCCGAGCCTGCGAAGGTGTTCTACGAGCGCGCCCGAGTCCGCTCGGAGCGGGTCTCCCAGAGCCACCAGGCCGGCCACTTGGAACCGGTCCGCCCCGGAGGCGATGGCGAGCACGCGGGCGCCGGAGGCGGCCAACTCCTCTACGTCGGATTCGAGGGAGGCCGGGATCGCGGAGATTGCCGCAAGGACGGCGGGAGCGCCCTTTGTCACCCGCAACGTGGTCCCGGCCGACTCGTAGGCCGCCTCCGAACGCTTGGTCCGGGGATCGAAGGGTACGAAGTCCACTCGTTTGCCGGGCCCTTTCGCATCGCCCGCCGCCGCGATGATGGCCAAGTCGATCGGGTCCTGAGTCGCCGCGTCGGAGGCGGCGGCTCCGAGAGCGATGATCTCGGCCTCGCTGAATCCGTCGTAGGCCCTGACCGCAGTGACGGACAGGCGGTTCTGGGTTATGGTGCCCGTCTTGTCGCTGCAGAGCAGGTCCATGGCGGCGGCCTCCTCGATGGCGGAGAGGTGGGTCACCAGTACGCCGGAGTGGGCAAGCTCGAGGGCTCCTAGCGAGGAGGCGAGGGTGAACGTGGCCGGAAGGGCCACGGGGACGGTCGCGATGACCAGGATGAGGACGAAGGGAAGGAGCTCGGCCAAAGGCATCCTCGTGGCCAGGCCATAGGCCAGGATGGCGATGACCAGGGCGCCGTCCAGGACAAGCAGCGCCCATACCACCTTGAAGATCGTCTCCTCCAGATGGCTGGCGGTCTGTGCGGTTCGCACCAGCTCCGCGGTGTGCCCGAAATAGGTCCTGGCACCGGTGGCCGTCACCTGGCCGCTGGCCTCGCCCCGGCGCACCAGCGATCCGGCGTACAGAGTATCTCCGGCGGCGGCTTCGACAGCGGCGGACTCGCCCGTGAGCACCGACTTGTCGGCCGAGACAGATCCTTCCAGTACCGCCATGTCGGCCGGCACGATGTCGCCCATGCGGACGTGAACCATGTCTCCGGGCACCAGCACCTCTGCTTTGACGAGCTCCCACCTACCGTCGCGCATGACGCGTGCCTGCACGGCCAGGCGGCTGCGCAGGAGATCGAGGGCATGCCGCGCGCGGCCTTCCTGCGCGAAGCTCAGGATCCCGTTGAAGATCACCAGGGCGGCCACGATGATCGCCTCGGTGACCTTGCCCACGGCCAGCTCGAGGACCACCGCTGCTTCCAGCATGTAGGGAACCGGTCCGGTGAGCTTGGAGGCGAGCCGGCGGAGCAGGTGCCGGCGCTCGGCTTGGATCGCGTTTGACCCGTAGCGAGCCAGACGCTCGGCGGCTTCCGCCTCGCTGAGCCCCGAACTCGGCGCCTCCGGCCCGGTGACCTGCGTGCCGGCAGGAGGGGGCTTGGGGATTGGTTCCGGGCCGGCATTCATCTTGCCACTCGGGACCCGCTGTCACGCCGGTCTCGAACCCAGTCATTCGCCAACGGCGATTGGCCACTCGCCGACCGGAAGGCTCCGAGTGCCGGACCCGGACCCTGCTCCGCGACGGGGTCACCGTTGTGCAATTCGATCACCTTCATTGCGGGCTCCGCCGAATGCCGGGCGCGGCGCCGTTGGCCGCCCTGCGCGTAAGTCGCCTGGCCGGCCGCCAGTGGCCTACCGGGCGCTGCGGCTCGGCCTGCGCGCACGTTCGACAGCAGCCTACTCCCAGTCACCTCGAGCCCTAAATCGTCTTCCATCTCGGGCCGGCTAGTTGCGCAATCTTCTTGCACGGCGTCGCGCCCTCCCTTGAGGATGGGCTCCTTGGGGGCTCCGGATCCCAGCGGAGGAGGTTCCAAGATGCGGGCCGCAGGCTCGATCGCCTGTGGCCCTCCTGCGATGCCGAGGCTCAACCCGCTCGGCGATGGGTCCTGTCTAGCTCCGCAATGTCGACCGGCCTGTGCTCGGCTGCCGCCAGCTGGGCCGCGTCACAGGCCAGCATGGTTTGATATCCGGCCCAGAAATCGTTGGCGATGGGCGATCCTGAGACGATCGACCTGATGAAGTCCTGCGCCTGGGCTACGAAGGCCGAGCCGTACCCCGATCCCACTCCGCGGGCCGGCATGGGAACGGTGTATCCGAAGGCGGGCTGTTCCGGGCCCACCAGCACGGTCCTGAAGCCATTTGACTCCGCAGGGGCCGTGGACCGCTGGAAGAGCTGGAACTCGTCCGCGTGCACGGAGTCGAAGGCCACCGAGCCTTCCGATCCGATGATCTGGAATCCCAGAGAGTTGGGAAAGCCGGTTGCCGCGCGGCTTGCCGTTATCTGGGCCAGCCCTCCTCCTGCCAGCTCGGTAACGACGTCGGTCACATCGTCGGTGGTCACGGCCGCGGTATGGGAGGTCAGTTCCGCCCGGCCGTGTCCGACGATGGCGGCAGCCGGAATTCTTCGCGCGGGGATGACGGTCCGCGCCTCGGCCGCGAGCACCCGGGTTATGGGCCCGGCCAAGCGCTCGATGACCGAGATGACGTGCGCACCCACATCCACTATGGCCCCGCCGCCGGCAAGCGACTTGTCGTAGCGCCAGGAGAACGGGGTTTCCTCGGTCGCTGCGTAGTCCGTGAGATACCAGGCCGACAGATGCCTGACGTCTCCGATCGCTCCTGTCTTGAGGAGCGTCTCGATGGCTTCGATGGCGCCTAGGCGGGAGAAGGAGAAGCCGACGCCGTGAACCACCTCCGCCGCGTCAGCGGCCGTCGCGAAGCCGAAGGCCTCCGCCGCCGAACGCCCGAGCGGCTTCTCTGCGAGCACGTGCTTGCCGGCCCGGATCAACCTGGGGATGACCTCGGCGTAGGCGAAGTTGGGGAGCGCCACGCTCACTGCGTCGATCGATTCGTCGTAGACGACGGCGTCCACGCTTTCAGCGGCTCGGGTGAACCCGAAGCGCTTGGAGACTGATTCGGCGAGTTCGCCGTTCGCATCGGCGATAGTGGAGAGCTCGATGTCAACGTCGGATAACGCGGGGTGCATCGCGGCGTTGCGGTAGCCGTAGGCGTGCGCCTGGCCGGCCATGCCGGCTCCAATCACGGCAACGGTGACTTTCCTGTTCATTTTTCTATCCGATTCCTGTGTCTCGAAGTGTCTTGCGTGTCCGGAGGGCGATCGGCAGGGGGCGGCCGAAGTCACAGGGGTAGAGATCCTGTTCCACGACGACGAAGGTGCCCGCCGGAAGTTTCGAGATGGCGTCGCGCATCTCGTCGAGCGGTGGGATGCCGCGGCTCGGCTCGCACATGACGCCGAGCTTGACCGCATCGGCGAAGGGGAGCCTGTCGGCGTTCACCCTCGCCAGCACTTCCGGATCGACGGACTTGATATGCACGTACCAGATTCGATCAGGATGCTCGCGCGCGATGCGCGGAGCGTCGCCGTGTGCGTAGGCCACGTGACCGGTGTCCAGGCACAGGCCGACAAGCTCCGGATCGGTGTCGGCGAGAAAGCGCTCGATCTGTTCGCACGTTTCCACATGGCTCTCCGCATGAGGGTGGAAGCAGAAGCGCATGCCGGTCTCCTCGAGGAGCACCTTGGCCAGATGCTCGGCTCCATTCGTCAGCGCGCGCCATTGTTCGGCGTCGAGATCGGCCCGCTCGAGCTGCGCTCCATCTTTCAGGCCGCGATACATCGATGGGAGGAAGACGAGGTGCTTCGCCCCAAGCGCACCGGCCAAGGCCGCCACTTCGAGCATGCTCCGCCGGACCGCGGGTAGTTCCTCCGGCCGGTGCAGCGCGCCGCCCACAGTGCCGCCCGAGAGGCGCAGTCCGCGCTTGTCCAGCTCGGCTTGCAGCTCCCGCGGATCGGTCGGCAGGTATCCGAAGGGACCGAGCTCGATCCAGTCGTATTCCGCTGCGGCGACCTCGTCCAGAAATCGCGGCCAGGGCGTTTGCAGGGGGTCGTCGGGGAACCAGACGCCCCACGAGTCGGGCGCGCTGCCGACCGGGAAGGCTCTGGTTTCGTCCCGTTCGAGATCAGGGTTCATGGAGTGCTCCTGGTTGATGCCGGGGAAGGCAAACGATGTGGGGAAGGCTCATGGCCTCCCCTTGGCGCAGCAGTGGAAGAGCGGATGACGAGATGGGGCGGAAGTAGGATCTGGCGCGGCCGGGAAGGTTCTTCCTCCTCGTCGAGCAGGAGTTCGGCGGCCCGCTCTCCCAGCGCCCGGCGTGGCTGGTGCACTGTGGTGAGTGAGATGTGGCGCAGCCCGGCCAGGGCTGTGTCGTCGTATCCGACGACCGAGACGTCCCCGGGCACGCTCAACCCGGCATCCTCCAGGGCGTTGATGGCTCCGATCGCGGCCAGGTCGTTCGGCGCGCAGATGGCCGTCGGGATGGCGCCGGATCGGACCAGCTCCCGCGCTGCCGCATAGCCCCCATCCTCGGTGAAGTCGGCTTGGAGGATGACGGGCGCCAGGCCGGCCTTCTTCATGGACCTTTGGTATCCGCTCAGCCGGTCCCGCGCCGGCGGGGATGGCGCACCCTGCAGGTATGCGATGTGGCTATGCCCGAGCCCGGCAAGGTGCTGCACTGCCAGTTCGGCACCGCGGATGTCGTCGGTGGCCACCGCGCGTACCGAGTTGCCTCGCAGGCGGTGGGCGGCCACCACGACCCTCGTGGCTGCGCGCGCACGCTTCAAGGTTTGGGCGCGGATTTGGGGACCCGCCAACAATAGGCCGTCGACGCGCAGCTCCAGGAATGCCTCGACGGCGTCCTCCTCGTGGCGCGTGTTGCGCTTCCCGGCCATCACCATCACCCTGTAGCCACGCTCTCGGGCCACATCCTCGACGCCGTCGAGCATGTCGGCGAAGAATGGATTGTGGAGGTCGTCGACCACCGCGCCGAGGATGTGCGTGCGGTTCGACGCCAGGTGCCGGGCCGCGGCGTTGGGCCGGTACCCGATATTAGCCGCGGCCTTGAGAACCGCCTTGCGCGTCTCGGCACTGACCAGCGGGGAGTCGTTCATCACCCTGGAGACGACCGATTTGGAGACTCCGGCCAGTGCCGCTACGTCGAGGATCGTGGGTTGGCGCGTCAAGACGCCCTCCGAAGTTGCGGGAACCGCGTGCACGCGGTTCCGAGTGGGAACGTTCCCACATATTAGGGAACGTTCCCACTGGCGTCAAGCGGGAGGGTGGAAAATACTTGCCGACGCCGGGGCGATCCGCCGGGATCAGCGAGCGCCGGACCCGTTCATCCGTGGCGGAGGCGGCGGAGAGAGGCCGGGCCGACATTTACGGCCGGGGCCGAGGCCATGCCTGGAGGGACGGGACAATGTTGCTCCAGGCCGTGTCGGTTCCGGGGTTCGGGCCCGGGAGGTCGCCTCGGGGCTGTGGGGGGGACGGTGAGCTTTCCTTGGGGCCACGCGCTCAGGTTCGCGGGTGGCGCCGGCATGCGCCTCTCAGGCCAGGCCGGCGGCGTCTTCCTCCCAGCCGGAGCTGACCGGCGGGTGGGCGGTGGAGCGGCGCACCACCAATGTCGGTGTTGTCAGGTGGTGGGCGGTCTCCGTGCGAGTTCCACGGATCCGCTCGAGGATGGTGCGAACTGCGAGCTCGCCCATCTCCTCCCGCGGCTGGTTGACCGAGGTGAGGCTTATCTGTCCCAGGGAGGCCAGGGAGGTGTTGTCGAAGCCCACTATCGACATGTCGTCCGGTATGCGCAGCCCCGCCTCCTGAAGCCGGGCCATTGCGCCTGCGGCGGCAAGGTCGTTGGCGACGAAAACCGCGGTGGGCAGCTCCTCCATCTTGAGGATCTCCTCCGCGGCTCGGGTCCCTCCGTTCTCGCTGAAGTCGCCCGGTATGACCACGCTCTTCAAGCCGGCCGCCCTCATGGCCCGCTCGTAGCCGCGGCGTCGCGGCGGCCCGCTGGGGTATTCGCCACCATCGATGTGGGCAATGCGGACGTGCCCAAGGCCGATCAGGTGCTGCACCGCCAGCTGAGCTCCAAAGGCTTCGTCGGTCACGACCGTGTCGACGTCCTGGATCCGCATGGTTCGGCTCAGGACCACCACGGGGGTGGTCTCGGCGGCGCGCCGTACGACTGCACTGGAGAGGAGGGGGCTGAGCATGATCACTCCGTCCACCCTGAATTCGAGCATCGCCTCGAGCGCCGTGGCCTCGCGCTCCTCCCGGCGGCCGCCAGTGCTCAGAAGCAGGCGATATCCCTCACGCTCGGCAACCTCCTCTATCCCGTCCATGATTTCGGCGAAGAACGGGTTGTGGAGGTCGTTGAGCAGGACGCCGATGATCCCCGTCTTTCGGCTCGCCAGCGACCTTGCCATGGCGTTGGGTCGGTATCCGAGCTTTGCCGCCGCTTCGAGGACCCTCTTGCGCCTGTCCGCGCTCACCAGGGGTGAATCGCGCATGACCAGCGAAACCAGGGCTCGCGACACCCCTGCAGCCCGCGCCACGTCCTCCATTGTGGACGGCGAAACTTTCTTTCGTATCGGCTTGACAGGCTCGCTTGGATCCGCCATAATTGCCACATTACACGATTTAGAGCGCTCTAAAAAGCACGGGGGTGGAATTAGAGCGCTCCAACCAAGTCCGGTGACTGCGCTTTGGCTCCGGCTGGTTGAGGGGGGAGGTCTGCCGTATGGCAATAGATTCTCGGCGGTTCGCCGGTGCGCCCATTTCCTGGGGAGTGTGCGAGGTTCCCGGCTGGGGGCAGCAACTTGGCCCGTCCCGCGTTCTGGCGGAGATGCGGCGACTTGGCCTGGGGGCCACCGAGCTGGGCCCCGTCGGCTACCTGGGTGATGACGGCGCCGCTATTCGCGAGCTGCTCGATGCACACGGACTGCGGGCGGTCGGAGGCTTCGTTCCCCTGGTACTTCACGATCTCAACGAGCGCGAGGCAATGAAGGGATACGCGCGCAACTACGCGCGCCTGCTCTCCGAAGTCGGGGCGACCAGGTTCGTGACCGCCGTGGTGGCCGACGAAGCGTGGAGCGAGCCTCCCGCCATGGACGAGTCCCTCTGGCGCAACCTCTGCGAGGGCCTGGCGCTGGTGGAGCAGATCTGTGCGGACAACGGCATTGTCCAGGTGCTCCATCCGCATGTCGGAACATTGGTCGAGACCGCCGACGAGGTGGAGGAGGTCCTGGCGCGCTCGAATGTGCGCTGGTGCCTCGATACGGGCCACCTGACCATCGGCGGAGTCGACCCGGTCGCCTTTGCCAAGAGCAATGCCGACAGGGTCGGCCTGGTGCATCTCAAGGACGTGAAGGCCGACATCGCGGCGCGGCTGCGACGCGGAGAGCTCTCGCTGCTGGAAGCGACCCGGGAAGGTCTCTTCTGCTCGCTGGGCCGTGGGGACGTCCCGGTCGGGGATGCGGTCTCGGAGCTCGAGCGTGCCGGCTACGAGGGTTTTTACGTCCTGGAGCAGGACCTGACGATCGATCCGTCACTGGCGGCGCAAGAAGTGCGACCTGCGGACGACGTCGAGGCGAGCCTCGCATATTTGCGGAGCCTCGGCGCCTCCTAAGGCGCATACCGCCGCTCGCAGGGGGCGGCACGTTTGAGAAAACCATGACAACCGAGCGAAACAACAACCAATAAGCAATCAGGAGGGGAAAAGGCATGCGAAAAAGAGCGTCTGCCAAACCATTGCGTGTGATCGCGGCGTTAGCGTCACTCGCGCTATTCGCGGCGGCCTGCGGCAGCAGCTCGTCGAACAGCTCGAGTGCGACGACTGCGGTGCTGAACACTTCGAACACCGCGGCGTCGGCCGGGCCATGCACCTACACCTTCGCCGTCATAACCCACGGCGATAACGGGAACTTCTGGAGCGTCGTCTACAAGGGGGCAAAGGACGCCGCCAAGACGCTGGGCTGCAAGCTGAGCGAGGTCTACGGCTCGCAGCAGCAGGGCCAGGCGAATCCTGACGACAACGCGGAGAACGCCCAGATCCAGGACGCCATCAACGCCCATGTCAATGGGATCGCGGTCTCGGACCACGACCCGACCCTCATGAACGCGACCCTCGCCGCGGCCACCAAGGCCGGCATCCCGGTGGTCCTGCTCAATGCGGGCTGCGACAACCAGGACATCGCCGCCACGGGTGCCATCACCTGCGTCGGCCAGCCGGAGACGCTCGCCGGCCAGATGGCGGGGCAACGCTTCAAGCAGCAGGGCGCGTCCAACGTCCTGTGCGTCGTTCACCAGTCCGGGCAGAACCTGCTCGACCGGTGCAACGGGCTCGCTCAGGGGCTCGGCGTTGGCCAGACCTGCTCGACCGGCAATGCTCCGACTTCCGGCCCGGCCTGCACCGAGCTGATCCTCTCCACGCCCAACGCGGCCAGCAACCCGCAGCAGGCGATCGGACAGGTGACCGCATACCTGCAGGCGCACCCCGGCATCAACGCGGTTCTGACCCTGAACACGGCAATCTCCGACGCACTGGTGGCGGCAAATCCGCCGAACGTCAAGATCGCGACCTTCGACCTCGACTCGACGGTGTTGGCACAGCTGCAGGCGAATCCGCCCAAGCTCGACTTCGCGGTGGATCAGCAGCAGTACCTGCAGGGCTACTTGCCGATCGTCTTCCTGTACCTGTACAACAAGTATCACGGTCAGACCGTCGGCGGCGGCACTACGGTGGCGAGCGGGCCAAGGCTCATCGACCACTCCAACGTCGCTTCGGTCGTCGCCTCCGTCAAGGCGGGCGACAACTAGTCCGCTAGAGCCGCTGAAAGGGCGGTAGTCCCCCCAACCCCTGGATACCGGGCCGGCTCTGTTGCGTCGGCCCGGCAATCCCGGGGAGCGACCTGCCCACGGGCAAGTGCGTGCACGGGGGCACGCCTGGCCCCCGCTTTCCCGGGCCTCCCGGTGAGGGCGACTGATCAAAGGGACTCGAACATGACAGTCACTGCTGCCGATTTCCAGACTTCCGGGCCGGCCAAGGCCGGAGACGAGCGGCTTACACATGTAGGCCGCGCCACACGTCTACTGATGCGCCCCGAGTTGGGGGCGCTGCTCGGAGCCATTGCGGTGTTCGTGCTCTTCATGAGCACCGACGCAACCTCCAATCACCTTTGGATCCATCAAACCGGCCTCGCCGCGTGGACCCAGCAGGCCTCCGTCTTCGGCATCATGGCCGTGCCGGTCGGGATGCTGATGGTGGGCGGCGAGTTCGACCTCTCCACCGGCGTCCTGACCGGTGTGACCGCCATCGTCATGTGGTTTTTCATGGACAAGCTGCACTGGAACGCTTGGCTGGCGATCGTGGGCACCTTTGCCTTCGCGGCGGTGGTGGGGCTGGTCAACGGATATGTGGTCGTCAAGACCAAGCTGCCCAGCTTCATCGTCACTCTGGCCACTTTCTTCGTTCTCCGCGGCGCCAGCGTCGGTGGAGTCCTGAAGCTCAACGCGGGAAGCACCCAAGTGAGCCTGACAGGGAGCCATTACGCGGGGCTTGCCACTGCCAAGACGATCTTTGGCAGCAGTTTCCTCGCCTCGAAAGCGCTTCCCAACGGGTACCAGACGGCGGACCTCTGGTTCGTCGCCGTGACCATCGTCGGCGCGTGGGTGCTGAACCGGACGACGTTCGGAAACTGGATCTTCGCCTCCGGTGGTGATGCGAACGCCGCCCGCAACGTGGGCGTGCCGGTAGCACGCACCAAGATGATGCTTTTCCTGGCTACCGCCATGTCTGCGGCCCTGGTCGGCATCATCTCCTTCACCCAGGCGAGCTCCGCGGTCTCCGAGCAGGGGGTCGGATACGAGTTCTTCTACATCATCGCCGCGGTGGTCGGAGGCTGCTTCCTGACCGGCGGCTACGGCTCCGCCATCGGAGCCGCCATCGGAGCCTGTGTCATCGGTATGGCCTTCGAGGGCGTTATCTACGCCGGCTGGGCGAGTGCCTGGGACTTCACCTTCCTGGGGGTCATCCTCTTCCTGGCCGTGGGGGTCAACACGCTGGTCTACCAGCGTGCTATGAAGGCAAGGCGGTGAGCGGAATGGCCCAGGTCCCTGAATCCCCGCTTCTCGAGCTGCGCGATGTCTGCAAATACTTCGGGAGCGTCAACGCTCTCCAGGACATCTCGCTCCAGGTGAATTCCGGCGAGGTAACCTGCGTCCTCGGCGACAACGGCGCCGGCAAGTCGACACTCATCAAGATGCTCTCGGGCGTTCATGCGCCGGACGCGGGAGAGCTGCTCATCGATGGAAAGCCGATCCGCCTGCCGAATCCGCGGGCGGCCCAGGCCCAGGGCATCGCCACCGTCTTCCAGGACCTCGCCACCGTTCCCCTCATGTCCATCTGGCGGAACTTCTTCCTCGGCAACGAGCCCACCAAGGGCTGGGGTCCTGTAAGGCGAATGGATGTGGGCAAAGCCAAGTCGACCATGCGCTCCGAGCTCGCCAAGATCGGTATCGATGTGCGTGACCCCAATCAGACCGTCGGCACCCTCTCGGGAGGCGAGCGCCAGGCGGTGGCCATCGCCAGGGCCGTCTACTTCGGTGCCCGTGTGTTGATACTGGACGAGCCGACTTCGGCGCTTGGTGTTCGTCAGTCCGGCATCGTGCTCAAGTACATCGTCCAGGCCCGGGACATGGGCAAGGCGGTCATCTTCATTACGCACAACCCCAACCACGCGTTCCTGGTCGGTGACCGCTTCGTGCTGCTCAAGAGGGGACGGATGATGGGCTCCTACCTTCGCGACGAGACCAGCGTCGAGGCCCTGACGGAGATGATGGCGGGCGGCGCCGAGCTCCAGCAGCTGAGCGACGAGCTCTCCAAGCTCGCGGATGCGCCCGAAATAGCCGCGATGGCCGAGGAGGCCAAGGAGCTCGCCCAAGGAGCGGAAGGGCAGTAGAGCTGTGGACCACGACCTCGAATTGCTGACGGTCGGCCGAATCAGCGTGGACCTCTACGCCGCCGAGGTCGGGGCCGGCTGGGACGAGGTGGCATCTTTCACCAAGGCCGTCGGTGGCAGTGCCACCAACGTCGCGGTGGCCGCCGCCAGGCTCGGGCACAGGGCAGCCGTTCTCACCAAGGTGGGCGCAGACCCGTTTGGCGGGTATCTGCGCAGGCGGTTGGCGGAGTTCGGCGTGGACACCCGTTACGTCGGAACATCGCAGGATCTGCGCACTCCGCTCGCCTTCGCGGTGCTCGATCCGCCCGAGGATCCCCAGCTTCTCTTCTATCGCGAGCCGACGGCTCCGGATCTGACCATCGAGCCAGGGGACGTGGAGGAGGACGTAATTCGTGACGTCGGCGTCCTTTGGGTGACCGGGACCGGGATGTCCGCCGAGCCCAGCGCCGGCTGCACCGCCCGGATGCTGGAAGTGCGTGGACGCCGCAGGCACACGGTGGTGGATCTGGATTATCGCCCGACGTTGTGGGAGTCCGAGGATGCCGCGAGGAAGAGGATCGGCTCGTTGATCCCGCAGGCCACGGTTGCCGTCGGCAACCGCGCCGAGTGCGAGATCGCCGTGGGCAGCTCCGAACCCGACGAGGCGGCCGACCGTCTTCTGGAGGCAGGGGTCGAATGGGCCGTGGTGAAGATGGGAGGCGAGGGAGTGTTGGTCGCAACCGAGCATTCCCGCAGCATTGTGCCTCCCCGTCCCGTGCGGGTCGTGTGCGGCCTGGGCGCGGGGGACGCCTTCGGCGGGGCCCTGGTTCACGGTCTCCTGGCCGGATGGGATCCGGTTACGACCGTCCGCTTTGCCAATGCCGCCGGAGCGCTTGTCGCCTCGCGCCTGCTTTGTGCCGACGCGATGGGGACCGAGGCGGAGATCTCCGCCTTGTTACAGGAGTGAAGATGCAAATAACTGAACAGATGTTTTCGGATTTGATCGGCGCCAGGGTCTCCAGCCCTGCCCGAGTGGCCGCCGCTCTCTCTGAGCGTAAGCGCAGGGCTGAGCTTGCCCCGGACGGAGTTCTCTTCGTGGTGGCGGCCGATCATCCCGCCCGGGGAGCCCTGGCGGCCGGCCGGGACGCGCTGGCCATGGCCGACCGCCGCGACCTTCTCCGCCGGCTGGCGGTGGCTCTTGCCAATCCTCGGGTCGACGGCGTGCTGGCGAGTGCCGACATCTTGGATGACCTCGCCTTCTTTGGGTTTCTCGATGACCGCCTCGCCATCGGCACCATGAACCGTGGGGGCCTGGCAGGAGCCCGCTGGGGCATGGATGACCGGATGACCGCCTACGACGCGGCCCATCTGGAGGAGCTCGGTCTCGACGGAGGCAAGGTCCTGCTGCGCTTGGATGACGAGGATCCTCACACGGCGGCCACCATCGAGGCATGCGCCCGCGCCGTCACCGAGCTTGCCGACCGGAGGCTGATGGCGATGATCGAGCCGCTCGCCTACACCAAGGACGCCGACGGCATGCCGGTTCACGACAACCGCCCGGAGAGCCTGATCAGGGCTGCGGCGGTCGCGAGTGGCCTCGGGGCGTCCTCCGCCTACACCTGGCTCAAGGTTTCTTCCGGCGAACGCGTGGCTGAGGTAATGGGCGCTAGCACCTGCCCTGCGGTCGTCCTCGGGGGAGCTGTCAGCTCCGACCAGGCGTCCGCCTTTGCAGGCTGGGAACGCGCGCTTTCGCATCCGCACTGCAGGGGACTGGTCATCGGGCGCAGCCTCCTTTATCCTCCCGATGGCGACGTCGAGGCCGGAGTCGCGGCCGCGGCCAAGCTGGTGGATGCCAAGGCGAGGACGCTGTGAGCGCCCGGCGGTTTCACCACCCGGAAGGCTCGCTGGCCCGGGAAGGGTTCGCCGCGCGGCTCGACCCCGAGGAGGCCGGTTGGGCCTACTCGGGTCTTCGCGTTGCCCGCCTGGAACCCCGAGGGCGGATCGAGCTGAGCACCGAGGGCGTGGAGATGGCCGTGCTGCCGCTCGCCGGCTCGCTGCGAGCGACGGTGGACGGCAGGAGCTTCCAGCTCCGGGGCCGTAAAAGCGTCTTCTCGGCTGTCTCGGATTGGGTTTATGTTCCGCTCGGATCCGAGCTCAGGCTCGAGTCCGAGCGCGGGTGCGAGGTGGCCTTGCCGTCCGCGAGGGCCAGCAAGCGCTTCGAGCCGGCGTATGTGGGAGCGGCCGAAGTTCCGGTGGAGATACGCGGAGCCGGTCCCTCCACGCGCCAGGTCACGAACTTCATGGCCCCCGGTGTCTTCGACGGAGCGGACCGGCTCATTTGCGTGGAGGTGCTGACCCCCGACGGGAACTGGTCCTCCTACCCGCCCCACAAGCATGACGACTCCGCCGAGTGCAAGGTGAACAACGAGGAGATCTACTACTTCCGGCTTGGGCGCAGCGGCGGCGTCGAGACCTCCAAGGAGGGCTTCGCCATGCACCGCCTCTACACCGCGGATCGGAGTATCGACGAGAACGTCGTCATTAAAGACGGTGACGTCTTCTTGATTCCGCGTGGCTACCACGGGCCGAGCATTGCCGCTCCCGGCTATCCCCTCTACTACCTGAATGTGCTGGCCGGCCCAGGAGAAGGCCGAAGCATGGCCTTCTGCGACGACCCGTCGCACCACTGGGTTCGCGACCAGTGGGAGGGCATGCCGGCCGATCCCCGTTGCCCGATGACCGCCGCCGTGGCGGAGGAGGTTTTCCAATGATGTCCAAACCCAGGATCGGCGTCGGTGTCGTCGGCTTCGGCTGGATGGGCCAGGCCCACAGCCGGTCGGTCCGGCGGCTTGCGGGGATATTTCCCGGCGAACCCTATTACATCGAGCTGGTCGCGTGCTCCGACACCGACCCCGGTAGGCGCGAACAGGCGGTCTCCGATTTCGGCTTCGCGCGGGGTGAGGCAGATTGGCACAGCCTGGCGGAGGACCCCGATATAGACGTGGTGTTCATCACCACCCCCAACGCGCTTCATGTGGAGCTGGTCGAGGCGTTCGCGGCTGCCGACAAGCACGTCTTCTGCGAGAAGCCGGTGGGTGGCACGCCGGACCAGACCGCCAGAGCCGAATTGGCGGCGCGCAAGGCGGGGGTCATATCCGCCGTGGGGTACAACTACCGCTGGGCCCCCATGGTGCAGGAGGCAAAGCGCCTGATCGACGACGGCGCGCTCGGGAGTATAACCAACTACCGCGGCCGGTTCTTTTCAACCTACGGAGCCGATCCTTCCGGCCTGCTCACCTGGCGATACCTGGTCGACGAGGGCGGATACGGCGTCTCCTCCGACCTGCTGTCCCACTCGGTGGACCTGGGCCTGTATCTGCTGGGCCCAATCACGCGCGTGGTGGGGACGACGGCGACCTTCATTCCCGAGCGGCCGCTTCCCAGTGCGGGCGCGGTCTCCCATTACGGCCACGGCCGACCCGGGGATCCCACCGGGGCGGTGACCAACGAGGACTACGTGGGCATGCTGGTCGAGTTCGACAACGGTGTCCGGGGCTCTTTCGAGTCGAGCCGCACCATGGTCGGGCCCGAAAGTCAGATGGCCTTCGAGGTCTACGGTACCGAAGGTGCCTTGGCGTGGAACCTGGAGCGGATGAACGAACTCCAGTTGTACCTGCGCTCCGACGGGCGCTACGCGGGCTACCGCAC
Source organism: Actinomycetes bacterium (assembly GCA_021847985.1). Classification (GTDB taxonomy): domain Bacteria; phylum Actinomycetota; class Acidimicrobiia; order Acidimicrobiales; family Acidimicrobiaceae; genus Acidithrix. The sequence continues at coordinate 1,428 of JAJZNF010000092.1, read as the reverse complement.
CATCTTCGGTGGAGAGCGCTTCCCGTATCACGGCAATTTCGTGCCGGGCAACGCCAACGGGATCGGCTTCGAAGACCTGGTTCTCATCGAAGACCTGGAGTTGATGCGCTCGATAGCCGCAAAGAGGCCCTTCCAGCCGGGCTTCGAGGACGCCGTGCGATACGTGAGCGTGCAAGATGCGCTCCTGCGCTCTGCGGCCAGCGGCGCCTGGGAGACAGTGAAGACAGTGAGGTCACAATGATGGCGGAGAAGACCGTCCGGCTCACCACAGCGGAAGCAATCGTCCGGTGGATGATCGCCCAGCGCACCCTGATCGACGGCGCGGAGGCGCCGCTTTTCCCGGGAGTCTTCGCGATTTTCGGGCACGGCAACGTCACCTGCCTCGGCCATGCGCTGGAGGAGGCGCGCGAAGTGCTGCCGACCTGGCGTGGCCAGAACGAGCAGGGCATGGCGCTGGCGGCGGTCGCCTATGCCAAGGCAATGCGCAGGCGGCAGATCATGGCGGCCACCTCTTCGATCGGGCCCGGGGCGCTCAACATGGTGACGGCGGCGGGCGTGGCCATGGCCGACCGACTGCCACTGCTGCTCTTCAGCGGGGACACCTTCACCACCAGGGTGCCGGACCCCGTTCTCCAGCAAGTCGAGCATTTCGGCGCACCATCGGTGACCGCGAACGACGCCTTCCGGGCCGTGGTGCGCTATTGGGACAGGATCATCCGTCCCCAACAGGTCGTGCAGTCTCTTCCGCAGGCGTTGCGGACGATGCTCGATCCCGGGGAGTGCGGACCGGCCTTCATCGCGCTACCCCAGGACGTGCAGGCCGAGGCCTGGGACTTCCCGGAGTCTTTCTTTCGCACCCGGATTCACCACCAGGCCCGTCCTCGGCCGGATCGGGCGGAGGTCGAGGCGGCCGCCGAGGCGCTTCGCTCCTCCAAGCGCCCGCTGATAGTCGCGGGCGGCGGCGTCCACTACTCCTTGGCCGAGGAGGAACTGGCGGACTTCGCGCTCATTCGTGGCATTCCCGTGGCCGAGACGGTTGCCGGGAGGTCGAGCCTGGTTGCGACGCACTCGTCCTGGGTGGGGCCCATCGGGGTGACCGGCTGGGACCAGGCCAACACGCTTGCCGTGGAGGCGGATGTGATCCTGGCCGTAGGAACGCGGCTACAGGACTTCACCACCGGCTCCTGGACGGTCTTCGGTTCCGAGCCCAAGGTCATCATCGGACTCAACGCAGCGCGCTTCGACGCGATCAAGCACGGCTCGACACCGGTAACGGGCGATGCCTTGGCCGGGTTGGAGGAGCTCGCCCAGGTGCTGGGTGAGTGGAAGGCGCCTGCCGGATGGCTGGACCATGCAGCAGCGGAGGCGGCGCGGGGAAGGGCCGCCGTGGAGAAGGCCACCGCGGCGGGCGCTGGATTACCCACTTAC
>JAJZNF010000038.1 GCA_021847985.1 Actinomycetes bacterium | reverse complement strand
TGCGACTCTGGCCGAGGCGGTCCGCTCCGCACCCGGCGACCTGTTCAGCGTCCAGCCCTTTCATCGCTGCAACGGTTTCGTCGAGTCGCTGGCAATCCTTCCCAACGTCGTCGCTCTGATGGCCAGCGGAGCGCTGGCCGCCGGCAACGCCGCCTTTGGTTCCAAGGTGGCGTTCGGCCCGGTCATCGCCATGGACGCCGCGCGGTACAGGGCCGTTGGCGGCCACGGGGCCGTGGCCGATTCCGTCGTCGAGGATGCCGCATTGGCGGAGCGGGTCCGCGCCGCAGGAGGTGTCGCCCACGTGCTGCCGGGCGCCGACCGGGTGTGGTTCAGGATGTATCCGCAAGGGTTGCGCCAGCAGTTCGAAGGCTTCACGAAGAACCTCGCCCTGGGTGCGCGCGCCGCAGCGAGCTGGCCCGCCCTCCTGGCGTTCCTCTGGATCCTGGGGCTCTACTCGTCATTGGCCGCATCGCTCCACCCAATGCCGAGCGCGTCAGCCGCCTTGGTCGCCTGGGCTCCACTCCTTGCCTACGTGGCCGAGCTAGTTGCCTTGTCACGGGTGGCCGGCCGCTACTCGTGGTGGATCTACCCGCTGGTATCGGTAGCGGCCGTCTTCTTCCTGGCGGTGTCCGTCACCTCGTTGTTCCGTACCGTGGTACTCCGCCAAGTTCGGTGGAAGGGACGCAGCATCCGGATCGGAGGCGGCCGGTGACACCTGCCGCCGGCCAGTCCCTCACCCAAATAGCCGGCGCCGCCGCCTGGTGGGCCGCCAGCTCGTTCGCCGTCGGCCGGGTGGCCCACCGCCTCGACCCGGAGGGGCTCCAAAGGATGGGCGGCGTCACCAAGTTGCTCCGGATCGAGGAGGGCGGGCGGGTTTACGAACGTCTGCTTCGCATCCGCAGCTGGAAAGGCCGCCTGCCCGAGGCGGGCGACATCTTCGAGGGCGGCTTCAACAAAAAGCGCCTCAGCTCGCTCTCGGCGGGAACGCTTGCTCGCTACATGGCCGAGACCAAGCGAGCGGAGCTGACCCACATGGCATTGCTGCCGCTCGCGCTCGCCCCGCTGGCCTGGGCGCATGGATGGGTACGCGCCGTGGTCGTCGCATACTCGCTGGCGGCCAACCTTCCCTTCATCGCGGTGCAAAGGTACAACCGCGCACGCCTGGTACGCCTCGGCGAAAAGCGCCGGCGGCCCTAGATCCAGGCGATATCGGCGGTGGCGGTGGAATATCGCCCCGGTGGCGGCGTTTTGTCAATGGAATCCCGTTCGTCCGAACGCAGCAAAGGTTGAGCCATTGTCGCCAATAGTCAAGGCCGCCCCTGGCCGGGTCGCGCGAAGAAAAAGGCGCTGTCCGGAGTTGGCGGAGCCCACCCCGATCTCGGAGCGGGTTGACCTCCGCATCCACCATCTTCTGAGCGCCGAGGCGGAGCGCTGGCGGATGGTGGACGAGCGGCTCGCAGAGCCTGTCCAGGACCTGCTCGCCTTCGCACTATCCGGCGGGAAACGGCTACGCCCCAGTTTCATGTGGTGGGCCTACCTCGGCGCGGGTGGAGACCCGTCCGACCCGATAGCCGTGGACGCCGCGGCGGCCCTGGAGTTGCTTCACTGCTTCGCCCTGATCCACGACGACGTCATGGACGGCTCGATGCAGCGCCGCGGAAAGCCTCCCGTACATCTCAAATGGGCCGCGACGCACGCGGAGGAGGCGCGCATAGGCGAGGCGAGGCGCTTCGGCGAGGGCGTGGCGGTGCTGATCGGAGATCTGGCGTTCGTTTACGCGGACCTCTTGATGAGCGCGGCACCACGCGAGGCGCGGGACATCTACACCGAGCTCAGGCTGGAGGTGAACCACGGTCAGATGCTCGACGTGATAGGGACCTCCGCCGGCGTCGCGACTCCGGAGCTGGCCAGGCTCATCTCGATCTACAAATCAGGCAAGTACACCGTGGAGCGGCCGCTCCATCTCGGTGCCGCGCTGGCCGGACGGCTCGATGCGTTCTCGGAGCCTCTTTCCGCCTACGGCCTCCCGCTCGGAGAGGCCTTCCAACTTCGGGACGACGTGCTAGGCACCTTCGGAAGCGCAGAGCAGACCGGGAAACCGGTGGGTGAGGACCTGCGTGAAGGCAAGCCCACGCTTCTGTATGCGCTTGCCTGCGAGAGGGCGAACTCGGCCCAGGGCGAATTGCTGAAGAGACACTTCGCTCGTCCCGATCTTGGCTCCGAAGGGATCGAGGCCCTGCAAAACGTCTTCGTCGAAACCGGCGCGCTGGCCACGGTGGAGGAGCGCATCGAGCGCCTCACCGAACAGTCGATGAAGGCCGTCACCTCCTCCGGCCTCACCGCCGAAGCGGTATCCGAGCTCGTGGCCATGGCGGCCTACGTCCGCAACCGGAGGTCATGAGGGTGCGAGTGGCCATCATCGGCGCCGGCCTGGCCGGACTCTCCGCGGCGTGCCACTTGGCGAAAAGCGGCCATCAGATCACCGTCTACGAAGCGTCCGGCGGCCCGGGTGGGAGGGCCGGCACGGTCGGCGGCGAATACGTGATCGACGACGGCCCCACGGTTCTCACCATGGTGGAGCTGGTGGAGGAGGCCGTGAGCGCGGCAGGGAGCCGCCTTTCGGACCTGGTCGAGCTGATCCGCGTCGATCCGGCATACAAGGCTTTCTTCTCCGACGGCAAGACCTTCGACGGTGATGGCCGCATCTCGGTCCATGCGGACACCGAAGCGATGCGTGACGAGATCAAGCGGCTTGCCGGCGAGAACGAGGCCGACGCCTACCTGCGCTTCGTCGCGCATCTGGCCAAGCTCTACGAAGTGGAGTTCCCGAACTTCATCGACCGCAACTTCAACTCCCCTCTCTCCGTCTTGCGCCCCGCCGGTGCCTTCTACTCGTTGCTGCGCCTGAAGGGCTTCAACCGGCTCGATCAAGTGGTCTCCTCCTACTTCCAAGACCAGAGGCTCCGACGCATCTTCTCCTTCCAGGCCCTTTACGCAGGGCTCTCGCCCCTCAAGGCATTGGGCATATATGCGGTTATCGCCTACATGGACTCGGTCAAAGGGGTTTGGTTCCCGCGCGGCGGAATGAATCGCATACCTCTGGCCATGGAAACCGCCGCGAAAGCCGCCGGGGTTCGCTTCGAGTACGGCTCGAGGGTCGAGCGGCTGGTGCGGACGGGGAATGCGGTCCGCGGAATCGAACTTTCCGGCCGCCGATTCGTCGAGGCCGATGTGGTCATCGCCACCGCCGACAGGCCTCTTTTCGACCAGGCCGCGCTACCGAACGAGAGGATCCCCGCGCGACTCAGGTACGCTGAGTACTCGCCTTCCGCCTTTCTTATGCTGCTTGGGACCAACGAGCCCAGCCCGTCGGCCTTCGCCCACCACAACATTTTCTTTGGCGCGCCCTGGAAGGAGTCGTTCGAGGCGCTGCTGGAGCGTGGCCAACTCATGCGCGACCCATCCGTCCTCGTCTCGTTGCCAACCCTCACGGACCCGGCGCTTGCGCCGCCCGGGAAGGGCATCGTCTACGCATTGGAGCCGGTGCCCAACCTCTCCGGGAAAGTCGACTGGCTGAGCGAGCGGGAGCGCGTGCGAAACGCCATGCTCGATCGGCTACAGGCGTGGGGAGTGCTCTCCGACCCGAGCGCCATCGCGAGTGAAACGACCATTGATCCTCTGGATTGGCTGGATCGAGGCATGGCCCTCGGGACGCCCTTCTCGGTAAGCCATCGCTTCTTCCAGAGCGGGCCGTTCCGCGCTCCGAACCAGGATCCGCGCTTCTCAAACCTGCTTTGGGCGGGTTCGTCCACCGTACCCGGTGTCGGTATCCCGATGGTGCTGACCTCGGGGAAGCTGGCCGCGAAGAGGGTCATGGCAATGGGGGCCAGGCCATGAGCGATCTGGGAAGCTCATATCGCCGTTGCAGGAGCCTGAACCGGCGCTTCGGCAAGACCTACTACTACTCCACTCTCCTGCTGCCACCGGAATCGCGGCCGCACGTGCACGCCATCTACGGCTTCTGCCGCTACGTGGACGACGTCGTGGACGTCTTCGCCGACGGTGGAGACCACTCCCGCCGAGCCAGGCTGGAAGCCGTAGACCGCTTCGCCGCGCGCTTCTTTGCCGACCTCGAATCCGGAAGCTCCAACGACCCCATACTGGCCGCAGTGGTCAACACCGCCATCACCTTCGGCATCGACGCCGAAAAATTCGAGCGCTTCACCACCTCGATGAAGATGGACTTCGAGATCGACCGTTACGAGACCTTCGAAGAGCTGATGGTCTACATGGACGGATCGGCGGCCGTGATAGGCGAGATGATGCTTCCGATCCTCGGCGCATCCGACGCCGAGGCGGCCTACGGGGCACGAGAGCTCGGGGTCGCGTTCCAGCTGACCAATTTCCTACGCGACATCGAGGAGGACCTGGGTCGTGGACGGGTCTACGTCCCCCAAGGCGACATCCGCGACTTCGGCGCGGAGAGGGCCTTCGCGGAACGGCGCGCGACTGCCCAGTTCAAGGAACTGATGCGGTTCGAGATCGCGCGCACCCGAATCCACTACCAGAACTCCCTCGCCGGCGACCTTCATTTGACCGGCCGGGCTCTGGATTGCATACGCGCCGCCAGGCGCCTCTACTCGGGCATCCTCGAGCGCATCGAGCTAGTCGACTACGACGTATTTTCCGGGCGAGCCAAAGTTCCCGCCCTTCAGAAGTTCGGCACTATAGGCCGCCTCGCCTTGAGTCGCGTATAGGAGGCGGGCCCTCTCCCGAATGCGCCTCGGCACGAGCGGCACCAGCATCCCGTACGGCTCTCCGTCGTAAAGGTGATGCAGTATGTGCGCGCGCTTGAGCGGCTCCAGGAACGCAATCCGCCCAACCTTGAAGAAGCGCCCGTGGATGTAGACGTCATGGACGAAGGAGTAGGCGGCGCCGTAGATCGTGACGCCGGTCGCAACCGGGATCAGCAGGGCCGTTCCCGTCGTCCGGCCAATCGCAAAGAGGGCAATGGTCAGCGTGGCGAAGATGGCGGGGAAGAGATCGTTCAGCTCTATGCGCGTCTCGGGGGGCCGATGGTGCGAGGAATGGATGACCCACCCCACACCATGCATCACGTAGCGATGGGCCAAATAAGTGAGCGGCTCCATGGCCGCGACGACGGCCAAAACCACAAGCACGGATTTCATGCGCTTCCTCCTCGACTGAGCTTAACGCCGCCCCCTCTCCTGGTTCTTCCCGTCGCCACCCAGATCGAAATGGTCACAATGAGCAAGGCAAGGCCATAGACGAAATCCTCCACCGGACTGGAGAAGAAGACGCGCACGCCGGAAAAGTGAGCGGGGTCGTAAATCACGACGGGAGAGGAAAGCTTGGTCAACCAGCCGTCGACCGGGATCTGGAAGGCCTCCACGATCAGAGCGGCGATCCAGAAGCGCGCCTGCAACACCACGCGTGTACGAAGCGCCGCCAAATCAATGAACAGCGCCACGAGGAGCGCAGCCCCAGCGCCAGCGGTGTAGGCGTGCATCAACGCCCCGCTTCCTGGCGCCGGCGATAAAGCCGGTGCACGCGACCTATCGCTTCGTAGGTGAGGATGGAACACACCGGTATCACCAGGAAGAATGCGAACTCTTCTATCGGGAGTCGGCCGGGAAGGAGAATGCCGGTCGTGTAGGCCTTGGCGTATTTCCACCATCCCATCGCTATGGATGCGGCGTCGAAGGCGGAGAACGAAACTGCCACGACGGCAAGTGTCACGGCAAGCCTCAGGGTGCGGCGATAGACCCGAGCCCCCAGAACGAACTCGAGTGGCATGGTCGCCACGAGGCACAGCGCAAGCAAGCCAAGGTACTGGAACCTGTCCAACGTCGTCGTCCTAGTGAAGCGCGTGGATCAGCCTGCTCAGGCGCATTCCAAGAGCTCTCGAGCCGACAGCGCTTCGGCGATGGCCGCCACCTCGGCGGCCGCTCGCCGCCAGGAATAGCCACGCGATAGCTCCAGTGCCGCTCGCAGCGCCTTGCCCCGCGGGAAATGGCCGTCGAGCACCTTGGTGATCGCCGCCGCGAACGCCCCGGGGCTCCGGTCCTTCACGAGAAAACCGGTGCGCCCTTGTTCCACGAGAGAGTTAAGGCCCCCCACACTTGCCGCCACCACGGGGGTGCCACAAGCCATCGCCTCCAGGGCCACCAGGCCGAACGACTCGGTGCGTGAAGGGACAACCACCAGGTCGGCGGCACGGTAGTAGCTGGCCAGCCGCAAATGGGGTTCGGGGTCGCGCAGTATCAGCCG
>JAJZNF010000153.1 GCA_021847985.1 Actinomycetes bacterium | reverse complement strand
GGCGGAGAGGGAGGGATTTGAACCCTCGGACCCAGTTTCCCAGGTCAACTCATTAGCAGTGAGTCCCATTCGACCACTCTGGCACCTCTCCAGGGCCCAGCGTGAATGACATTCTATCCCTTAGCCAGCGCGACCTATCGCACTGGCCGAGGGTGCCACGACACCCCGAGGCGATTCACCGCTCTAGTCGCCCTAGGGCTCAAGGCAAACGGGAATCGAGTCCGAGTCGCCGGCGGGGTTCTCAGTGGTGCCTTGGGGATCGAAGATCTTGACCCAGGTGACGGAAGAGAACTGCTTCAGGATCGGGAAGATCTCACTCGCGATAGTCATGGTCGACCCGCCGCTCGAGCAGGCTCCCTCCAAGGTCACGTATGCGACCCCGTTATCTATGTGCAGGTGAGAGTATCCGGTCGCGCCGGAGGTGACGAGCCGTAGGCCATCCTCCTGTTCGGCGGCGGTAGGTCCGGCAAAGAGGGCGTTCAGGGCGCCTGCGGCTACGGCCGGAGGTTGCACCTGGCGGTCCACGGGCCGGTAAAGGGGCTCCTCACCGGTGACCACGTGCGGCTCGTCGAAGAACCACACCTTCACACCCACGGTGACAGGCGGATTCGTCGGCCGTGTGGTGGCCGGAATTGTCGACGGAGAACCGCTCGTCGAGGGCCTTGGCCCGACCGTCGATGTGGTTCCCTCGCCGACGGGGCTGCCACATGCCGACAAGGCGATCCCGGCTACCAGCAATACGGCTATCGATCTTGGCGTGATCCTTGACATGGCCCTTTGCCTTTCGCTCGCCGGGCGCGTCCAGCCATGACCTAGAGCCGGAGGAGTTGCGCCCGCAAGGGACCAATTGCCCAACCGCGCCAAGCGACGTGTGAATCTTGGCGCATTCGCCAAGATCGCCACTAGCCAAAGCGAGTGACCCATTCCCCTTCTTGCCCCGCCAACCAGAGCGTTAGGTTTCGCCCCGGAGGCGGAGCCCGCTCCCATCCTCGCTACCGGAAGACGTGGAGGTTGGAGATGAAAGGCAGCAGACTCGTAATGATCCTCGTCGCCGGACTGGCCGCCATGGTAGGCATCGCCGCCGTGGCCGGTGCGGCCACGCTGTTTTGGATTTTGGGGGTATACGCCGACCCAGCCGGCTTTGTCAGTTCGCCCCCGTTCCAATTGCAAGGCTCGGGCTATGCGCTTACCGCCCCCCTGGACCTTACCGGGTTCCGCAACATCGAATCCACCGCGGACGGCACCTTGGGGACGCTTCGAATCGGCATCTCCGACACCGGCAATGGGCCCGTCTTCATCGGCGTGGCCAGCCGGACCGATGCGGAGACCTATCTCGGTGGGGTTCCGCTTGATCGCGTATCCGGCCTGGGGATCTCTCCGTGGACGGTCAGCACCAAGAGCGTCGCCGGCACTCGTTCTCCGGAGCAGCCGGAGTCGCAGCAATTCTGGACGGAATGGACTTCCGGGCCCGGGACCAGGACGTTGGTGTGGCCGATACGGCCCGGGAACTGGGAACTGGTCGTCATGAACGCCGATGCCAGTCCGGGAATCTCCCTCGAGACGAGGCTCGCCATCCACTCCGGGGCACTGCCTATTGCCGCCTTCGGTATCGGCGGGTTCGGTGTTCTGCTGATGGGGGCCGCGGTCATGCTCCTGTACGCCGCACTTCGACCCACCCGGGAACTGGTGGCCAGGAGATTGCCCGAGGCGGTGCGAGGAGCCTACCCGCTGCGGCTCGAGGCTTCGCTTGAAAGGCCGGCCGGCCGCCTCCTTTGGCTCGTCAAGTGGCTGCTCGTGATACCCCACCTGCTCGCATTGTGCCTGCTGTGGACCGCCAGCGCACTGGCCACTTTTGCCGCCGGCGTCGCCATCCTGTTCACGGGCCGCTACCCCAGACCCATCTTCGACTTCAACGTTGGCGTGCTGAGATGGCAGTGGAGGGTCGCCTACTACTCAGTGGGTGCCTTTGCCACCGATGAGTATCCACCCTTCAGCCTCGAAGCCGAGCCGTCCTACCCCGCCACGCTGGAAGTCGAATACCCCGAGCACCTGTCGCGCGGACTGGTGCTCGTGAAGTCCTGGCTGCTCGCCATTCCCCACTACCTGGTCTTGGGGATATTGTCGGGGGGCTGGATCCTGGGATGGGACAGTTGGCGAACCATGGTAAGCGGTGGCCTCATAGGACTCCTCGCCCTCGTCGCGGTAATCACGCTCGCGGTCAGCGGGCGCTACCCGTCGGGCCTGTTCGACCTTTTGATGGGGCTCAACCGCTGGGTCTTCCGCGTACTTGCCTACGCGCTTCTAATGACCGACGAGTACCCGCCTTTCCGGCTCGAGATGGGCGGCGAGGATCCGCCTTCCCCCGAGCCTTCCGCGCCCGAGCCGGCCCGGCCCCACGCGGGGGAGCCTCTCTGAATCCGGTCGTGTCCTGCGACCGTCATCGCAAGTCGCCAAGTAGCCCCAACCTGAGCGCCTCGCTGAGAACACCGCGGCACTGGAGACAGGTAATGCGCTCCTGGACCTCGGCCATCCCAGCTTCGTCGCAAGGGAACGAAGCGCCCACCAGGGTCGAGTCCAGCTGCAGATCGCTTTTCAGGACACCGACCACACCGAAGACGCGCTGGCTCTCGAATGAGCTGTTGGTCTCCCAGCCCACCGGGTTTACGCGCTGGAAGCTCTCGAACAGGTCGGATGGGCCCAGCCCCAGCTCCTTGCAAACGATGCGCTCGGCCTCGCCTTCTAGGTCCTCGGGACGTGCAAGTCTGCCTCCGCAGAAGTCGAGCGTAGTCCGGCCGACGCCTGGCCTGAAACTCTGCAGCGGAAGCAGAATTCGGCCATCGGCGATGACTATCACGATCAGCGAATCCGGGTTCTCGACCCGCCAATAGTCGACCTGGTTCGCTTCGTCGTCGATCCAGCGCTCGCCCACCAGGGCCATCCATTGGTTCCGCATCTCCATGATGCGAGATTGGAGCTTCCAAGGACGACTTCGGTCTGCCATTCTCGAGAATTTAGCCACTTGGCTGCCCCCGGAAGCAAAAGGGCGCGCGGCGGCACGACCGGCACGCCCCGAGAAGACCCCGGCATCAGCCGTCGATCGAGCCCGGACTCGAGCTTTCGGCTTGACCCAACCGTCTGGCCGCCGATGGACCCGGGGTTGCGTGTCAAGCTCTCGGCTGCTGAAGCGGCCAAGGAAGTCACTAGCTTTTAGCGCGGAGCCCGCCAGACAGATGGATCCCTTAATAGGCGCGGCGCCGGCGCACAAGGAGGCCGTTGTCCAGTTCCTCGCCCAAGTACGAGCGGAACCTGGCTCTGCTGGTGGCAGGTGCCTTTTTCATGGAGTTCCTGGACGGCACCATTCTCACTACCTCGATTCCCGTAATCGCCAGAAGCCTCGGAGTAGGCGCGGGCCGCGCCGGGATCACCATCACCGCCTACATGCTCGTGCTTGCGGTGCTCATCCCGCTATCCGGATGGGTAGCCGAACGATCCGGCACGCGCCGGGTGTTCATCTCCGCGATTGCCGTCTTCACCTTGGGATCCCTGGCCTGCGCACTAAGCGGAAGCCTCCTGGAGCTGACCGCCGCGCGAATGGCACAGGGAGTCGGAGGGGCGATGATGGTCCCCGTCGGACGGCTTGCCGTGCTGAACTCCACACCCAAGGAGCGTCTGGTGACCGCGATCGCCTACCTGACCTGGCCTGCACTCACGGCACCCGTCATCGCGCCACTGCTCGGCGGCGTGATCACCACGTACTCGTCCTGGCACTGGATCTTCATCATCAATATCCCCCTTGGTATTGTCGCCCTGGTGGCTGCTTGGTACCTGGTTCCCACCACCGGATCTCGCAGTGGACGGCCTCTTGATTGGACAGGCTTCGCCCTAGTCGGAATAGGTCTAGGCCTGCTCGCCTATGCGGCTTCCGAGGCCTCGGCGGCGCATCCCGACTGGAGTCAGATCACGGCGGAGGCGCTTGCCGGCGCGGCGCTAACCGCGGGTGCCATCGCCCATCTGCGGCGAGTGCAGAACCCCTTGCTGGAGTTCTCTCCGCTCATGACGGAGTCGTTCCGCATCGCGCACACCGCCGGAAGCGTCTTCAGACTGACGGTGAGCGCAGTGCCCTTCCTCCTCCCGCTCATGTTCGAGCTTGCCTTTCACTGGTCACCCATAAGGGCGGGCACCCTGGTCCTGCTCCTGTATCTCGGCAATGTGGGGATCAAGCCGCTCACCACACCCTTGCTCCGATGGTTCGGGTTCCGCGCCGTGATGCTTGCGGCGACCGCGAGCCTGGCTGCTTCGCTGCTGCTCTCGGCGGCCCTGACCGCGCACACCCCGCTCCTCGCAATTGGCGTGCTGATGGTCTTCTCCGGCGCGGCCCGATCAGTCGGCTTCACCGCCTACAACACCGTCGCGTTCGCCGACGTCGACCAGGCGGCTATGAACCGGGCAAACACGCTCGCCTCCACGCTGCAGCAGCTTGCCGCCGGCTTCGGTATCGCCTTGGGCGCGGTTCTGCTCCAGGCCGCCGAGGAATTTCGGTCTCTCGAAACCGGAGTTGGTGCGGCCGCCGCCGGCATCGACCCCTACCGCTTCAGTTTCCTCGCCCTGGCCGCTCTTTCCGTCTTCGCGGCACTCGCAACCGCCCGCGCTTCTTCCCAGATCGGCCTGGCCGCCCGCCCTCAGCGCGCCTAGCTGGAGGCACGGTTTTAGCGGCTAGCGTTCCCGGGATGATCGGACTTGGGCGGAGGTCAGGGAGGCTCGCGGCATTGGCCTTGGCTGCGGCCGCCGGTCTTGCGGGATGCGCATCCAACCACACACCGTCGGCACCCCTCACCTCGCCGGAACCGAGAACCGCGAAGGAACTCCTCGCCATCACGTCCACCTTCAACCTGGACTACGCCGCCAACGATGTCGGGCCCGTCTACGCCCGGTGGGATGCGCGCAGCCGAAACATCATCAGCGAGGCCCAGTACGTGCTGCGTCATCGCGAGTGCCCGTCACACCCGGGAACCCCCGTTACCGAAAGTGCGGTCCCCTCAACCGGCGGTTGGTGGGAAGTGCACTATTCGGTCGACGGAGTCCAGCTGACGGATTACTGGATTTACCAGTCCGGCACCTGGCGCTTTGACCTGATCCGCTCCAACCCCGAAGCCGTGCCGCTTTACAAGCTTTCGATGGCCGAATACATGCAGGCCGTGGGCTGCGCAAGGTAAGCGCTTCCGGCTCACTGTTCCGGCAATCCCCGAACCCGCGCGGGTCACCTTGCGCTCGGACGGGGACTTGAAGCGCCCGATCAGGATTGATGCCACGTCTTTAGGCCCAGGTAGGCGCCGAAGGCCACAAATCCGACGCCGGAGACGACGTCGATCGCGCGCCGGGCCGTCTCTCCAATCCGGTGCCGCATCGCGGATACGACTGCGGAAAGGATCGAAAACCATGCCAGCGATCCCATTCCCACGCCCAGAACCAGCAGAGCCGCCCCGCTCGCGCCTTTGGTGAGGGTAGCCGAGGAGGTGGCGGTGAATAGCGCCGCCCAGGAGGCGATGGTCATTGGATTCGACGCCGTCGCGACGACGGCGGTCGCAAAGGCGCGCACGGGCGAAGCTATCTCCTCGGCGCTCTCCATGCCGGCTCGAATGCGCATCGCCGACCATATTGTCCTGACTCCCAGGCCAACCAGCACCGCTGCTCCCAGGAAGCCAAGGGCCAACCGCAACTGCGGCTCTGCTCGTAACACGCCGGCTCCCCCGAACACGCCTATCGCCGCGTAGGACATGTCGATCAATGCCGCGCCTGCGCCGATGGAGATCCCCACCACAAAGCGCCCTCGCAGCACGCTACGCATGCAAAGGAGCCAGATCGGCCCGACCTGGGCGCCCACCAGGAATCCCGAGCCCAATCCAGCCAGGAACGCGCTGAACATGCCCTCAAGGTTAGGCGCCCCGTGGTCGGGTGTTACCGGCGCAGGCATCGGGAGGGTGCCGCACCGGGGTTGCCGCTGCGGGCGGCTCAGCCTCGCGTCGTGGCGCGGCCCTCCACCACGGCCTTAAAGCCCCTGCGGGATGGGTATCCGTCCGTGCTCGGCCATTGAGGCAGCTGCCGCGGGAGAGCCATTGGTACTCTGCGTCAGCACCGGATAGGTCGTGTCACCCGCTGCGGTCAGCTCTTAGGTGACCACTTGGTAGTTCTCGGGTGCGCCCTCGGTGTCGCCCATCGGGCTCCAATGCGTCACCTTAAGCAGCAATACCGTTCAGTTAGTGTTACAAGCGTGTAATATGTGCGCATGCCACGTGCTGGATGGGTAAAGCCGGCCACAGACCGGAGGTTGTCGGATTTGGTATCGGTC
>JAJZNF010000039.1:2521-6414 GCA_021847985.1 Actinomycetes bacterium | reverse complement strand
CTTTTTCTGCTCCTCCCAGCCGGCGACGATGCGCTCGACCCGCTTGGGGCCGATGCCGCGCAACGAGAGGAGGCGCTCGGGCGAGTTTTCTATCACTTCGAAGATCTCGGCGCCGAAGTTCTCGACCAGCACCTTGGCGAAGTGAGGGCCGATGCCGCGCACCATGCCCGAGGCAAGGTAACGCTCGATGCCGGCCTCGGTGGTCGGAGGCACCGATACGATGCGCTCGGCCCGGAACTGCCTGCCGTAATTGGCGTCCACCCGCCAATGCCCGACGGCCTCGACCTCTTCACCGGCCGATATCCGCGCCGTCGCGCCGACCACCGTCACCGGCTCGCGCTCACCACGGACCTTGACCCTGAAGACGCTGAATCCGGAGTCCTGGTTGTGAAAGACGACATGCTCGACTTGCCCGGCCAGCCGCTCGGGTTCCTCGGCACGCCGCTTGCCGGTGACCGCCATCGGCCCCTATCCCCCGCTGTAGGGCAGGGAGTGCCGGATCATGCCAGATCCAGCTCCCCGGGCGCAAACGGGGCGCCGTGGCCGGGCACTATAAGAGACGGGCCGATCGCCAGCACCCGCGCACGGGAGTCCTCGAGCACCTCCTGGTCGAACGCATAGGGGTCAAGCCGAGGGCCGTTCCTCGTCCACCAGGCGTGCGTGCAGACCACCATCCCCGCCTCGGATATCACGACGATGCTGATGTCCTCCCGCGTATGGCCAGGGGTCGCGATGGCGTACACGTTCGGCGCCACGCGGAAGCGGTCGAGATCGTGGTCGGTCCAGACGTCGTCCTTGTAGCTGGCCATGAAGTCGTGCACAGTGGCGTTGGGAAAGATGCCCACGTTCATGGTGTGATCCAGGTGCAGGTGAGTGACCACCACATCGGTAACCTGCTCGGGTGAAAGACCGCGCGCGGCAAGCTCGGAGATGAGTTCGCCCTTGGCGTGGACCATTCCCGGGTCGATCACCACCACCGAATCTCCGTCGATCACCAGTGAGACGCTGGAGGTGACGCCCGGTCTGACCGAGCCGGAAAGTAGCACTTCGAATCGCGCAGGCATGCCTGGAGGCTAGCAGCCGCCCGCTGCCCACGCCACGCGCATGACCTCTATGCTCGCACTTGATGCTGGTCCTTTTGCCAAGAGCCATATCGGGCATAAGCCTCCCCGAAGGATTCCGCTCCGTCGTCTTCGACGCCCAGCGCCAGGAGCTCGACGAGACCGTGAGAGAGGCCGAGTTCTACATCCCCGCCTACATGGGGGACAGCCGAATCTTCGAGGTCATCGCCGAGATGCCCAAGCTTCGCTACGTGCAGCTCCTGACCGCGGGAATCGACAAGACGGTGGGCTACATACCCGACGGGGTGACACTCATGAACGCCCGTGGCGTTCATGACTCCTCCACCGCCGAGCTGGCCCTGGCGCTCACCTTGGCGAGCATGCGCAACCTCACCGGCTACATCCGCGCCGGCTCCCAGGCATGGTCGGCCAGGAGCGGACGGCCGAGCCTGTACGCAAAACAGGTTGCCATCGTCGGCGCCGGCTCGATCGGGCACGAGATCGCCCGAATCTTCAGCGCGCTGGGTGCGCGCTGCACTCTCGTCTCCCGCACCGGACGGGACGGGACGCTCCGCCTCGCCGATGCCGGCGGCCTGCTGGCAACGTCCGACGTGGTGGTGCTGGTCGTGCCGCTCACCGAGGCAACCCGCCATTTGGCCGATGCCGCATTCCTGGCCAACTTGAAGGACGGCGCACTCTTGGTCAACGTCGCCCGAGGCGAGGTGGCCGACACCGCGGCTCTGCTCGCCGAGGTTGCAAGCGGACGGATCCAGGCTGCGCTCGACGTCACCGACCCGGAGCCGCTTCCTCCCGATCACCCGCTCTGGGCCGAGCCCAACTGCTTGATCAGCCCGCACGTCGGCGGAGCCACCGACGCCTTCATCCCCAAGGCCCGAGAGCTGGTGGAGAAGAACCTGGCCCGGATCGCCAGGGGTGAGCGGCCGCTCAACGTCATCGAGGGTGAGTACTGAAAGCTCCCTGAGCTACACCGGCCCGAACAGCGTCTCCTCCACCATGATCGGCGGCGGCGGGCTGGATGCGAGCGCAATCAGCAGGGCATCGGACGGCCTTGCCGGCACGACCCGCTGCTGAGCCTGCTTGTCGAAGAGCGTGAGTTCGGCGAAGTAGAGATCCCCCCGCCTGCCGGTGATCACCACCATGGCGACGCTAAGAGTGAACTGGTTGAGGATGTCGACCAGCACGTCGGCCAGGAACGGGCGCTGGCGGGGCAGGCCGCGCAACAACGTGGCGATCATGGAGGCCTGATCGAGCGAGACCGGTATGGAGAAGCTCCGGTGAGGTTCGTCGACCTCGGCTATGACCACCCGCCCATGAGTTTCGGGCAGGGCGACGCCCACGTCGGCCACCCGGGAGCGGCGCTTGGTGGCAAGCTGGGTGACCCGTTCGGCGGTCGAGTCGGTCTGGGCCGGGCTCTCTTCCGCCACCCTCTCTTCCGAGGCGCTTGCCTGGGTGTCGGCGCCCAAAAAGACGGAATCCGCCGGCTCGGAGGCGAGAGCCTCGTCATCCAGCTCTTCGCTACTGGCTGACAAATTCCCTCCGGTCCTCGGGCAGGTAACGGGCGTTGCGCATCCCCACTCCCAGGGCGATCCCAATGGCGGTGAAGAACGACAGAGCCGCCGACCCCCCGTAGCTCATGAACGGAAGGGGAATTCCGGTGATAGGCATAATCCCCATCGTCATCGCCGCGTTCTGGAAGATCGAAAACGCCAGGAAAGCGAGCACGCCGATCGCGAGCAGCCGTCCGAACTGGTCGCGGGCTATGACGGCAACCCGCCACACCCGCCAGCATATGTAGCCGAAGAAGAGAAGGAGGACCCCCGCCCCCACGAAGCCGAGCTGCTCCCCCACCGCAGTGAAGATGAAGTCGGTCTGCTGCTCGGGGACGTAAGCCAGGTTGGTCTGGGTGCCGTGGAAGAGCCCCTTCCCGAAGACGCCTCCCGCCCCGATGGCGATCTTCGACTGGGCGAGGTTGTAGCCCGAGCTGGACAGCGCTCCGTTGGGGTTCATGAACGAGGTTAGCCGCTGCAGCTGGTAGCTCTTGAGGATCCCCAGGTGGATGACCATGTAGATCCCGAACACCCCCAGCACGAAGAGAACGCCCAGGTGGAGGAGGCGGATTCTGGCCACCACCAGCTGGGAGATGAGCACGATGCCAAGGATGATGGCAGTGCCTATGTCGGGCTGCTTGACCACCAGGAGCATGGGCACCCCGGCCAGGGCGAGCACGCCGGCCAGCTTGCGCGGCGTCAGGTCCCCGGACTCGCGGGAGAGATAGACCGAGACCGCGACGATCATCGCCACCGCCGCGAACTCCGAGGGCTGCAGCTGCAGCGGTCCAAGCTGGAACCAGCGCTGAGCGCCCAGGGCCGACTTGCCCACCGGCGTCAGAACGCCGAGAAGCCCCATCACGACTCCGCCGTATATCACGTATCCGAGGACACGGATATGGCGGTAGTCGATCATGACCGTCGCGATCATCACCGTGAAGCCGAGCACGACCCAAATGGCCTGACGCTCCAGGTAGTAGTGCGGGTTGAGGCCCGCGGCAATCAGCTTGCCGCGGGTTGCCGTGTAGACCATCACCACGCCGAGAAGGGCGACGGCCATGGTGGCGATAAGGAGCGTGTAGTCGAAGTGAAGCAGGCTCTCCTTGAGAACCCGCTTGCGATCATGTACCAGCGAAAAGGTCGTCATTGCCGCCGAATCTCCACCAGCGCCGACAAAGGGAGGTGCCCTTCGACCGCCGACGCTCCAGTCTATCGGGGCTCACGCTGACGCCGAGAGCCGGGCCGTCCACGCTGGGCCGCCTCG
>JAJZNF010000039.1:0-2511 GCA_021847985.1 Actinomycetes bacterium | reverse complement strand
CTCTCCCCGAAGGGACATGCAAAGATGAGCGTCTTCAAGCGGCTCTCTCAGGTCTTCCAGCAGAAGACCAACGCGGCGCTGAACAAGGTCGAGGACCCGACTCAGGCCCTGGATCTCTCTTACCAGAAGATGATGGAGAACCTACAGCAGGTCCGCAGGTCCATTGCGGACGTGCTCACCTCCCAGAAGCGCCTCGAAGCGCAGAAGGCGCAGCTCCAGTCCCAGTACGACAAGTTGCAGGGACAGGCACGCCAAGCCCTCCAGCAAGGACAGGACGATCTTGCCCGCACCGCGGTGGAGCGCTCCCAGGGCGTCAAGGGGCAGATCGACGCGCTCGCACCCCAGATCGACCAGCTTCGCACCCAGGAGGAGGCGCTCGAAGACACGGGGCGCAAGCTCCAGGCCAAGCTGGAGGTCTTCCGCACTCAGCGCGAAACGATGAAGGCTCAGTACACGGCGGCGAAGGCCTCCACCGAAGCCGTCGAGAACCTGTCTGGCCTCAGCGAGCACATGACCGACGTCAACATGATGATGGACCGGGCCCAGGACAAGATCACCCAGCTGCAGGCGCGCGCCGCCGCGGTGGGTGAGCTTTCCGACTCCGGAGTGCTCGACTCGCTCACTATGGGCGGATCCACAGACGACATCGAAGCCCAGCTGAAGTCGGGCCAAACACAGCCCTCGGTGGAATACGAGCTCGAGGCCATGAAGGCCGAGCTGAACGCCGGCAAGGCGCCACAGGCCGCCGCGGAGATCGCCGCGGCACCCACGCCCACCCAAGCCGCCCCGGCGGCCACACCCGCAGCCCCGGCGCCTACCGCCACCGCGGGAAACACCATGGTCATCCGCATCGCCGGTGAAGGCCTGTACAGGGTGCCCACCTCCATTAAGCCCGCCCTCGACGCACTCGACTCGGCCATGGACACCGCCATCGAGCACAACGAGGCCAAGAGCTTCGCGACCTGCACGGCGCAACTCGCCAGCCTGATCTCCACTTCGGGGACCAAGCTCGACGAGAACGAGATCGTCAAGTCCGACCTGGTGGTTCCGAGCCAGGACATGACGATCGAAGAGGCCAAGCAGCTGCTGGCGGGCGACTAGCCCCAGGGGCTCATTGGCGCTTGGCCTGGGCCAGCGCCATGATGGAGATCAGCTCGTATCCCAAGTGCGCCGCGGCGATGCAGGTCACCTCGGCATGGTCGTATGCGGGAGCCACCTCGACTATGTCCGCGCCGACCAGGTTCATCCCCAGCAGACCGCGCAAGGTCTGCAGCAGCTCGCGGGAGGAGAGCCCTCCCGCCTCCGGAGTGCCCGTAGCGGGCGCAAAGGCGGGATCGAGCACGTCGATGTCGATCGAAACGTACAGCGGCGCATCTCCGACGCGCTCGGCGATGCGGGAGGCCACCACCTTGGCGCCGAGCTCCGAGAAACGATCGGAGCTGATCACCTTGAAGCCGAAGCCGCGGTCCTCGACGAGGTCCTGCGAAGAATAGAGCGGCCCTCTGGTCCCGACATGCATGCAGCGCTCCTGGGCCAGCAGGCCCTCCTCGAAGGCGCGCCGGAAGGGGGTGCCGTGCGTGAAGGGCGCGCCGAAGTAGGTGTCCCAGGTGTCGAGGTGGGCGTCGAAATGAACCAGCGCTATGGGTCCGTGCTGGGCCGCCGCGGCACGAAGGAGGGCAAGCGCGATGGTGTGATCCCCTCCCAGGGTCAGGATCCGCGCTCCGGAGCGCGCGTGCGCGGCGGCCGCCTCCTCCATGGAGGCAAGTGCTTCCTCGATGTTGAAGGGGTTGACCCCCACATCTCCGGCATCGGCCACCTGGACCATGCCGAAGGGTTCGAGATCGAGCGCCGGGTTATACGGGCGAAGCAGTTTTGATCCCGCACGGATGGCCGAGGGGCCGAAACGCGCCCCCGGCCGGTAGGAGACCCCGCTGTCGAAGGGAATTCCCATCACGACCACCTTGGCGGAGCCCACCTCCCCCAACGCGGGCAGGCGCGCGAAGGTGGCCGAGGTGGCAAAGCGCGGCAGCTGGAGCGCGTCGGGGGGTCCCACGATATCGCCCGCCGTCTTGCCCTTGCCCTGCACCTCTTCCATGGCACTCCCCTTCCTCAGACGCCGCCGGGCGGCGTTCAACGCTACGGTAGCAGCCGGAGCAGGCGCGCAATACGCGCAGCCCTACCAGCGAACCTTCAAAATGCCGCGTTTTTGCGCGCGATTCCTTGGATGACTGTTACCATCAGTGCAACCTTTGTTTATTATATGGAAACCATAACGTCTAGCCGGAGGGGAAGATGGACGAAAAGTCTCCTGTAGCGCCGCGGGGAATCGAGGTGCGCTCGATCGACTGGGTGCCGAGCAAGGAAAGACACGGCAAGATCTGGCACCAGGGCCCACTCTGGTTCCTGGGCAACTTCCAGTACTTCACCATCCCCATCGGCTTCATCGGACCCTCCTTGGGCCTCTCGATCGGGTGGACCATCCTGGCCGCGGTTCTCGGCATCACCGCCGGC
>JAJZNF010000168.1 GCA_021847985.1 Actinomycetes bacterium | reverse complement strand
AGTGGGGGAGCGGGAGATAGTCCTTCTCCACCCCGGCGTGGCTGACCGGAGGATCTGGCGTTCCATGGCTCCCTTGATCCAGGATCTGGGAAGGTGCGTCGCATACGATCGACGCGGCTATGGCGAGTCCCCGGCTTCGGAGAAGCCCTCGGTGCAGCAGGAGATGCAGGACCTGGAGGCGGTCATCGCATACTTCGGATTCGATGGCGCATGGCTGGTTGGCAACTCCATGGGCGGTGCACTTGCGGTCGACTTCGCATTGGCGCATCCGGAGCTGGTGGAAGGCCTATTCCTGGTGGCACCCGGCTTCTCGGGCACTCCCGACATCTTCCCCATGGACCCGGAAGAGATGAGCATCGAGGAGGCGTCGATCGCCGCCGAGCAGGACGGTGACTTCGACACCTCGGCGGAAGGCGTCCTGCACATCTGGCTTGACGGCCCACGCAGCCTCGTGGGCAGGGTGAAGGGCGAGGCGCGAGCGCTCGCCAAGGAGATGGCGCGAGGGGTCGTCCGCAACTCGCCTCCCGAGCTGAAGGACGACGGGGTGGATTCCTGGCCGCTGCTTCCCACTCTCGGCGCACCCACCACGATCCTGCTAGGCGACCTCGACGTCACCGAAGTTCTCGCCGCCTGCCCGGTGGCCGCGGCCTCCATTCCGGGGTGCCGCCTGCTCACGCTGCCCGATCGGGCGCACATGCCTCAGCTCGAGGATCCCGCCCAAGTGGCCGGTGTCCTGCGCGAAGCCATTTCGATGGCCGACTAGGCATCGAGGCTCACCGGCCGGCGACCGGGTGCACCAGGCAAAAGAGCGCATCCGGCTCCGGTAGAGTTCGGAGCTGCCCGGCGTCCTGGCCATCTCGGCTCAGCTGATCCCACGCGAGGATGCCGTGGGCGTGGGCTCGAGCAACTCCTGATTGTGCGGTCCGAGAATTTCTGCGATATCGGGCCTCCGACAACCGACTCCGCCGGATCGCAAAACGCCTGCCGGATCCTGCGGAGGACGTTGATCTATCCGGGGGAAAGCTCAAAAGTGCCGAGCGACCCGTCGCTCGGATGAAGAGGCACCTCCGGGCCATTGTCGACGGGACTTCCGAGATCGGGAACTAGGAATGAACGGTAACGAGGGTGCCGATGTGCATGTAGGGCCAAGCCACTTGGGCGGTGGCGAAAGGCAGCTCTACGCAGCCAAGGCTTTGGGGGAAACCGTAGGAACTGCGGACGAAACCGTGGACGGCGTTGCCACCATTGAAGTAGGACACCCAGCGCACGAAATCGGCGTAGGGAGTGCCGTTGGGGTTGGTGCCGCGCATGGTCTGTGACCGATATCGCAGGTAGACCGGATAGGTACCGTCGACGGTCGGATCGAGAGGTATTCCGGTGTTGACGAGGGCTCTAAACACAACCGCGCCGTTGTGCCAGAGCACCATCTGTTCCGGCAAGGCCTTGGAGACATCGGCCCAGCTATAGCCGTAAGGGTTCGTCTTGCCGGCGTTGGCCGCGGCGGCCAGGTAGGGCCAGAGCAGTGGATTCGCCTGGCCGATGGGGTCAAGGCCTTCCACGTTTTCGAAGGCCCTCACGGCCCCTTTGGTCATGACGCTGTCGACGCCCGGACTCCAGAGTCCGGCCAGGCGGGCGGGCGGTGTCCAGCGCCAGGAGAACGAGCCCTTCGGCGGACGATAGGCCATTACCACCTGCTCGCCGACAGGCACCCCAGTTCCCTGTGCCGCGCTTGCCGGAGTCCAATTGAGCGGCAGGTAGCCCAAGGCGGCAAGTAGCTGTTGCAACCGCGTCTGTGAGCCCTGGGGCATGGTGTATGTGATTGTCGCGGTCTGGATCAACTTGCCACCGCTTGCGAAAGCCACCGGCCCTGGCAGGGTGATCCTCAGCTGCTGGCCGGGCCACAAGCTGCCGGCGGCGGGCTCGAACTCGAGGGTGTAAGGGTTCGGCCGAGCCCAGTGTCCCGATGGCGCGGCTTGGAGCTTGGCAACATCCAGGCTCGGCAGGCGCTGCCCAAACGCTGCGGCCACAGGACTGGAGAAGTAGATCCGCAGCGGTTCCTGCGGCGACAACACCTCGGTGCCGGGGGTGGGGGTGACGACCGCCATGAGTCCACCAACTGCGAAATATGGCAAAGGAACAGGCGGGCCCGGCGCCTCCCAGGTGTAGGGCGAGGCGCTTATATCGGCCATGCCGGAGGCGTTGGTGGACAGGATTTTGGGCAGCTGCACGACCCGGCTAGGGGTAGCCAGACGGATCAGGTGGCTCGACCCGCCGTCGGACCAGTCGACGAGACGCACGGCCCTAGCGAACCGCACCACAAGGTGATTCCCCGGGCTCGCAGTGGCGACCGGGGAGTCAAGTGCCGGCGAGACGGGTACAGGCACGGACAAGGTGCTGCGCACCTCGTTGCCGGTCAGCCATGATATCCACCCTGGGGTCCGGGCGACCACATTCACGACGACAGTGCCACCAGGAAGGACCGGCGACACAGGGTCGAGGCTGGACCCGCTTTGCACTAGTGCTACGGTGTGCCCACCGTCAGTCGCCCGAATCGATGTGATCCTTACACCGCCACGCTCCGCAAGTGATGCCAGCGCCGGTCCGCCGGCTTTCAGGGTGATGCCAGGCCACTCGAGCACGAACAACACGGCGATACCGCCGGCAACGAGGAGCCCTACGGCCGCGAACCAAAGTATCCGGCGCCGCCAACGATGACCACTGCGACCTCCTTCCGGGGACGAAACCTGCTCGTCAGGGGTGACGCCCACGTGCGGGCTCTGGGGAGCGACGGGCTCCGGCCTGGCCGTATCGCGGAACCCCAAACCCATTTCGCCTCCGTACCAGTTGAACTAGCCGTGCATACGCTCTTGCCACGGACACTACGGCCAGCAACTCGCCAAGGAGGATTCCCCAGTGGGCGAGCCGAAGGCCTACCGATCATTGCCGCCGGGCACCTCGACCGAGCACGGAGTCAACCGCTGCCCGGCGTCGCTTTGCCAACCTAAATTACCCCAGTAGCGGCAGTTAAATGCCGGCACCCACCACCGCCAGGGTGGATGTCGCCGGGGCAAATTACGTCGTGTGCGCGCCAGCGAAGCTTGAAGAAGGCGCCTCGGACCGCTCAGCTCACCCGGACCGGACCGCTACCAAACGCCCGCCACTGTGGGGGACTTCACCTTGGTTCATAACCTGGTAGATATATTTGCCGCCCGTCAAATCGCTCTGGGTACCGGCTGCACACTTGCGGCCACCGGGTGCAATGACACTCAGCCCGTCAAGCACTATTTGCATAGGAGGCCTGCGGCAAACCCGGAGACGACCTTCTGAATTACGACGCAGAGCGACGACAATCTCGTCATCGATTCCTCGGCCGGGTCTCCACAGATGTCCTCCGGACGGGACGGCGTCACGGGTGACGCCGGTTATCTGAACATCTAGGGCCACGGAAACGAGGTAACCTGCAATAGTCAGCTTCTGCAGGCTGGACAAACTTACGGACTGTGAGAGCCGGGCGTTCGAAATGAATCATCGGGCTGCGAGTAGTTGCTTGTTAGTTCTGACTCTTGTTGGATCCGCGTGCGGTACTCAAGCATCCAGCGGTTCAAGGAACGCCACCGGCACTTCGGTTGCTGTGTCCAACATTCCCGAAATTGCTCTCAGCCGGTTCCCACCCCCAGTACATGCTGCCCTTGTATCTCTATCTTCACGTATGCGGGTGCCTATGATAGCACCGCTCACTATTCCAGCGAATCTATCCGCCAAGTTAACCATTGCTAAATCGGGATATGCGGTCAGTCTTTACCGGTGCGAATCCAGGTTCCCCCTGAACAGTCCTGAGATCGGCAACCCCCCTAATTGCTCTGGGCTCGCCCCCTATTTCGGCGCTTTCGGCGTTACCCGCTATCCAACAGCCGCTGCCGCACACGTTTGGTTATCAATTTCGCAAAAGCAGCGAACCACATTTTGCGGTCCGAATACCAACTCGCCGCAACGTGTCAGCCTTGTCCGAGGAATCGAGGGCGTTCTCATTGGCACCAAACGCATTTCCGGCTATTGCGAGATGCATTTCGAGTTGAATGGATGGAACGTTGTCGTAGGTGGAAATGCCACTCTCTATTCAATTGCTGAGGCAAGACCGGAAGGGCTTAGAGTCGTCGACATCATGTCCAAGGTACGAATGCCGGCAAATAGCGGAAACATAGTGATTCAAACAGCCGGAGATGGAAACCACACCTGGTTAAGTTGGACAATCGGGCAGAGCCTTTATACGGTTAGCGGGTACCACTCCTCCAGTGCCGCGTTCGCAATGGCAGGATCGATGGCGTTTGTCGCTAATGTTCCTGCGGGATAGGGTTCGAATAACCGGCTGTTGACTGATCATTCCGAAACTCCCGTACCGAAAATATCATTGGTACAAACATCTAGCTGAGACGGTGCTGGAACTCGGGAGAATGCCGGCGCAAGGAGTCCCGGCGCTTGCTGTAGCAAGGCTTATCACCCACCATGGCCCCAAAGTTACTGAAACCCAACCCGACGCCCGGCATCAGGAGTCAATCCTGCGGACAATGCCGCATGCAAGGCCGCTAACTGGCCCTTGACGATGCCCCGAAGACAACGTCTCTTGCTCCAGCGTCGACCGGCCAGTCCTGTCTCCATTATCACTTACAACTCAGCCTATAGCGGCCGCGATGGCCGCTGCACGGTATGCCACTCTATGTCAGCCGAGTCTGCTATACCCGAAACTCATATTGACGCGACCACATTCCAAACTAGCCAACCAGTCGTCACCCCAGCGCTTCCAAATCAATCTTCCTCCTGCATTAAAGCGCAAGGCGGCGGTATAGCCGTTGGAAAACTGCCATCTGAGTGGCCAAGGATTTCACACGGTGAGCACACGCTTAAGGAATAACATTTTACTTTCGTTATTCCCCAGTGCAATTGACCGATCTGGGCAAACTATGGACATATCGAAGTGCCAGGCACAGGTACGCATGAGGGGGATACGCCTTCGGCACATATTTCCGATCCGCCGACATGGCACGGATGTCTACGGAATCCCACAGTGCTACGCGGTTTCAAAAATGTCGACAGTCGCTCCGGACTGGGCGACGGATTCATTCACCCAGGTTACTTGGGGCGAGGGATGTATTTCTACTTGGTGTGGGACATCGCAACCACTGCTGGCGAAGGCCAGCCGTGATTGCCTAAATGGATCGGTCTGCCACCGAAAGATATATAGCAACGGGCATTAGGTAGTCCCTCAAGTCCCGAGTGAAAGGGTCAGGCGAGATGTAGCGATGGACACGTACAGTGCGCTTCATAAAGTGACGTGCGCATTTCTGGTCACGACGCTCGGTGGATGTGGAATTGCGGGGACCGGCACCTCGCGTGGTTCCGGCTCAGCTGGCAAGGCCACAAGTCCGTCCACGACCGCTGCTCAGCTTGGCGCGGCTCGGTTGAGCCAGGTCAGCGGCGCCGCCTTTGTCACCGTCGAACGGCAACGGTTGAACTTACCGGAATTGCGGTATTCGAGAACCCAGGAGACCACAGTGCTCCCAGCTCGATATGTTACGGCGACGACAGGGAGCTTGCCATCGTGGGGTACGAGATCTCCAATCTGGCCCCCGTGCATCCTTTCGCGGTGGCGGTGTAACAACCGACTGGATCCGCTTCTCCAACCCTTGCAGAGGTACTCGTTTCGAACAGCGGGGAGAACGTACCGTCGGGGATTCCGGTCGGGATCTCGCGGGACTCAACGCCTCCGCGCGCCGACCAGCCTTTCGAAGTCGGCTCCTACGCGTCGCCAACAAATCAGTGAATTGCAATCGGGCCGACTTCCATAAGGGTCTGTGTCAACACCCTGACCGGTTCAAATCAGTCCATCGCCTTCGACAAGGCGACGAATTTCGTCTTCACTTTTGTGTGGAGCCACTCCGGGTTCATTGCGGCCGATACCGAGTTCGCGTACGCCAGTGGTCACCGGAGCGGCAAGTCTTGTTGATGTGCGTTGGCCCTCCCACGTCTCCACCCAGAGCTTCACGGAACAGTTGTGTTTGATGCCTCTGCGGTGTGAGGCGGGAAGTCGGGAAGTCGGGCCGCGCGAAGAATGAGGCGTGGTGGAGAAGACGTCAACCTGGAGTTGACTGATGCACCTTGACAACCTAAGGTTGACGCATGCAGGATTTCCCCGTCACACTCGACAGTCTCATCGCCCACGTGCTGGGCAGGCATCCTCAGAGCGGGCCCCTTCAGCATCTTTCGGACGCGATACTTGCCGCCGAAGAGCTCGAGAGCCAGTCAGACGCCCTGATCGGGCACTTCGTGGATCAAGCCCGAGCCTCGGGAGCGTCCTGGAGTCAGATCGGGGCGGCAATGGGTGTGAGCAAGCAGGCGGCGCAAAAGCGCTTCGTCACCCGGGACGACGAAACGGTATCCACCGGAAAGCCGTATTCCCACT
>JAJZNF010000080.1 GCA_021847985.1 Actinomycetes bacterium | reverse complement strand
CGATCTGGGTGGCCGTAAGGGTCTCGACGGTGGTGGTGTTGCCGCTCTGGTCATAGTGCAGGATGGCGAATGGCCCAAAGACGTTGTCGTACTTGTTGAAGTCGACCGTGCTGGCCGAGCCTTCCCAGTTGATGTCCTTCTTCGCCTTGAGCAGCGAGTAGCACTGTGCGTAGCTGCCACAGAGGGTTCCCGGCGGATTTGAAGCCGCGAGAATCCCGGCCCGCACCTTCGGATACGTCCAGGTCCCGGCCTGATCGGCGCCGAGCGCCCAGGTGGTCACGGCATCGTACATGAAGGTCTCACCGTTGGCGGGAACCGTCTGGCCGGTCTTGGCCTTCAGCAGGTTGAGGAAGTAGCTTGCGCCGAGCATTCCCGCCGAGCTCGAGTTGGCCAGGTAGATGGGGCCCGAGGCGACGCTTGCGCCCACCGAGTTGAAGAAGGTATTGGTGTACCACAGGTTGGTGCCGATCCACGGGGTGGAGGAAAGTCCCTCCTGGGAGATCTCCCCGAAGAGGATTCCTGCGGTGGTGTTGTTGAACTGGCCCACCACCACCTGGGGATGATTCGCGAAGATCTGGTTGATCTCACTTCGGAACGAAGTCGAACCCGCCGTCAGCGTGACGTTGCCCACGATCTGCATTCCCAATGCCTTGGCCGATGCCTGGATGCCCGGAATCAGCGACTGGGAGCCGGAGCTGGCACCAAAGGCCATGGCCACCTTGTCCCAACCCTTGCTGTGGGCATAAAGCATCATCGCTTCTGCCTGCTCGGTGTCGGAGGGCGACATGCGGAAGAAGTAGGGGTTGGTAAACGCGTCGAACTCGGACCCGCCACCGAACATCAGGTCGGGAATGCCGGCCTTCTGCGCAATCGGGATCGTCACGCCGGCCGTGATCGAGGTTGGCCCGACAAAGGCCACCACGTGATCCGAGTTGACTTCCAACTGGGCGGCGGGCACCGCATCAGCCGGGTCGGCCGCTGTATCCTGAGTCACCAGATTGAGGTGATGGCCGAGCACACCTCCGTCGGCGTTTATCGCATCTACGGCAAGCTGCGCCCCTAGCTGCATGCCCTTTCCGAGATCGGAACGGGTCCCGGTCATCGGCGCAAGCAGCCCGATGGTCACCGGCGTGTTGCTGCTAGCCGTAGTTGCGCTTGATCCTCCTCCCGTGCTGGCGGAACTGCCACTCCCGCATGCCGCCAGACCTATTGCTCCCCCTGCCAAAACGGTTACTACCCGTAATTTTGCCGCCCGCACGTGAGACGACCTCCTTTTCCCCCTAAAGATGTATTCCGTTGACTGGAATTCTCATCCGTTAGATAGAATAGAATATCTTGCCAGCGGAACCGGTTCAAGCCGTAACGTCCTTTTTTGCGCATTTAATGGAAAGTTAAGTATGGAGTTGAGCGAACAAAGCGATGAAGCGTCGGCAGACGGCGCCGCGGGGTCACAGGATTCGTCGACAATCGGCACGGTGGCAAGGGTGGTCGCAGTGCTGAGAGTGCTGGCCGAATCGCAGGAATCCGTGGCCGTGCAGGAGGTTGCCCGCCAGGTCGGACTTGCGCCGAGCTCGGCGCACCGGTTATTGGGCCTGCTCATCGACGCCAATATGGTGGAAAGAGACGCCAACGCCCGGCGCTACCGTGTCGGGCGTGAATTCTCGCGGATGGCCGCTCTGGTGTCGGCTCGATGCGATCTCGCCCAGCAGGCGATGCCCTACCTGAAGCGACTGGCGAGCCTTTGCGACGAGGTCAGCATTATCGGGGTCTATCACCCCGGAGAGCGTGTAATGAGCTTTGCCGGCCGGGTGGACGGCACCAATCCGCTCACCTACCGCATCGAACTGCACCGTCCCCTGCCGGTCTATTGGGGATCCTCCGGCCAGGCCATCTTCGCGTACCTCCCGCTCGAAGAGCGGCGGCTCATAGCCCAGGAAGCCGGCTCGTCCCTTACCGATGGCCGGGCGCCACTCCCATGGGATGAGATGGAGGCGCGCTTGGAAGAGATCCGGGAGCAGGGCTACGCCATCAGCTACGGTGAAAAGCTTCCCGGAGCCGTCGGCACCTCTGCGCCGGTCTTCAACGCCCACGGCATCGTGGGCAGCATGACCATCACGGTTCCGCGCTTCCGCTACAACCCCGAAGATCATGCGCGGATCCTCGATCCGCTGCTCGAGGCCGCTCGCGAGCTCTCGCACGACCTAGGGCACCGTCCTACGCGCTAGGGCGCGCGCGACCCCGGCCCATCAGCCCGATGACGCCTCTCAGCCGCGCGGACCGAGCCAGAGCCGGGCGTTGCGGTCCTGTGGGCGCCCCTCGAGTTCCCTGCCCAGGCCCACGTATGGCGAGTTGGCGGCCAAACGCAGGTGCCAGCCGGCCAGCCCCTGCACGGAGAGGTCCTGCGGGTCGGGCGAGTAGCTGAAGTGGTGCACCGTGGTCTCGGCCATCAGCGACCCGTCGGCCATCTCGAAAACCTCCACCTCCCGAAGCTCGCATGGCCAATCCATGATGGAGGCGGTGGTGACCGAGAAGAATCCCCTCCCCGGGTGCGCAGGGTCGACAAAGGCGTCGATGAGGTTCTCGTGCGTATGGCCACAGATCCACAGGGCCACCTGGCCATGGCGGTGCACGGCGCTGAGCAGTTCCTCCCGGCTCACACACCCCGGGTGGGAGTAGTCGATCTCCTGGGGGCCGTGGTGAGCGCTGATCACGACCAGCGCCTCGGGATCCGCCTCGGACATGGCCGCCAGCTCGCCCTCCAGCCAGGTGAGCTGGCCCCTCCCAAGGAAGCCGTCCGCCCCTCCTCCACGCTTGGCGGTGTCCAGGCAGATAAAGAGGGTGTGCGAAGCGGCGTCGAAGTGGGAGAAGTAGAGTCCCTCCCTGGCCTGCAGATCGGCCCCGGCCAGCCCATGGCCGGCAGGATCACCACCCGCGCCGGCAAGAATCGCCGCCTGCTGATCACGGGTCAACGGGGCGCGACGAGGGTTGGCGTCGATGGGCTCGAAGACCGCGCGCGAGAAAAGGCTCTGGGGATCCGCCTCGAAGGCCGAGGCCAGCTGGGGAAGGTCCGCCAAAGTGGCCTCGATGTCGACACCGCGCGGCTTTGCCCCGCCGATCGCGAACCCGGCCACCTCCTCGTTCAACCTGCCCATCCCCTGGATCAGCACCTCGTGGTTCCCGTTGGCCATCAGCCAGGGAACACGCAGGCCAGCGAAGCGATGGCGGGAACGGACGGCGTCCAGGAGCCCCTCGGCATGGGGGTAGCCGAGCACGCGCTTGGGAAGGTCATCGACCGGGTCGGGATGCCAGTAGAAGTCGTCCTCCCAGGCGGCGGACTGAACGCCGTGGTAGACGCCGAAGTAATCCTCGAGCGAGAACTCCCCGCCCTCCAGGATTGCCACCAGGGCTTGAAGCTCATTGCCCTGGGTGTTGTCCACCGAGTCCCCGCTTATCAGGCACATGTCGAAGCGGCGCCGGCCGTCCTGGTCCAGCTCGTTCACGTAGCGGATGGCCGCCTCCACCGCGAAGGGCACGAGCAGCTCCTGGCTGCGGTGGCCCGGGAAGAACTTCTCCATGGTGGCCAGGCCGGCGAGCTTGTTGACGAACTCGAAGCGGGCGGGGCTGCCGGGATCGAGGAACTGGAAGTCGGTCAGATGCGCCAGGCGAAGCCTGCTCCTCCCTGACCGCGGGTCCACCGCCGGCCGGTGCAGCTCGACGCGGTCAACACGCTCTTCGCCCGGCCCGGTGACCAGCGCGCGGAAGTCGGCCCCCTCGCCGTGGCGTTCGACCGCTCCGAATCCCAGCGTCTCCTTGGACGTGTCCAACGCGCGTCTCTCCTTCTTTTCCTCCCCGATCCTTGCAGGCCCGGGTGAACCGCAGGGAATTGGGAGGTTAATTCGCTCCTCCCCCATTTCGAGAATAGGTCGTCAATCGCTTGACAGCCGGGTCCGGACGGCGTAACCTCTCGAATATGAATCCGTATTCAGTCATCGTGAATTGCAATTCATCACGGTGGCGCCCGTGAGCACGGCACCGCTCCCTCGCGACGCATCCGACACCGAAATCGGTGACCGGGTGAAGCGGCTGCGCTCCAGCATCCGCACCCGCGAGATACTCGAGGCCGCCGCCCGGATGATGGCGGCGTCGGGCTTCGAGGAGGTCTCGATGCAGGCGCTGGCCGAGGAGGCCGGGGTGAGCGTGGGGCTGCTGTATCGCTACTTCTCGGGCAAGGAGGAGATCCTCTTCTCCGTCATAACCCGCATACTTGACGAGCTCCTGGAGGAGGTGCCCGCGGCCATGGCCGGCGCGGGAGACGACCCGGTGCTGGCACTGGGAGCCGGAATCGACGCCTACTGCCGGGTCATCGGCCGCCACCGCCAGGCGGCGATGCTCACCTACCGGGAGAGCAAGTCGCTCTCGCCGGAGGGGCGCGCACGCCTCAAGGAGCTGGAGGAGGAGACGTCCCGGCCCTTCGTCGCACTTATCGCCCGGGGCATGGCGGCAGGCGCGCTGGTGCAGGTGGACGCCGAACTGGCCGCCTACGACATACTGCTCCTCTCTCACGGCTGGGCGCTAAAGCACTGGTATTTCGAACCCAAGCTGGACCTGGACGCATACATTCGCCGGCAGCGGGCCATCTTCCTGCGTGCCGTCGTCGAGCCGACGCTCTGGGGGCGCTACAGTCCCCTGCTCCAGCTGGGGCCCGAGGGCAATGATCGCGATTTGGACGGCTAGGGCCCCAGGGCCCCCTATTGAAACGAGGTTGACCATGGAGGGAGTCGCGGTTGTCACCGGGGCGGGATCGGGAATCGGACGGGCGATAGCCGAGCAGCTTGCGGCGCGCAAGCAGCGGGTGGTGGCCCTGGATATGAACCTGGAAGGCGCCAAGGCCACCGCCGCCGCCGCGCCGGATCTGATCTCGGTGCGCCAGACCGATATATCCGACCCGGCCGAAGTGGATGAGGCCCGTGACTGGACGCTGGCCAACTTCGGCCCGCCATCGGTGGTCGTGAACGCGGCCGGGTGGGACCTGACCGCGCCCTTCCTCCAGGCCACCGTGGACTTTGCGCGCAAGGTGCTCGACATCAATCTTCTCGGCCCCATCCTGGTCTCCCGAGCCTTCCTGCCTTCCATGATCGAGGCCGGAGGAGGGAGGCTGGTGAACATCGCCAGCGACGCCGGCCGTGTGGGCTCCTCGGGCGAGAGCATCTACGCCGGCGCCAAGGGCGGGGTGATCGCCCTCTCCAAGTCGCTGGCCCGGGAGATGGCTCGCCACTCCATCACCGTCAACTGCGTCTGCCCGGGACCCACCGACACGCCGCTCTTCGCCGCCCAGGACGAGCGGCTCAAGGAGGCCCTTATACGGGCCATCCCCTTGAAGCGCCTGGCCACCCCCGAAGAGGTCGCGGCGGCGGTCGTCTTTTTCGCCTCCGAGGAGGCGCGCTACATCACCGGCCAGGTTCTCTCGGTCAGCGGGGGGCTGACCATGGCCGGGTGACCCAACCAGAACAGGAGGGGGATTAAATGACCAACTACGATCCGAGTGCATACAGGCGTTTCTTCGAACGCGAGTTCAGCTACATAGGCGGCTTCTACCGCAACACCCATCGATACGCCAACCGGCCCGCGCTAATCGATCCGGCCGACGGCACCGTCACCACCTACGGACAGCTGGGCAGGCGCATCGCCGAGCTCGCCGCCGACTTGGCGGACCGCGGAATACGGAGCGGGCAGATAGTCAGCTACCAGCTGTTCAACGGCATCCCCTTCGCCGAGCTGTACCTGGCCACCCAGGCGATCGGGGCGGTGGGTTCCCCCATCAACTATCGGCTGGCGCCCGGGGAGACGGCCTTCATCCTGGATGACTGCGTCCCGGAGGTATTCGTCTACGACGCATCGCTGGAGGAGGCGACGGCCCAGGCCCTGTCCCTCGCAAAGCATCGGCCCGGCCTCCTGGTGCGGGTGGGCGACGCGGAGCGCGAGCTGGTGGATGCGCTTCCGTGGGAGGCGCTGGGGATCCCCGGAGCAACCGCCCCGCAGCGTGACGCAAGCATCTACGACGAGACCACCCGCCTCTTCACCTCGGGTACCACCGGCATGCCCAAGGCGGTCCCACTGAACAGCGCCGTGGAGATCTTCAGCGCCCACGACGTGATCATGCACTTCCCCCTGACCCCTGAGGACCGCACGCTCAACATGACGCCTTGGTTCCACCGTGGCGGGCTCTACAGCGGCGGCCCCAACCCCGTCTTCTACGTGGGTGCCGCCTCCCTGCCCATGCGCGCCTTCGACCCCTCGCTCTGCCTCGACTACGTGGAGCGCAACGGCATCACCTTCCTGATCGGCGCACCCACCACGGTGGCAATGCTGGCCAACGCCCAGCAGCAGCGTCCTCGCGACCTGTCCAGCCTGCGCGGGATCGTCACCATGGGCTCGCCGCTGGAGCGCGAGGCCGCACTGCGCTATCAGGCCCTGCTCAC
>JAJZNF010000190.1 GCA_021847985.1 Actinomycetes bacterium | reverse complement strand
CTCTGGGAGATGCGGGCCAGGGCATCCAGGCGGGTGGCGGGCACGATCGCCACCCCGGTGGGCGGTTCGGTGGTGGAGAAGGGGTGCGCGGCCACCGGCACGGCGCCGTTGGTCAGCGCGTTGAAGAGTGAAGACTTGCCCGAGTTGGCCAGGCCCACCAAACCGATGCGTTCCAAATCCAGCTTCCCTTTGTCGATTGGCAGCCCGGCCGCAACCGGGCCCAATCAATAGTAGGGCCTGGCAGCCCGGGCATCATCTGCCGGGCTGGGTGACCATCAACACTGCCGCGATCACCAGGGCCAGGTCCGAGACCAGGCTGCGCCTGACCAGCGAGGCGGCCGCCGCCTGCGCCTTCGGAAGGCCCTCCCCGCCCGAGGCCAGCGCCTCGCGGATGCGCGCCTCCAGCGGCCATATGGCCATGGCCACGAAGGCAGCTGCCAGGACGTAGTCGACGACCACGATGCGCAGCCAGGGATAGCCGGCCAGGCGCGCGCTGCGATGGTTGAGGACCAGCAGCGCCAACCCAAGAAGTCCCGTGACCCAGACCATGGAGCGCGAGACGGTGCGCTTGGCCGAAAAGAAGTGCTCAGCCTCCTCGCCCGCCGCACCCAGGCGGTTTGCGTAGTAGCCCGAAAGTGCCACCGACCCGAAGCCGATCAGCGCAGCGCTCGCGTGCGCCAGGAGCAGGACGACATAGGCGGGCTGGTTTGCGGTCACGCAGCTCCCCTCAAGGTGCCAGGCGGCGATAGGCCTCCGCCAGGGCCTTGGCGGCCAGCTCGATGTCGGAGAGCGAGGTGGAGGTGGAGTAGGAGAAACGCAGAGAACTCTTGGCAAGCGGGGCCGGGACGCCCATGGCCAGCACGACGTGGCTCGGCTCCAGCGCGCCGGAGGCGCAGGCCGAGCCGGCCGCCGCGGCTATCCCCGCCTCGTCCAGGAGAAAGAGCAGCTCCTCGGAGGTGGCTCCCGGCAGGAGAAGATGCGTGATGGAAGGCGAGCGTAGAGTACCGGCACCGCTGACGATCGCCGCGGGGACCAGCTCCGCGACCAGCGCTTCGAAGCGTTGCTGCAGGCCGCTGAGATAGGCGGTAGAAGCCTCCACGCCGGCTTGGGCCCCCTCCAGCGCCACCGTCATGGCCGCGATCGCGGCCAAGTCCTGGGTGCCGGGCCGCAGGTCGCGCTCCTGGCTTCCCCCAAGAATGAGGGGCTTTAGCGCGCCCCGTTCCTTGGCCACCAGGATCCCACAACCCTTGGGGCCACCGAACTTGTGAGCGCTGAGAGAGACCAGGTCCGCGGCGCGCCCGAGCGAGGCCAGAGGCTGCACCACCACCGCCTGGACGGCATCGGTGTGGAAAAGCGCACCGGGCGCGTGCTTGCGCACCATGCCCGCCAGAATCTCCACAGGATAGGAGACCCCGGTCTCGTTGTTCACAGCCATCAGCGAGACCAGCGCCAGGGCGGAGGAGCGCTCCTTCAAGAAGGCGCGGAAGCGGTCGCGGTCGATCGAGCCGTCCCCCTCGACCGGCACCAGGTCACCGCCCGCTGCAAGCACGGGGGCGACGACCGCCTTGTGCTCCACCGCACTGGCGGCCACCAGGCCGGCATGCGCTCTGCCGGTTACGGCCATATTGTCGGATTCGGTGGCGCCCGAGGTGAAATAGACGGCGGCAGGCTCGCACCCGAGCACAGCCGCGCATCGCTCACGGCACTCGTCGAGCTTGGCCATGGCGGACCGGGCAGCCCGATAGGAGCCCTGCGGGTTGGCCGGGTAGGCCTCCGCAACTTGCATGTATTCCGCCTTGGCGGCGGCTGTCATCGGGGTGGTGGCCGCCGAGTCGAGGTAGATCGCCACCCCTCCAGCCTACCGGCACCCCGAAATCCGGTAATGGCGCCAAAGCGTGCCGGATTCGCGGGCCATGGTTACAATGCCCCCATGAGCGCTCTTATCGAGGTGGCGGTGATCGTGAGAAGGCCCCGGAGCCAGGTCTTCGCTCGTCTGGCGCGCCTCGAATCCCATACCGAGTGGATGGGGGACGCCGCCTCGCTCACCTTTCTCTCCTCCCAGCGCCGGGGCGTGGGGGTGGAGATGCTCGTGGAAACGCGCATCGGGCCGCTCAAGAGCGCCGACCGGATGGTGATCACCGAGTGGCGCGAGGGCGAGGCGATCGGGATCGCCCACCGCGGCGAGGTTAAGGGCGACGGGACGATGGAGCTCTGCGACTACGGCGCGGGCTGGACGCTGTTTCGCTGGACCGAGCGGCTCAGCCTTCCCGGCCGCTTCGGCGGCGCGCTCGGCGAGATCGTTGCAGCGCCGGTCCTCAAGCTGGTCTTCAAAGCCGACCTCGCCCGCTTTGCCAAGCTGTTGGAGTCGGAAGGTGACATAGCTCCCGAGCAGGGATAGCATTGAGGTCCACCCGCATCCCGCGCCTGGACGCGTCACGTCCGAAAACGACCGGCCGGGCCACCTCCACGGGGAGTACGACGAAGCGATGGCGAAAACGGCGGAGACGAAACTTGCTCCATGGAGACGGCCGGTGGCCGTCCTCACCATTTCGCATGCCGTGCAGCACCTCTACAGCGCAGGAATCGCGCTCACCTATCCCTTCGTTATCGTCGCCTTCCATACCAGCTACACCACCCTCGGCATCTACCTCACAATCTCCGGAGTGCTCGGCGGGCTGCTGCAAGGGGCGACCTGGCTGGTGCGCAAGTACTCGACCCGGTCGGTGCTGGGCGCCCAGAACTTCGGCCTGGCCGTCGCGGCCGCGGCGGGCGCGGCATCCGCAACCCTCGGGCTCTTCGGCGCAGCCCGCGTCTTCTCCGCCCTGGTCTACTGGCCCCAGCATCCCCTGGGCAGCGCCTATCTGACCAACCGCTACCCCAGGCGCAAGGGGTCGGTGCTTGCCTGGCACACCACCGGCGGAACCATCGGGACCATGGCGGTCCCCATCCTGCTCTCGCTCGCCATCGCCAGCTACGGCTGGAGGGACGCACTCTACCTGCTGGCCATCCCACTCGCCCTGGGCGGGGTCTACGTCGTCTTCGCCCTTGCCCGGGATCGCGTCGACGAAGAGGAGCACGCCGTGCAGGCCAGGCCGCTCTCCGCCCAGATCCGTGGGCTGGCCAACCGCTCGAGCGCCACGGTGCTGGTGGCATCGGTTATATCCGCGGCCGGCCGCGGGTTGGGGGTCCTGGCGGCATACGTCCCCGCCTTTCTCCATCACCAGAAGACGCTCTCCACCGTCGAGATCGGCGTCGTCTTCACCATCATGAGCGTCGGGGGCATAGCCGGCCCCCTCTTCGCGGGCTGGCTGGCCGACCGCATCGGCAAGCGGGTGGCGCTGCTCGGCACCTATATCATCGGGGCGGTCATGATCGCCGCATTCATGCTGGTGGGGAACTCGATCCTGGCGCTGTCGGTGACGGCGCTCCTGGTCGGGATCTTCGCCTACAGCGAATCACCATTGCTGCAGGCCATGTTCGCCGACACCGTGAACCCCGCCGAATCCCGGCAGGCCTTCGGCCTTTTCTTCGCCATCGCCTACGGGATCGGCTCCTTCTGGCTCTTCGCCGTCGGGCTGTTGATCGACAAGGCCGGGTTCCATGCCGCCTTCTACG
This sequence comes from Actinomycetes bacterium, assembly GCA_021847985.1. GTDB lineage: Bacteria > Actinomycetota > Acidimicrobiia > Acidimicrobiales > Acidimicrobiaceae > Acidithrix. Next base: position 2,880 of record JAJZNF010000190.1, on the reverse strand, counting down.
CGATCGCAGCCTCTTTCATAGTGGCCGCGCTCGTCATCTCCACCCTGCCCCGCGCCAAGGCGGCCGGGAACCCAATCGCTTCCGCCTAGGGGGAAACACCTGGAGCCTCCGGCAAATGTACGGACAATATACCCCATAGGGTATAATGGCCCTACCAAAGACCAGAGGAGGATACCGTGAGCTTCCGCCACCACCCCGCCCACCGAGCCGGTGAACTCGTGGCCGACGGATACGTAGTCATCGATGTTCGCGAGCCCTACGAGCTTGCGCTCGGAGCGCTGCCCGACTCGACCAACATCCCCTTGGGCCAGCTTCGCCACCGCATCGCCGGCTATCCCCGCCACACCCGCATCGCGCTCGTCTGCCAGACCGGCAACCGATCGCTCGAGGCCGCGGAGACCCTGGTGCGAATGGGCTTCACCAACGTCGTCAATCTCCTCGGCGGAGTGACCGGCGCCGCGCGCAGAACGATAGCCGCCTAATCCAGCGCGGAGACGATCCGATCCGAGAGCGCCGGCCAGGCGCTCTTGGCGAAATCGTCAAACGGGCGGTCGGTGAGAACCACCAGCGCCGCCCCCAGAGCGGCATCCACCCACAGGAAGGTACCGCTCTGGCCGAAATGGCCGAAGGTGCCATCGCTGTTCGACGGCCCCGTCCAGTGCGGCCGCTTGCCGTCCCGGATCTCCAGACCGAGCCCCCAGGCGTTGTTCTCCTGCAACCCGAAGCCGGGCAGCACCCCCGCAAGGGCGCCGCACTGCAGGGCGGTCGCCTCGGCAATGGTGGCCGGCGCGACGAGGCGCGGAAAGCGCAACTCGGCGGCCAGACGACCCAGCTCCTCCGCCGAGGCCGACATGCCCGCGGCCGCGCCGTGTGGTCCCGCCGCCGGATAGAGGGTGGGGTCGACGCGCGCCCCCTTCATGCCCAGAGGAGCGAAGACCGCCTCTTGCACATAGCGTGAAAAGGGCATGGACGCCCGCTCGGCGAGAAGCTCCGCGGCAAGCTCGAAGCCCAGGTTGGAATAGACCCTGCGGCTCCTGGGGGCGCGAACGCCCGGGAACCCCGCTGCGCCCAGCTCACACAACTCGGCCAGATCCCCCGGCCCCACCCGTCCGCTCCGGTCGGCCGGAAGCCCGCTCGCATGAGCAAGGAGTTCGCGCCAGCTGGCGCCCAGGGGCTCGATCGTCTCGTCAAGCTCGAAGAGGCCTTCTTCCATGGCAACCATGAATGCCAGAGCGGAGATGGCTTTGGAGACCGAGGCCAGGCGGAATGGCTCCGACGCGCTCGCGGTCGCGTACATTTCGGTCACCTCGCCGGCGGGGCCGAAGCGCACCAGGCATGCAGCGGACGACCCCACCGGCCAGCCCGCCAACTCGGCCTCGATCAGCTCTGCTAAAGCCACGGCATCTCCTTCTTCTTGCGGCGGCCGGCTTTATCAAAAACGATATCCAGCCAAGCATGCCGTTTGCGATACGCTCATGCCGGAAAGGCTGGCTCGTGACCGGACCAAGCAGGCAAATGACGGCGTTGCGGCGGCGGCCGGGGCGGGCCGCACTGGGCGCACTCGCCCTCGGGTCGTTGGTCACCTCCGCCTGCGGCACCGTCAACTCCGCCGGACCGGGTGCCGCGACCACCACCACCGAGTCGCCGGCGACAACCGCATACGCGATCCCCGCCGGCGCCGCCTCCAAGGCGCTGGTCATCGACACCCTTGGCGGCGGGCGCTCTGAAGCCTACCTCGTGGACGCGGCCGCAGGCAGGACTCTGGGAGCCATCGGCTTCGGCTACTCCGACCCTGCATCACCGATCGCCATGACCGCCGACGCCACCCGCGCCTACGTGTGCACCCGGGATCCGGCCAAGGGATTCCAGACGGCGGTGATCCAGCTCAACCTTTCGAACTTCACGGCGGCGGCTCCCATCGCCCTCGGCGCCCAGACCTTCAATCTGGCCTGCGCCGGGATCGCCGCTTACTCGCCGGGCCACCTCTTGGCGGAAGTTGGCAACACCTTGGTGGAGGTGGCCACGGCCACTGCCGGCCACAGGATCGTTGCCCGGCTGCCCGGCACGCAAGCGGGGCGCATGTCCTTCGACGGGCCGGCCGGCACCGCCTACATCCCGCGTCAAGTCGGGATCACGCTGGAGTTACTTCCGTTCAACGCGTCGAACGACACCCTGGGCGCCCCGATCACCCTCGGCTCGCTGGCCCCCTCCGAGATGGCGGGCATCGTCTTTTCCGGCAGCGGGCGGGCGTGGGCTCTGGTCGTCAGGTCCGGCAGCGTCTCCGGCTCCTGGATTGTCCCCGTGCTCACAGCGGCGCACCGGGCCGGCAACCCCATCGCGCTCCCGCCAACGCAGATCCCCACCAGCCTCACCGGCTCCGGCGGCTCCCTCTACCTGCTCGCCTACCCCGGCCCCTTGCAGGCGCCGGCCATCTACAGCATTCAGCCTCCGGGCTCCACTCCCAAGGAACTGGTGAAACTACCGGCCACCTGGGCAGTGGACTTAAAGTCCGCCGCCGGGCGCCTGGTGGTCAGCATGGGCACCTCCTCCGTGAGCGCGGCAATCGGGCTCGTCGGTCCCGCCGCGCCGTCGGGTCTTACCTCGCTTCCGCTCCCAATGGCGGCACAAGCGGGCCCTGGCCCCATAGCGGTTCCCGGCTGAGACGCACAGGGGCCCGCCGAGGTCGCCGGAAGGCCAATTGAGAAGCGGCGGCGCCCCTCGCGCCGGAGGCTGTGGCCCGATTAGCCGGTTAAAGCAACGACAACCCTTATATCGAGAGCCACTTCCGCACCCTCAAGTACAGGCCGGACTTCCCCAAGACCTTCGGATCCTTCGAGGACGCCCATGCCCACTGTGGCCGATTCTTCAGCTGGTATAACC
>JAJZNF010000103.1 GCA_021847985.1 Actinomycetes bacterium | reverse complement strand
CCGGATGGTCACCTCGGTCCTCCGCCGCGGCGGCGAGATCGGCTGCTGCGGCACCTGCATGGACGCCCGAGGGCTCACCGACCAGCTGCTCGTAGAAGGGGTCCGCCGCTCCACCTTGGAGGAGGCGGCCGACTGGTCGATCTGGGCCGACAAGGTGGTGACATTCTGATGAGCCGACCGCGCATAGTCATTCTCGGCGGCTCCTTCGGAGGGCTCACCACCGCCTACGAGCTGCGTCGGCACCTCTCCTCCGAACGCGCCGAAATCACCCTTGTCGCCAAAGACGACGAATTCCGGTTCGTACCCTCTTACCCGTGGGTGGCGAGCGGCCGGCGACGACTCGAGCAGATCTCCTTCCCACTCGCCGGCCCACTGGGCGCGAAGAAAGTCCGCTTCGAAAGGGCGGCGGTCACCCACATAGACACGGCCGCCAAAGTGGTCTCCACCGACAGGGGCGAACACCGCTTCGATTTCCTCGTCGTAGCAACCGGGCACCGTAGCGCCAACGAGGCGGTGCCGGGCCTCGGGCCCTTCGACGGACCCGGGCACTCGCCGATGTCGGCACCGGAGACGGAGGAGCTCGCCCGAGCAATCCAGCGGGTACTCGCCGAGCCCGGACCGGTGGTGGTCGGAGCCGCGCCCGGTGCGAGCTGCATCGGTCCGGTCTACGAACTCGCCTTCGAGCTGGACCACCTGCTTCGTCGCCGAGGACTTCGCCACAAGGTTCCGATGACGCTCCTGACGCCGGAGCCCTTCCTCGGCCACATGGGCATGGGCGGCGCCGGTACGATCCGTCCGCTCCTCGAAAGTGCCCTCGAAGAGCGGGACATCACCTACCGCACCAACGTCGCGATCACGGGGATCACCAAGGAGTCGGTCGAGACCGCCGATGCCTCGGGGACCCCCTCAGTGTGCTCGATCGTCATCCCGCCACTTGCCGGGGTGTCGGCGGTCGCCGCAAGCGAGGGCCTGTCGAACCCGAAGGGCTTTGTTCCCGTGGACGACCACTACCGCCACGTGAGCGCGGATGGCGTCTACGCCGTCGGGGTCGCCGTCGCCCTACCCCCTGTCGGGGAGACCCCGGTTCCCGTCAACTTCCCCAAAACCGGCCACATGACCGAGCAGATGGCGCGCATAGCCGCCGCCGACATCGCCGCGCGACTCGAGGGTCGGGAGGTCCCGACCGCCGAACTGTCGGCCCGCTGCATCCTGGACATGGGCGACCGCGCCGCCTACCTGTCCGTGGACCCCGTCCGTCCGCCGCGCAACCACATCCCGACGGTATCCGAGGGCCGGCGCTGGCAACTTGCCAAGATGGCTTTCGAACGCGCCTATCTCTTCTCCGCACGGCAAGGTCGGAGGATGCCGACCACGTTCGGCTGGTGAGGAAAGGCTCCTAAATCCACTTCTCCCCTTGCGCCCGGCACCGGCGGCGGATCGGCGCCGGTGCGCAGGTTACTCTGCGACCAACCGCCTCAACCACGCCTGGCCCCTGCCTGGCGTGTGACCGCCGGCCGAGCCGGCTCTGGATATGGGCCGGGCCTCGCGCGGGACGTCACTGAACGCGCCAACGCAAGCCGGGACCTAGGTTTCGCCGGGCAGGACACTCTAATCGGCGGCGGCATCTCCGTTTTGGCCCTTGTCGTCACGTTTGCTCCTACGCCACTCAAGGAGGTCTGCCGGGCGCGGATTCGCCTCCGGGCACGACGGTGCTGGCCACTCCAAGATGATGCGCGGGCAAACGGCGGTCACCAAGGACCGCCTTATCGGAACAGGCAAACCGAGGCTGCGCCGCTTATCACCGCCGAAAAGGAGATCGCCTCCCAAATAATGCCCCGCGGCCCCTTTTGGCCGCGAGAGCCGGAAGGTCTCTTGGCCCGTCCCCCGGACGATTGCCGGGCTCGGGCCCGAGTCCCTGATTCCGCAGGATGGCGCGGACAGGCCGGGCCAGGCCTCCGTTTTGGCCCTCGCCACCGGCCGGACCAAAGCCGTACTCTCAAAAGATACGGCGATGATGCGTGACGCAGGTCCCGGCTCGAGTGCGGGCAAAGGTTGCCCGGCTACGCCTGACCGACAATTCCCGCGAGCTGCCGGGCCGCCACTGGGTCCGGCTCATTCATCCGCGACCAGGATCTCCGACATGGCCTCGGACAACAGGCTGCTCAGACGCACGTGCGCCTCGAGATTGGCATCGCGGTCGCTCCGCACCACGAGAATCCTCTTCCGCCCGTCCTCGCGCAGCTTGGAAATGGCGGCGCCAACCTCGGACGCCTCTTCGGAAATCGAGACGCTCATTCCATAGGCCTGCGCCAGCGCGACAAGGTCCAGACCGTGTGGCGTGCCGAAGAGAGCCTCGAAGGTTTCGGCGGGAGCGAGACGCCTCTGTGACAGAAGCGAGAAGATTCCTCCGCCGCCGTTGTCAATGACGACCACCAGCAAAGGGGCCTCGATGCGGGCGAGTTCCTTCAGGAACGAAGCGTCGTAAACGAAGGCGAGGTCTCCCAGCACTAGAACCGAGATCCCATCCGGGCGAACCAAAGCGTGGGCGACCGCAGCCCCCGCAAAACTTGCGATCGTGCCGTCGATGCCGTTAGCTCCGCGGTTTTCGAGCACCCGGGGGTAGTCATCCGACGGGCCTGCATAAAACTCCAGGTCGCGCATGGGCATCGACGCAGCCGAGAAGAGAAGGTCGGCTTCGCCGAGCGATTCGACGAGCCGCCTGGAAACCTCGATCTCCACGCCTAGCTGCCCCGTCGACTCCATGTCGGCAATCACCTTCTCGCACGCGCCGTCAAGGGCCGCGAAAGCCTGCACGTAGTCCGCTTCGATAGCCACCTCCGTCTCCAACTCCAACTCCGTGAGTGCAGCGACCAGGCGGTCCGGCGGTCCGAGCAGGAACCCGGTCGCCAAACCTTCCGGATCCTTTCCACAATCGCCGCCGCGCCAAAGCGTGGTCGGGCCGCCCGGAGCGGCAAGGCGCGCGAGCATCTCCGAGAGGGCCCGAGACGCCTGCGGCCTGCCCAAGTAGAGCACGAACTCCGGCGCAAGGAGTTTCTCGACATCGGCAACCCGGGCAACGGCGTCCTGGTGGGTGAAAGCCAGCCTGCTTCGCCGAACCAGCCCCGAGCGCGGATCCACCCAGGTAGGCCATCCCAGCAATTCCGAGAGGGCGAAGACCGCCTCATCGCGCTCGGCCTCGCCAACGATCAGCAGTCCCCTCCGCACCTCCAGCAACGACCGCGCCATCCGCTTGGCGGCACGAGGGTCGGCCAAGTCTACGGCCTCGTACCAGGGGCGGCCGTCGGCCCTCCCTGGAAGCGCGCCGGGAAGGTCGGAGCCTCTGCTTATCAGCGGTTCGCGGAACGAGACGTTCAACTGCACCGGACCCCGGCTACCGCTGAGGCCGCCGGCGGCGAGGAGCGCATGGGACACCACTGCCCGCAGGCGCTTCCAGGAACTCGGGGCGCCTGCATCGATCAGCCTGCGCAGCAGCAGTGAGCCCCCGTATAGGACGCTCTGGTCGATGGTCTGCGCCGCTCCGCTTCCGTAGAGCTCGAGCGGCCGGTCCGCGCTCAGGATCACCAGGGGCACCTGCGAGAGTGCGGCCTCTGTCACCGCCGGCGTCAGCTCCGTGGCGGCCGTTCCGGAAGTGGTGAGTATGGCGACCGGCCGGCCCGATGCCTTTGCCGCTCCAAGTGCGAAGAAAGCTGCGGCGCGCTCGTCCAGGATCACCCGGCTATCGATTCCGGGGTGCGCCGCTAGTGCGAGAGCCAGCGGCGTGGAGCGGGAGCCGGGCGAGATGGTCGCCGTGCGCACGCCCGAACGGTAAAGCTCGTCCACTATGGTCGCCGCCACCACCTGGTTGCCGAGCGCCTCGTCAAATTCGACCTGCATGCCCTACCCTCGATTCCGCGCGGCTAGCGTCATTGGCCGTGGCCACAAGCGCGGCACCGGCCCAACTGGCGACAAAGACAATCTACCCAACCGGCCAGGCCATGGAGAGATCCGGTCTGCGCACGCCCGTTGTGGTCCTGCACGGCTTCACCCAGAACCAAGCGGTGCTCGAACCCTTCGCGCGCCTGCTGGCCGAACTGACCTTGCGGCAAGTCAGACTGGTGGACCTGCCCGGACACGGGGGCTCTGCGGGAGTGATCCTCGACCTGGGAGCGACTGCGGACCTTGTTGCCGAGGTGGCGCCAGGCGCCGCCCTGGTGGGCTACTCCCTCGGCGGACGCATCGGGCTGACACTTGCGCACCGGCATCCCAACGCCCTGGCGGCCCTGGCGGTGGTGGGCGCAAACCCCGGGCTCGCAGATCCGGCCGAGCGTGCCGCCCGCCTGGCCGCCGACCGCCGGCTCGCCGAGCGCTTGGCCGAGGCTGCCGGCATCGATGACCTGCGCGCCTTCCTGGCCTCCTGGCTAGGCAATCCGCTCTTCGGAGGAATCCCCGCCGACGTGGCGGGCCTCGAAGCCCGGCTCTCGAACCAGCCGGGACCAATGGCAAAGATGCTGGTCGCCACCTCGCTCGGTGTCCAGGAAGACCTTTGGGGCGCCGCCCGGGCGATAGAGGTGCCCGCTCTTTACCTACATGGCGAGAGGGACGAGAAGTTCGCGCGCCTGGCCGAGCGCTACTGCGCAGGCTCAGCAGGCCGGGTACGCAGAAGCGCGGTGCCCGGCGCCGCGCACTATGCCATCGGCGAGGCTCCGTACGCCACCGCCAGCACGATCGCCGCGTTCCTGGATGAGGCCGGTCTCCCTTAAAGCAGGATTCCGATCGATAGCAGCGCCCCGAAGGCGATCTGGAGCGCCCCGGTCATGGCCAGCGCCCGGATCAGATCGCGGCCGGTCGCCCCGGCCAGCACCAGCCGCCCCGGCCGCAGCGCCAGCGGGGCGGCCAGCAGTCCCAGCCAGGCAAAGGGGCGGTAAGCGGCGAGTACCGGCGCCAGGAGCAGCGCCAGCACCACGATGCCGACATAGAAGCGCCTGGTGCCCTTGTCTCCCATGCGCACGGCAAGTGTCATCTTGCCGCTTGCGGCGTCGGTGGGGATGTCCCTCAAATTGTTGATCACCAGCAGTGCCACCGCCAGCAGACCGACCGGCACCGAGAGCAGCAGCGAATAGGCGTCCACCGCGCCGGTCTGCACGTAGTAGGTCCCCACCACGGCCACCACGCCAAAGAAGACGAAAACGAAGACCTCGCCAAGGCCCATGTACCCGTACGGCCGCTTGCCCCCGGTGTAGAACCACCCGGCCAGAAGGGCGAGCGCGCCCACCAGAAGGAGAGTCCAACTGGTCATGAAAGCAAGCGCCAGGCCTGCAAGTCCGGCGACCCCGAAGGACGCCAGTGCCGCCGCCAGGACCGCCTTGGGCGAGGCGGCGCCGCTGGCGACGAGGCGCATAGGGCCGACCCGCTTGTCGTCGGTTCCGCGCCGGCCGTCGGAATAGTCGTTGGCGTAGTTGGTGGCCACCTGTATGGCGAGCGAGACCACCAGCGCCAACAACGCGCGGTCCCAGAGGAAATGGCCTGCGGCCTCTGCTGCGGCCGTCGCCACCACCACCGGAACCAGCGCTGCAGGCAGAGTGCGCGGCCTGGCCCCTTGGATCCACTCGTTCGCGGTCGCCATCAAACGCTCGGCTCGCAGCCGGTCTCGACGCCCGCCCTCACGGCCTGCGCGGAAACTTGGAGAAGTCGGGCTTGCGCTTGGCCTTGTAGGCGTCGCGCCCCTCCTGGGCCTCCTCGGTCATGTAGAAGAGCATGGTGGCGTCCCCGGCAAGCTGCTGGACGCCTGCAAGGCCGTCGTCGGCGGCGTTGAAGGAGGCCTTGAGCATGCGCAGAGCGATGGGCGAGAGTGCCAGCATCTCCCGGCACCAGGCAACGGTTGTGGCCTCGAGCTCCTCGACGGGCACAACCTCGTTGACCAGGCCCCACTCGAGCGCGGTCTTGGCGTCGTACTGGCGGCAGAGGAACCAGATCTCCTTGGCCCTCTTCAACCCGATGGTGCGCGCCAGAAGCGAGGCGCCGTAACCGCCGTCAAAGCTACCCACCCTCGGGCCGGTCTGCCCGAAGCGCGCGTTGTCCGCGGCAATGGTCAGATCGCACACAAGATGAAGGACGTGGCCGCCGCCGATCGCGTAACCGGCCACCATCGCCACCACCGGCTTGGGGAGGCGGCGGATCTGGATCTGAAGATCCAGGACGTTGAGTCGGCCGATGCCCGCCTGGGCCACGGCGTCGTTGCCGATGTAGCCGTCGTTGCCGCGGATGCGCTGGTCCCCACCCGAGCAGAAGGCCATGTCCCCTTCGCCGGTCAGGATGATCGCACCTACCGAGGGGTCGCTCCGCGCAGCCTCGAAAGCGTCGGAGAGCTCGAAGAGGGTCTGCGGGCGGAAGGCGTTCCGCACCTCGGGCCGATTGATGGTTATCTTGGCGATACCGTCCATCAGCTCGTACTTGATGTCGCCGTACTCGCGCGCCGCAACCCAGTTGAATTCAGCCACCTGCACACCTCGCAA
>JAJZNF010000283.1 GCA_021847985.1 Actinomycetes bacterium | reverse complement strand
ATGGCCGACTCCCTCGCCCGCGCGGTTCGCTCCCAGATCCCAAGGGTCCGCCTTTATCTCCCCATGGGCGAGCTGATCCCGGGCATGTCTTACCTGGTGCGGCGGCTCATCGAAAACACCTCGAACGAAAGCTTCCTGCGCAGCGGCTTCGTGGAGAGGCATCACTCGTCCCTCAAGCGCCTGCTGGCGGAGCCCAGGCCCCCCAAGCCCGTACGCCATGCCCGGCCGGCCGGTGATCGCCTGGAGGCCCCTTTCAGGCATCATCCTGCACTCGAATACCACTTCCGGGGCGAGCGGGCACGCCTTGAGAACGCCATATCAAAGCTCGAGGCCGAGGGCATAGGCAGCATTCTCGGCGCGGAGTTCGCGGGGCGCCGGGTCCCCGTGGTGGCGGGCGGAAAGCGAATAGAGACCGAAGGCGAGATCACCTCGGTCAACCCCGCCAACCCGGCCATCGTCGTGGCCCGCTCGGCCGCCGCGACCCCGGACGAAGCCGACGAAGCACTGCGCTGTGCGCGTGAGGCGTTCAGCGCCTGGGAAGCCACGCCGGCACGCGAGCGGGCCGGAATACTTCTCAGGGCGGCCGACTGGATCTCCTCGCACCGGGAGGAGCTGGCCGCCCTCGAGGTGCTAGAGGCGGGCAAGCCCTGGCGCGAGGCCGAGGGCGACGTCACCGAAACCATCGACTACCTGGAGCTCTACTCGAGAGCGGCCGTTCGCCTCTTCGACGGGGACGAGCTCGACTCACCGCTCGGTGAAATGAACCGGCTCTTCCATCGGGCCAAGGGAATCGCCGCGGTCATCTCGCCTTGGAACTTCCCCATGGCCATCCCCATGGGAATGGCCTCCGCCGCGATCGCCACCGGCAACACCGTCGTGCTCAAGCCGGCCGAACAGACTCCTGCCTGCGCCTTGGCGATCCTGCGCGCCTTCGAGGAGGCGGGCCTGCCGGACGGGGTTCTGAACCTGCTTCCGGGCATCGGGGAGGAGATCGGGCCCCGTCTGGTAGAGCACCCCGATGTCTCGGTGATCGCCTTTACCGGGTCCTTCGCAGTCGGCACCTCGATCATCGCCGGAGCCGGGCGCGCGGCCTCCGGCCTGCGCGATATCAAGCGAGTGATCGCCGAGATGGGGGGCAAGAACGCGATCGTCGTGGATGCCGACGCCGACCTGGATCAGGCGATACCAGGAGCCATCTACTCGGCCTTCGGATTCGCCGGGCAGAAGTGCTCCGCCGCCTCCCGCCTCATCGTCATGCGCGGCCAGGAGGACGAGGTCCTCGAACGCCTCAAGGGAGCGGCCGAAGCCCTGGTGATCGGCGATCCGCGCCGTGCAGAGGTGCAAATGGGGCCGCTCATCGATGGTGACGCGCTCGAGCGGGTTCAGCGCTACGTAGCCGGGGCCGAAGCCTCCGGAACCTTGGTCCGGCCCAACCAATCGCTCCCCGAGACCGGCTTCTTCGCGGCGCCTGCGCTCGTCGTGAATCCGGCGCCCGGCTCGCCGGCACTGGAGGAGGAGATCTTCGGCCCGGTGCTATGCGTCCAGTTCGCCAAAGACCTCGACGAGGCCATTGAGCTGGCCAATTCCAGCGTCTACGGGTTGACCGCGGGGATCTACAGCCGTTCGCCGGCCTCCATCGCGACCGCCTCGCGGCGCCTCGATGCAGGAAACATCTACATCAACCGGCCCATTACCGGAGCGATCCCCGGCCGCCAGCCCTTCGGGGGGCACCGGCGATCGGGGGTGGGCTCCAAGGCCGGCTCGCCCGAGTACCTGAACCAGTTCGTCAACCCCGTCGTGGTCTCGGAGAACACGCTCCGCCAAGGGTTCGTCCCGGAGATCTCCTGATCGCCGAAGGAATGGCACGAGGACCGGCGATTAGGACGGTTTCCAGGCATTTGGCTACGATTGGGGGATCGAGAAAGGACACCTGCGATGGCAGATTCGTTCGGAGCCAAGACTGAACTCCGCATCGGGAACAAGACCTACACCATCTACAGCCTCAAGGCCCTCTCCGCTGTCACCAACCTCTCAACCGTCCCCTACTCGCTGAAGATACTCCTCGAGAACCTGCTGCGCAACGAGGACGGCGTCTCGGTGACCAAATCGGACATCGAGTCCCTTGCCTCCTCGAACACCTCTTGGCAGGAAAAGGAGATCGCCTTCAGCCCGGCGCGTATCCTGATGCAGGACTTCACCGGCGTGCCCGCCGTGGTCGACCTGGCCGCCATGCGCGACGCCATGGCCGAGCTGGGCGGGAACCCGACCAAGGTGAACCCCCTCATCCCCGCCGAACTGGTCATCGACCACTCGGTGATCGCCGACGATTTCGGCCATCGTGAGTCGTTCTCCATCAACGCCACCCTGGAGGCCAGCCGCAACGAGGAGCGTTACCAGTTCCTGCGCTGGGGCCAGCAGGCCTTCGACAACTTCGTGGTGGTTCCGCCCGACACCGGCATTTGCCACCAGGTGAACCTGGAGTTCCTGGCGCGGGTCGTCTTCGTGGACTCGGAGGGCACCGCCTATCCGGACACTCTGGTGGGCACCGATTCCCACACCCCGATGGTGAACGGGCTCGGCGTGGCCGGCTGGGGCGTCGGTGGGATCGAGGCCGAGGCGGCCATGCTCGGTCAGCCCATCTCCATGCTGGTGCCCAAGGTGGTCGGCATAAAACTCACCGGTTCGCTGCCGGTGGGCACTACCGCCACCGACATGGTCCTAACCGTCACCGAACTGCTCCGCAAGCACGGCGTGGTCGGCAAGTTCGTCGAATTCTACGGTCCCGGGTGCGCGAACGTGAGCCTGGAGAACCGCGCCACCATCGGCAACATGTCCCCCGAGTACGGCTCCACGATCACGATCTTCCCCATCGACGACGAGACGCTGCGCTTCATGCGCCTGACCGGCCGAAGCGAGGAGCAGATCGCCCTGGTCGAGGCGTACGCCAAGGAACAGGGACTCTGGCTCGACCCCGACGCCGAGCCCGTCTACAACGAAAGCATCGAGCTGGACCTTTCCACGGTGGAGCCCTCGCTGGCCGGACCGGCGCGTCCCCAGGACCGGGTTCCTCTGCGCGAGTCCAAGGCTCGCTTCGCCTCGGCCCTGGCAAAGATCGCCGACCAGGGCTCGATAAGCTCGACAGAACCCAGGCCGACACCCGTAACCCTTGCAGACGGCCGTTCCTTCACCCTCGACCACGGAAGCGTGGTGATCGCAGCCATCACGTCCTGCACCAACACCTCCAACCCGTCGGTGATGGTCGCGGCCGGCCTGCTAGCCAAGAAAGCCGTCGAGCGCGGACTGGCCGCCAAGCCCTGGGTGAAGACCACCCTCGCCCCGGGCTCGAAGGTGGTCATGGACTATTACGACCGCGCCGGCCTGACCCCCTATTTGGAGAAGCTCGGCTTCTACTTGGTCGGCTACGGCTGCACGACGTGCATCGGCAACTCCGGCCCGCTGCTTCCCGAGATCTCAGAGGCGGTCAACTCCGCCAACCTCGCCACAGTCTCGGTGCTCTCCGGAAACCGCAACTTCGAGGGACGCATCAATCCCGACGTGCGGATGAATTACCTGGCGTCGCCTCCTCTGGTCATCGCTTACGCGATCGCCGGGTCGATGGACTTCGACCTTCAAGGCGAGCCCCTGGGACACGACTCCGACGGAAAGCCCGTCTACCTGGCCGACGTCTGGCCGAGCGCGGAAGAGGTCACCGAAGTCCTTCGCAGCTCGATCGACACGGAAATGTTCAGAACGAGCTACGCGATGGCCTTCGAGGGTGACGAGCGCTGGAAGGCGCTCGACGTGCCTTCCGGATCGAGCTTCGCCTGGGACAACGCGCACTCCACCTACGTGCACAAGCCTCCGTTCTTCGAGGGCATGACCCGGGAGCCTGCGCCGATCGCTCCGATCCAGGGCGCTCGGGTGCTGGCCGTTCTTGGCGACAGCGTCACCACGGACCACATCTCTCCGGCGGGCAACATCCGCGCCAACTCGCCCGCGGGCCAGTGGTTGATCGAGCGCGGCGTCGAGGTCGCGGACTTCAACTCCTACGGCGCACGGCGCGGCAACCACGAGGTGATGATCCGCGGGACCTTCGCCAACATCAGAATCCGCAACCGGCTTGCCGACGGCAAGGAAGGGGGCTTCACCAAGCTGCTTCCGGATGGCGGCATCACCACGATCTACGAGGCCGCCATGGCCTACAGGGAGCGAGGTGTTCCGCTGGTGATCCTGGCCGGCAAGGAGTACGGATCGGGCTCGTCCCGCGACTGGGCGGCCAAGGGAACCTACCTGCTGGGTATCCGAGTGGTCATCGCGGAAAGCTTCGAGCGGATTCATCGCTCGAACCTGGTGGGGATGGGCGTCCTTCCGCTGCAGTTCCCCGCCGGCGAGAGCATCGACTCGCTGGGGCTGACCGGTTATGAGGCCATAACCATCAAGGGCCTGGAGAGGCTGGCCGAGGGATCGAAGGCACCGGATACTCTCACCGTCGAAGCCGACGGGAAGAGCTTCGAGGCCAAGGTCCGGATCGACACGCCCAAGGAGCTCGACTACTACCGCAACGGTGGAATCCTTCAATACGTGATGCGGAATCTGGCGCGCGGCTGACCGCCGGCGAAGGATTCGAGACAAAGCTGCTTCCGGCCGCTCCGCGCGCGCCGTGCCGGAAGCAGCTTTGTTGTTAATGGTCACAAGAGACGACCAAGCTCCTTATGCGCGCTCACTGAGTTTTAGCTTCGGATTCCGCAGGCGCAGTGGCGGCGAAGTTTCGCCCGGAAGTAAATTTTGGGTGCGTGCTCCCCTTGCACAGGAGCATTTACCGAACATATTCCCTCGAAAGGACCTAGTTGTCACCGGATATCTCACCACCATCGGATCCTGAGCTGCCGCTCGCGGAATCCAAGGCACCTCACGCCCCGTTGCACGGACCCGAACAGCGCCTGCACCGTGGCGTGCTGAGCATCACGGACATTGCGGCCGCGACGATGGCCAACATCGGCCCGGCGATGAGCTTCTTCTTCGGCTTCGGCTTCCTGGCAATCACCGCAGGCGTCGCCTCGCCCCTGACGATCCTGGCCGCAGGCATCGCCATCGCCTTCCTCGGTAACACCCTGGCAGAGTTCTCCCGGGCACAACCTTCCACGGGCGGTTTCATTACCTTCATCGGTAAGTCCTTCGGCCCGACAAGTGCCGTGTCGACCGCTCTCATTGCCGGCGCAGGCTACATGATCGCGATGGCCTCGGTCATTGTCATATCGGGTGGATTCTTCTCCATAATCCTGCAGCACTACTTCCAGGTCGACGTGCCCTGGGGAATCTTCACCGCCATCTTCGCCGCCGGCGCCGTGTTCATGATGATCCGCGGCGTGGCGTTGTCGACCAAGATCGCGGGCTTCTTCTTTGCCTTCGAGATGGTGGTGCTGGTCGTAGTCTCCGTGGCCGCGCTCATCAAGCACGGCGGCCATCTCTCCATCGCCCCGTTCAATCCCGCCAACATCAAGGACGGCTTCACCGGCCTGGCCCAGGGATTCCCCCTGGCCATCTACCTCTTCATCGGCTGGGAGAACTCGGCCGCCCTGGCCGAGGAGACGGACAACCCGCGGCGCAACGTGCCGAGGGCCGTCTTCGCCTCGGTAGCCATCATGGTCGTCTCCTACGTGGTGTTCGCCTACGCGACGGTAAGCGGCTTCGGAGACAATGTGACCGCACTCGGCAACGCCACCATCCCATTCATCACCGTGGCCCAAGGGGTGCTTGGCGCGGCGGCCTTCTTCGCCTACCTGGCCGGAATGACCTCGACCCTGGGCGCCCTGATCGCGGGAACCAACTCCCAGGCGCGCCTGGTCTTCAATGCCGGACGTGAGGGACTTCTGCCCGCCTGGATCGGGAAGGTCCACGCCGAGCGCAAGACGCCGATGAACGCGATCATGCTCTTCGTCGGCATTTCACTCGTAATCATCCTGGGCTGGGCGATCTCCAACCTGGTGGGCGGAAAGGCGATGGATCCGGTGAACTTCTTCGCCGAGTCCT
The DNA here is from genome assembly GCA_021847985.1 of Actinomycetes bacterium. Classification (GTDB taxonomy): domain Bacteria; phylum Actinomycetota; class Acidimicrobiia; order Acidimicrobiales; family Acidimicrobiaceae; genus Acidithrix. Next base: position 497 of record JAJZNF010000283.1, on the reverse strand, counting down.
CGACGATGGGCACCATCCTGGTCCTGCTCGTCTACCTTTTCGCGAACCTTGCCCTGCCCTTCTACTACCGGAAGTACAGGCCCGGCGAGTTCAGCAGCGTCCGCCACGGCGTTCTGCCGATCCTCGGCGCCATCGCCATCGTCGTCCCGCTCTATTACCTGGCAAAGCCCGGGCAGCCCGCCCCTTACAGCTGGTATCCCTACATCGCACTGGCGATCCTGATCATCGCGGTCTTTTACTCGATCTCCCTCGTGCGCAAAGATCCGGGCCTCGCCGACCGGGTCGGCTCGATCGTGGCAGACGAGTAGCCGATCATAGGAGCCGGAAGGGTTGGTCATCGAGCCGGCCCTTCCGGCCTCCCCCGTCCCGGCTCGAGGGCGCCGGTGAAACCGGATGCCGTGCGGCTGCGGGCCTGAACCTACTCTTCGCCCCCTCCTACGCCGGCCAGCAAGGCGCGGGTCATCTCGTCGCCCCAGTGGACCGCATCCAGATACGCG
>JAJZNF010000293.1 GCA_021847985.1 Actinomycetes bacterium | reverse complement strand
CTCGGTGGTGGCCGCATCATTCTCGAGCTTGGGCTGCAGCGAGTTCGTGGTGCCGGCTGACGACGAGCCGCCGCAGGCGGCAGCGACCGTTGCGACGGCGAAGAGGGCTGCTCCGGTGCCGACTGTGTTCAGGCGACTCATGAGTGTCTCTCCGGTCCTATTGGATTGAGAACGAGGTTATCAGGGGCATTTTCGGTCGGTGGTCACAATTTCGCGTCACTTTCGGCGGGCTTTCATTTGACAGGGGAAACGTACGCCTCGCAGTAGTAGGGAATTGATATGACCCCATTCTGGTCCGCCCTCATGCGCAAGTGCTCTGCGGCTTCCTCGATCACTGAGGCCCTGGTGTCGGGCGGCAAGGTGGAAACATGGCTGAAGCTCTCCACCAGGTTCCGCGCCCCCTCGAGATCGACCCGATGTTCGAACGCCGCTTTGTACATGCTGAAAGGGCCGAAACAGCCCGTTGCGGCGATCTCATCGGCCACTTCGCGATCGACGGTCCCGATCGTGTACGCCCGTGTGATCCGCTCGAACTGGGCCACCCAGTCGACTTCCAGCGAGCGGTGATTCCAAAGGAGCGCCAGTTCCCCGCCGGGCCTCAAGACCCTGCGGATCTCATGCGCGGCGGGCTCGAGATCGAACCAGTGCGCCGCCTGGGCCGCGATAACCATGTCGAAGTGTTGGTCGGGGAATGGCAGGCGTTCTGCCCGGGCCACGACCGCGGGAATTGCGGGGAGCGCTCCGTGCAGCTCGACGAGCATTTGAGGATCCAGGTCAGTGGCAACGAGGAAGGTCAGGTTCGAAGTGGCCAGGGTGCGGGTGAGGAGGCCGGTTCCCGCGCCGAGCTCCAATACGCGCGTGCCGCTGCGTACGATGTCGGCGACCAGGGTTTCGGGGTATCGGGGCCGGGCAGTGGCGTACTGAGACGCCACGGCTCCGAAGCTTCGGCCGAGCCTGTCTCTCAGCCCCCCTTGCGCCTGGTGGTCGTGTCTAACTGGCACCGGCTAGAGATTAGCGGGGTGCACGGGCGGTGCCTCGGCAGGCGGCCGCTCAGCCGAGTATGGCGCCGATGTCGTTTTCGACCGCGTTGATGTCGAAAGTGATTTGTGTGCCTGCCTGTGATGCGGCGGCCTGAGCCGACGATGATCCCTGCACCGCTTGAAGGCAATCAGCGGCGAAGCTGTTGGAGTCCGAAACCGTGGCTGCCCAGTCCTTGGCCAGGGGTTGCGAGGCGGGCTGAGGCTGCTTGAGCATCCTGGCCGTATCTGCTTGCAGCTTCGAGCACTCCGACTTTGCCTGGGCCGCCTGGCCGGAGCCGAGTGCGCCGGCCGATGCCTGATAGTCGGACTGCAGCTGCTTGACGTCGGCCATGCCGTATTTGACGATCCAGGAGGCCACGTTGATCGCCTGGGTCTCGGCCGCCGATTGCGAGCCGCAGGATGCCGCCAGCGGTGCAAGTGCCAACATGGCCAAGGCGGCGGCTGTCCGCTGCAACATCGTCGTGCGGCCCACTGGGAGTCTCATGCCCCCACCATACCGGCCGCAAGCCGTCTGGTGAGGCCCGGTGCGGAGGTCGGACGTTCACGGTCCCGTCAGCCAGGACACTACGCGGCCGATCGGGTACTCAATCCCATGCTGCCACCTTCCGGAGGTCCCCAATTTCCGGCGTCCAAGTCGGGAACAAAGGCCCTATCGGTGGATCGACAGTGTGACATCCGTTTCAAAAAGGTGGGACACTTGTCCCTTTGCCGCGCCGGGTCCGCCGACGAAAATCAACCAGTGACCGAGTTTCTCGGCGCAACGAAAGGGTGGAGATGCAGAGACGTGTATTCGATACACTGATGAGCTTGGCGGGTTTGGTCATGGTAGTGGTCCTGCTTGTGGCGGGATCATTGCTTTTGGTGGGTGCCAACTTTGCCAACTCCAACGTTCATGACCAGCTGGCTGCTCAGCAGATCTACTTCCCCTCGAAGGCCGCCTTTCAGCAGGCAAAGGCCGGCACGGAGATCACCCCCGGGATGATCCCTTACCTGGAGAAGTACGCCGGACAGCAGCTGTTGACCGGTGCGCAGGCTGAGGCCTACGCCAACCACTTCATCTCGGTTCACCTTTCCGAGATGCCCTACGGCGGTGTCTATTCGAAGATCAGCGCCGCTGCCATGGCCAACCCCAAGGATGCAAGCCTTCAGGCATTGGTCAACACCTCATTCAAGGGAACAACACTGAGGGGCCTGCTGCTCGAGGCGTATGCATTCTCGGTCTTCGGCCAGATCGCCCAATGGGCAGCCATCGCCGCCTTCATCTTGGCAGCCGTAATGCTGATCCTGGTGCTCTTCGGCTTTGCGCATTCTCGCCGGGTCCCAGAGGACCTGACCTTGGGCCAGCCTCGGCGCGAGCTGGTGAACGCCTAGGCACCCGCTAATTTCGGCAGGCCGTGAGGCCAAATGGCGAAAACCTGACGTTTTTGTGAGAAGGCTCGGAGCACCTGCTCCGAGCCTTCTCTGTTTCCAGGGGCTGCGCTGGGAGCAGAAAAGTCATATGATAGGACGAATGTTCTCCTCATCTGAAGAGCGTTTGGACGATAGAAGCCTTTGTGACCGGGTGGTCGGCGCGCTCGGCTTGGCGATCGTACGTGAAGAGGTGGCGCCCGGAGAGTGGTTTGCAACCGAGGTGACTCTGGTCGAGCGATTCGGCGTGAGCAGAAGTGTCGTGCGTGAGGCACTCAAGGTGCTGGAGGGCAAAGGTTTGGTGGAGGCCAGGCCCAAGAGGGGCATCAAGGTGCTCTCCGGGGATCATTGGCATCTTCTGGATCCGGAGGTTGCGGCCTGGCGATACGGCGGCGATCCCGATCCGAACCTTTTGCTCGAGTTGGTCGGGTTCCGAGAGGTGATCGAACCGGCGCTGGCGGCCGCGGCGGCGCTCCAGGCGAACCCCGCCGACGTGGAGGAACTGCGCATGATCGCGGGTGCAATGCGCGACGCCGGGGCAGATCCCGCCGCACTTATCAGCGCGGATCGCGCGTTGCATCGGGCTGTTGCGCTAATCGCCGGAAACAGCCTGATGTTCTCCGCTTTCACGGCCCTCGAGCCGGGGATGGTCGCGTTGAGGCGGGTCGGTTCCGAGTCTCGGCTAAGGGGTCCCGGTCATACGGAGGATCACCAGCTACTTGTGGAAGCGATCGCGAGCAGTCGGCCAGAGGTGGCAAGAGAGACGATGGCGCGCATTGTGCAGGCGTCCCGTCTTCAGGTCATGGAGTTCTTCGATCGGAACGAAGAGGACCGCCCGCGAAGCGGACTGCGCGACCGTAGGGCGTAAAGGACCCGTGTCACACGCGCACCGGGAGCATCTCACCAAAAGGGGGGCAATTGAAGCTGCCGAGCAGAGTCGAAATCGTCGAAGTCGGACCTCGGGATGGCCTGCAGAGCGTCGCGCGGCAGTATCCGTCCGAGATCAAGAGCGCGATGATCGATGCCCTTGCCGCGACCGGGCTTTCCCGCGTCGAGGCGACTAGCTTCATGCGCCCTGAGATGGTGCCCCAGCTTGCCGATGCCGAGGCGGTCTGGGCCGGCCTGAAGCGGCATCCGGGGTGCACCTATCGTGCGCTGGTCGCGAACCGGCGTGGGATGGAGCGCGCGGTTGCTGCTGGAGTCGAGGAGGTCGTGCTGCTGGCCACCGCGAGCGAGCGGTACGTGCAGATGAACCAGAACACCGGCGTGGATGGCAATCTCGCTGCCCTCGAGAGTGCCGTGGATGCCGCGCCTGGCGGGTCGGTCCGCTTCGTCGGCGCCATTGCGATGTCTATCTTCTGCGCCTATGAAGGGCCGGTCTCCATCGACCGGACGCTGGCCATAGTGCGGCGCTACAGGGAGCTTGGAGTTACGGAGGTCTCGCTTGCCACCAGCACCGGGGTCGAAGGGCCGGCCGAGGTCCATCGACTGGTGGCGGAGGTGCTTGATGTCTACCCGGAGCTGAAGGTGGGCGTGCACCTGCATAATGCCAACGGAATGGCTCTGGCAAATGCGTTGGCCGCGATGCAGGCCGGTGCGACGGTCCTCGAGAGCTCGATCGGTGGCATGGGTGGAGGGATCCGGCTTCCGGGCGGGGAGCAAGACCACGGCAATGTTGCCACGGAAGATCTGGTGCACCTCTGTTTTGAGCTTGGGGTGGAGACCGGGGTGAGTCTGCCGGCGCTCCTGGAGGCGTCAAAGGAGATCGAAGGGTTGCTCGGGATACCCTTCAAGTCCTACGCCGCCCGGGGGGCGACCAAGGATGGCTTGATGGCGAGCGCCAGGACAACTGGCTGGCAAGGGAGGTAAAGGTGGCTGAGGGCGGCGAATCCACGGAAGTCCGGCAGAAGCCCCTTGAGGGTATCCGGGTACTGGACTTGTCCAGCCTCATGGCCGGCCCGGTCATGGCGATGCACTTGGCGGATTTCGGCGCCGACGTGATCAAGGTGGAGCAGCCTGGACGGGGCGATGAGCTGAGACGATGGGGCCTTTCCAAGAACGGAGTCCCACTCATGTTCAAGCTGGTGAACAGGAACAAGAGGGTTGTAACCGCTAACATGCGGGTTCCCGAGGGCCAGGAAATCGTGCGCAGGTTGGCCGCGACGGCCGACGTGGTAATAGAAAACTTCCGACCCGGCACCCTTGAGCGCTGGGGGCTGGGCTATGAGCAGCTGTCAGATATCAATCCTCGTCTGGTGATGGTACGCGTGACCGGTTACGGCCAGACAGGGCCGTCTTCGCAGCGTCGCGGATTTGGGACGATCGTCGAGGGGATCAGCGGCTTCGCCGCACTCACGGGGATGCCAGGAGGGCCGCCGCTACTGCCCTCCTTCGGCTTGGGTGACACCAGCACGGCGATCTTCGGCGCCTATGCAGCGATGCTCGGGCTCTTCCATGCGCAACGTATCGGAAGGGGCCAGTACGTCGACCTCGCCCTGTACGACGGCCTGATCATGCTGCTCGGCTCGCACATCATCGACTACGACCAGCTAGGGTTCGTACCGCCGCGCCTGGGAAGCCGGACCGCCTTCGTTGCGCCGCGCAACATATACCCCACCGGCGACGGGGAGTGGGTCGTCATTGCCGGCTCTACGCAGAAGACGTTTCTAGCCATTCTCGACGCCCTTGATCTGCAGGAGCTCGGCCAAGACCCGCGCTTCGCGACCAACTCCGATCGCCTGCAGAACGTGGAGGTGCTTGATGAGCTGATTAGCAAGCGCCTGATGCAGCTGTCGCAGGCGGAAGTGCTCAAGCGTCTCGAGGATTCCGGCGCGGCGGTAGGCCCTATATACGACGTCGAAGACGTTCTGGAGGACGAGCAGATGCAGCATCGCAACGTTGCCATCGCGGTGGATGACCCCGAACTAGGGACGATCCGGATGCAGAACGTCGCCGTCAGGCTCTCCGCCACCCCCGGGGAGGTCCGTTGGAGCGGGCCTGAGATCGGCGCTCACAACAGAGAGGTCCTGGGCGGCGAGCTCGGTTTCAGCGACGGCGAGCTCGAAGACCTGCGTGCGAGGGGTGTCATCTAGGCCCTATCCGGCGGTATGGCCGCGGTCCAGGCATCCGCGCCCAGGATGGAGGTGACACCAGGTGGGCGTGTGAGTCGAGCGCGACGGCTATTTGCGGCCGGCGCCACACCAGGCGCACAGGAGATCCCAGGAAAGGCGCTCCTCGGGAGATGTTCCCGACCGCTATATCCTCCAGCTGCGCCAGGCTGCATCCTCCGGGGGCCGTCCGGCTGCTCAGCCGGCCCTAGCGTCGATCTGCAGTAAGTGGCTACCGGGTGAAGGATCCTGTGCCGGCCGCTGGAGGCCTTTGCGCCCGGAGCGCCGGATGCTTGGGGCGGGCGGCACCGTAGGATCTGTTGGGCCATGGGCCAGATCAGGACACCGGGCGGTGCCGCACTCGAGTACGAAACATTCGGTTCTCCCGGCGACCCGCCATTGATGCTCGTAAGCGGGCTGGGTGCCCAGCTCGTGGCGTGGCCGCGGCCTTTCTGTGAAAGCTTGGCGGCCGAGGGCCGGTTCGTAATCGCCTTCGACAACAGGGACTGCGGACTTTCTTCAAAGATCGATGACCGTGCTGGCGTGCTCCCTTCAGTCGTAGAGGCTGCGATGAGCGGAGACTTTGCCCTGGCGAGGGAACCCGCACCCTACACGCTCAGCGACATGTCGGATGACGCACTTGCGCTCCTCGACTCGCTTGGTATCGGGCGGGCCCACGTTGTGGGCGCGTCCTTGGGTGGCGCGATCGCCCAGACGATGGCGATCGAGCATCCTGAGCGGCTGCTTTCGCTTACGTCGGTGATGCCCAGTACCGGAGAACCCGACTTCGGGCAATCCACACCGGAGGCGCTCCAAGTCTTGCTCGACCCTCCGCCCCGAGACCGGGACGAGTACATCGCCACCGCTGAGAAAACGCTGGTGTGGAGATCCAGAACCTATCCGGACTTGGATAGCGCCCGGAAGGTCGCCGCCGAGAGCTATGACCGCTGCTTCCATCCCGAAGGCACCGCTCGCCAGCGGAT
>JAJZNF010000242.1 GCA_021847985.1 Actinomycetes bacterium | reverse complement strand
GCTCCGGTCGCTACGGTGGCTCCCGCTGCGGCGGCCCGGCCCGCCCCCGCGCCATACGCGCCTCCTGCCGGCGCTGAGGTGGTCGCCATACGGGGAGCGGCAGCTCGAATCGTGACCAACATGACCGCTTCGCTCGAGGTGCCCACCGCGACCAGCGTCCGCTCGATCCCGGCCAAGCTGCTCGAAGTGAACCGCGGAATCATCAACAACCACCTGGCCCGCTCCTCGGGCGAGAAGGTTTCCTTCACCCACATCATCGCCTACGCAATCGTGCAGGCCATCAAGGCCTACCCGGTGATGAACTCGGTTTTCGTGCCTGCCATCGATGAGAAGGGCACCCCGGGCGTTCAGCGCTCCAAGGAGATCAACGTCGGCATCGCCGTCGATCTGGCCAAGGCGGACGGTTCGCGCACACTGATGGTCCCGGTGATCCGCGGGGCGCACGAGATGGACTTTTTCGCCTTCCTCCGCGAGTACGAGAATCTCATTCGAAAGGTGAGGACCAACAAGCTCTCGCCTGACGATTTCGTGGGCGCGACGGTGAGTGTGACAAACCCGGGCACCATAGGTACCGAGCACTCGGTTCCACGCCTCATGCAGGGTCAGGGCGTCATCATCGGAGTGGGGTCCATATCCTTCCCCACCGGCATGGCGGCGGCCGATCCCTCGCTTCTGGTGGACCTTGGCGTTTCCAAGACCGTGACTCTGACCTCGACGTACGACCATCGCGTGATCCAGGGAGCCGAATCGGGACTCTTCCTGGCCAGAATGCACGAGCTTCTCACCGGCCAGCACGGCTTTTATCAGGATGTATTCCACGCCCTTTCGGTCCCCTATCCGCCCGCCAGCTGGGAGCGCGATACCGCCGGGCGCGAGCCGGGCGATATGACCCGCCTGCGCAAGCAGGCGATGGTCAACCAGCTGATCGACACGTATCGCTCTCGCGGTCACCTGATGGCGCGCCTGGACCCGCTGGCGCAAAAGTCACCGGCGATGCCGGAGGAGCTCGACCCCGCGTGGTATGGATTGACGGTCTGGGATTTGGACCGAGAGTTCTATTGTGGGGGCCTGGGCGGGCATACCTCGATGACGTTGAGCGGCATCCTGCAGCTGCTGCGGGACACCTACTGCCGCACCATCGGCATGGAGTACATGTTCATCCAGGATCCCGCCCAGAAGGACTGGATACAGCGACGGGTTGAAGGTGCGCGTCCCGAGCCGGACACCACCCAGAAGATGCACCTGCTGCGCAAGCTCAACGCCGCCGAGGCGTTCGAGCGCTTCCTTCACACCCGGTACATCGGCCAGAAGCGTTTCGGCCTCGAGGGAGGCGAAGCGGCCATCGTCTTTTTGGACCAGGTCCTCGACCGTGCCGCGGAGGCCGGTCTGCGCGAGGCGGTCATCGGCATGGCGCATCGCGGGCGCCTGAACGTCCTCACCAACATCGTGGGCAAGAGCTACTCCGAGATCTTCAAGGAGTTCGAGGGCAACCTCGACCCCAACAGCGTGCAGGGCTCCGGAGATGTGAAGTATCACAAGGGCTTCCGCGGCGTCTATCGCGGCTATCACGGAACCGATATCGAGGTCACGCTCTCCTCCAACCCCTCTCACCTGGAGGCGGTCGATCCGGTCGTGGAGGGGATGACCAGGGCCAAGCAGGACATTGCCGGGGAGCGCGGAACCTTCCGCATCCTCCCCATCCTCCTTCACGGTGACGCGGCGTTCGCGGGCCAGGGGGTGGTGGCCGAGACCCTCAATCTTTCCCAGCTGGGAGGCTACAGGACGGGCGGCACGGTGCACCTGGTCATCAACAACCAGGTCGGCTTCACTACAAACCCCGAGCAGGCGCGCTCGTCGCGTTATGCGACGGACGTGGCCAAGATGATCCAGGCCCCGATCCTTCACGTCAACGGAGACGATCCCGAAGCTGTGGCGTGGGTCGCCGAGCTTGCCCTCGACTACCGCGAGGCGTTCCACCGCGATGTGGTTGTCGACATGGTCTGCTACCGCCGATTCGGGCATAACGAGGGCGACGAGCCGAGCTACACGCAGCCCCAGATGTACGAGATCATCGAGGCCAAGCGGTCGGTGCGGAAGCTCTATACCGAGGCACTGGTCGCGCGCGGCGACATCTCGATGGAGGAAGCCGAGCAGTCACTCGACGACTTTCTTGGCCAGCTGCAATCGGCGTTGGATCAGACTCGCTCTTCAGCCCCGCCCAAACCCACTGAGCTGCCCAAGGCGCCGGAGCACAACGTTGCCCTCGAGGCGGTGGACACCCACGTGGCCCCCGCCGATGTCGAGCTGCTCGGTGAGGTGCTTCACACCTTCCCGGCCGGCTTCACCGTTCATCCAAAGCTTGTGAGGCAGCTGGAAACTCGCCGCGAGGTGCTTGCCGGCGGAGAAGTGGACTGGGGCCTTGGTGAGCAGCTGGCGTTCGGCTCGCTGGTGTTGGAGGGCTATGACGTGCGCATGGCGGGCCAGGACTCCCGCCGAGGTACCTTCTCTCACCGCCACGCCGCCCTCATCGACTACCGGAGCGGCGAAGACTACGTTCCGCTGGAGCATGTTTCCGACTACGCCACCTCCGCCGGGCGCCGCGGCCCCTTCGGCCGGTTCATGATCTACGATTCGCTGCTGTCCGAGTACGCCGCCCTTGGCTTCGAATACGGCTACTCGACAGTGAGGCGGGACGCGCTGGTCATTTGGGAGGCGCAGTTCGGGGACTTCGCCAACGGCGCTCAGATCATCATCGATCAGTTCATTGCCGCCGCCCACGACAAGTGGGATCAGGGGTCGGGCCTGGTTATGTTGTTGCCCCACGGCTACGAGGGCCAGGGCCCCGAGCACTCCTCGGGCCGCATGGAGCGCTTCCTGCAGATGTGCGCGGGCGAGAACCTGGCGGTCATGAACCTTACGACTGCCGGCCAGCTCTTCCACATGTTTCGCGCCCAGCCAAAGCGGCAGAACCCGAGGCCGGTGATCGTCTTCTCTCCCAAGTCCCTTCTGCGAGCCCGTCAGGCCAGGGTTCCGGTGGACGTGCTCACCGGGGGCCGCTTCAACCCGGTGCTCGATGACGCGGTCTTCAGCGGAGCCACGGCAAGCCGTGATCCCGAGGAGGTCCGCCGCGTGGTCCTGTGCTCCGGCAAGGTCGCCTATGAAGCAATTGCCGCAGCCGGCCAGGTTCTGGGAGGAAAGCAGGATGGAGAGTCCTGCGCCGTGGTCCGGGTCGAGCAGCTCTACCCGTGGCCGGTGGAGGAGATCGCCGCGGTCTTGTCCCGTTATACGAGGGCGACCGAGGTGGTCTGGCTGCAAGAGGAGCCCGAGAATCAGGGAGCGTGGTCCTTTGTCCACTCCCAGCTCCATTCGCTGCTGCGCTCCGACTATCGGCTGCGCCACGTTTCCCGGGTCCCCGCCGGCTCACCGGCCACCGGTTCTGCGGCGATGCACGCCCTCGAGCAGGCGGATCTTATCCATCGCGCTGTGAATCTGAAGGTATCAGAGGCCGCCTCGGGTCTCGTCTTCTGACGGGATCCGAGTATGGTTCTAGGACCCTCGAGATGCATGGCCTCTTCTAATCTTTAGGCGTGAAACCAGAAGAACTCATTCCACACCGCCCCCCGTTCCTTCTCGTGGACGAGATCACCGAACTGCGGCCCGGCGAGTACGCGCGCGGCTTTTGGAGGCTCACCGGCGAGGAGGACTTCTTCGCCGGCCACTTCCCGGGGCGCCCGACACTGCCGGGAGTGCTGCAGGTGGAGTCGATCGCCCAGCTCGGCGCCTGTGCGGTCCTCGCCGACGATCGATACAAGGGCAAGCTGCCCCTGTTCGGTGGAATAGATCAAGCTCGGTTCAGACGTCAGGTCGTTCCGGCGGACGTTCTCGATCTGGAGATAGAGCTGGTTCGGTTGTCGGCGCGGGCAGGAAAGGGGCATGGACGCGCGAGCGTGGGCGGTGCCGTCAGTGCCGAAGTCGACATCATGTTCATCATCGCCGATGCGTAGAATCCCGGCCTCGCACAGGTTGGGGGCGGCCACATGTTGACGGTTGCAACCTGGAACGTCAATTCGCTCAAAGCCCGCATGGAGCGGGTGCTTTCCTGGCTCGACAGGGCTGCACCCGACGTGGTTTGCCTTCAGGAGACCAAGCTGACCGACGCTGCGTTTCCCGCGGCGGCCTTTGTCTCCGCGGGGTACGAGTCGCTCCATTTTGGGCAGGGCCAATGGAACGGGGTTGCGATTCTCTCGCGGCTCGGGATCTCGGAGCCGGCTCGGGGCCTGATCGGAGAACCGGGCGGCGAGGCCCGTGCGCTGGGCGCCACCTGCGGCCCGCTAAGGGTTTACTCGCTGTATGTGCCAAACGGGCGCTCGCTCGACTCGGACCACTATCGCTACAAGCTGGAGTGGATGGACGCCTTGGCCGGCACCGTCTCGGCGGAGCTACGGAGCCGGGAGCACCTGGTGCTCGGCGGGGATTTCAACATTGCATTCGACGATCGCGACGTTTGGAGCCCCGGGGCCTTCGAGGGTACGACACATGTGTCAGCCCCGGAGCGCGAGGTACTCGAGCGGATCTACCAGTTGGGCCTGACCGATCTCTTCCGAGTTCAGCACCAAGAAGAAGGGCTCTTCACGTGGTGGGACTACCGCGGAGGATCGTTTCACAAGCGGCAGGGGATGCGTATCGATCTGTTGATCGGGAGCAGGGCCGTGGCGGAAAACCTTTCATGGACCCTGATCGACAGGAACGAGCGCAAAGGGCCGGGACCCTCGGACCACGCCCCCGTGCTGGCCGGCCTGCAGATCGGATAAGGAGCGGAGATGGCGAACAACAACAGCTGGATCGAGCGGATGACCGCACCGGGAGATCCTGCCCGTCGAGAGCAATTTCGCCGGATCAGCGATGCGACACGGCGAATCATCGACTCGGTGGTTGATTCCAAAGCACCCACCGATGTCCTGGCGGTGATAGCCCAGCAGGTCGAGGCTGTCGCCGACTCCATCGAAAGCTTCCCGTCCGGCCGCGACTACGAAGGCTTCGCCGAGGCGGCAAATGCGGGCGGAAACGGAGGTTTCCTGGACTTCTCGCCAATTTCGGGGTCGTCGAATCCCTTGGCCCCGCCGGTTGAGCTATCGCTCGAGCACGATGAAGAGGGGACCGCGGTAATCGTGGGCAAGGTGAACTTCGCCTCGGCCTACGAGGGCCCCCCGGGCAATGTCCACGGAGGGTACCTGGCCGCAGCCTTCGATGAAGTGCTCGGCCTTGCCCAGAGCATGAGCGGCTCGCCTGGCATGACAGCTCGGCTGACTGTCAATTACCGCAAGCCGACACCTTGGGGGACTCCACTTCGCTTCGAGGCGCGCATCGAGCGGCGGGACGGCCGGAAGGTATTTACGACGGGCGCCTGCTATGCGGGCGACTTGCTTACCGCCGAGGCCGAGGCCCTCTTTATCTCGGTCGACTTCACGCGCCTGGCCGAGCTGGCGGCGGACCGCCAGGGGCGGACCGAGTCGCGTTAGAGCGGCAGTCTTGCCTTTCTGGCACGGGCCAGCGCCTTCAAGAGCGTCAGCAGGGCCTCGGTGTGTTCGGCGAGGAACTCCCTGGTCACGCCTGGGCAGACTGCGAGATCGTCCCGGTCGACGGGCAGGTTTGACGCCAGATAGTGGACAGCCCTATCCGGAAGCAGCGTCTCTTCGGCGGTGCCGAGGTCGTCTGCACGCCGGCGCCGCCACAACTTGAGGGTCTCGAGCACGGGGTCCGTTTCGAGGGGAATCACCTCCGCCGTGGTCAGGCGTTCCTTGCCCGCGCGGATGTACTCCAGCGCGCGCCGCGTGGAGGCTTTCTGCGGGATGCCATCCTGGATTAGGGCACCCAGCCCCGAAAGGAAGGATGACGCCGGTCGCTCCGCCTTTCCCCGCTTGCGCGCCAGGGTCAGGTAGAGGTGATCCCGCGCTCGGGTGATCCCAACATAGAAGAGGCGCTTCTCCTCCTCCATGGCGGCGGGCTGCGTGGATTTGGCGTGGGGGAGAACGCCCTGCTCCATTGCCACCAGATAAACGATGTCCCATTCGAGCCCCTTGGCTCGATGCAGGGTGGTCAGCGTGACGCCGTTGCGGCTGGCGCTCGCACTCTCGGCTGCCCGGACCCTGAACCAGTTCAAGAAGCTGGTCAGGTCCATGCGCGGTTCGTTGCGTAGAGCTTCGACCGCCATCTGCCGGAAGTAGGCGAGGGAGTCGGCAGCGCCTCCCCCGAACCCGTCGATCTTGTACTCGTCGATCAAGTCGTCCAGATGGGTGAGTGCATCCTGCAGGCGCCCGCGCGGACCGAGCAGTTCGCGAAGGTGCGAAGTCGCCGCCTTCAAGGCGCTGTCGCTGACGATCTGGGCCGTGCCGGCCACGTGGTTGTGGATCCCGCGTGCGGAGAGCGCTGCCTGATACTGGGGTAATAGGAGGTTGGTGCGGGCGAGCACGGCTATCGAATGCGGCGCGGCGCCGTTTGCTATGGAGGCGTAGATCTGACGGGCAACGAAGGATGCCTCTTCCTCCGCCGAGTCGAAGACGTGCAGCCGCGGTGGCGATCCGCTTGGCCGCTTGGCATGGATGACGCCCCCGTGCCGTGCGATGGCGGGATCGGCAAAGCCCTCCGCTGCGGCGTTGGCCAGATCGACAACCTCCGCGACTGATCGGAAGTTCGCCCGCAAGTAGCGATAGGCGGCCCCGGGAAAGACTTGGTCCAGGTCCAGCATCAGTCGCGGGTGCGCGCCATTCCAGGTGTAAATGGCCTGCTTCGGGTCGCCTACGACGCAGAGGTCGGGCTTTTCTCCGACGAGCTGCTTCAACAGCGCGATCTGCTGCGCGTTCACGTCCTGGAACTCGTCCACGTAGAAGTGGCGATACCACCAGCGGATGGTCTGGGCAAAGGAGGGGTTTTCGCGCAGAGCGGCTTCGGCTTTGACTATGAGGTCGTCGAAGTCGATCTGGTGGGTCGCCGCCTTCAGGCGCTCATAGGACCTCCAGGCCGTCGCTATGGCTTGGGGATCCAGGCCGGTTTCTCGCCGGTTGGTGCGATGCCAGCTCTCGTAGCCGTCCGGGGCGACCATGTTTGCCTTGGCGGTCTCGATCTCCCGCGTGAGCTCTCCGATCGCCAAGGTGCTGGCGAGGCCGTTTGCGCCGTCGCTCCCGGACTTGGCGAAATGACGCCATAGCGAAGCATCCTCGCGGGCGGCCGCTGTAATCAGCCTTGCTTTGGAGGTGATCAGATGCGGTACCGGCCTGCGCAGCTCCTCGAGATAGCGTCCCGGCACCAGGAAAGCGAAGCTGTGAAAAGTCCCAATCCATGGCAGCTCGTACATGGACAGGCCGGCGAGCCGCGCCTTGAGTTCGTCCGCCGCCTGGTTGGTGAAGGTGATTGCCACGGTGTTCTTCGGCGCCACCTCGGGGTCCATCCCTCGAAAGGCGATTCGGCGCGTCAGGACGGTGGTCTTTCCGCTTCCGGGACCCGCGACGATGCAGAGCAATCGGGCAGGGTCGGTCACCGCCTCGGTCTGCTCCACGGTAAGACCGCGAAGATAGGGTAGGTCGTCCATTTCCACCGCCTCTGTGGCAGCCGGTATTAGAGGGCCGCTGGGCGGCGAGAGAGGTGCACCGGGGCGATGATCATGGTCTCGGCCGGCTCCGCACAGCAGAACCACGACTCGGTCAGCTTAGGCACGGTGCGGGCCCTCTCCATGCTGTAGTCGAATTCCTTGGCGACAAAGCCCAGCCGGGAGCACACCAGGCGGTACATCTTATCGAAGATCTCCCATGTCTCCAAGAACTCCAGCCAGCCCGGCAACCGATCCGCAAGCTCGCGCTGTAGCGCGTCGAGTTCGGGCCAGGGTGATTCCCACGCATACGACAAGGGATCACCCTTGGATCGGGCGAACAGCTCCCGGGCCTGCGGGTCTTCGAGCAAGAGCGAGCCTGCGGGCACCAATAGCCGAATGGTGAACTGGATGGGGTCGACGTTGCCGATCAGCTGCTGATCGTGGACGAACTCGAAGAGCCCCACCAGATCGGCCGGGGCGGTCCAAGGCGTGAACGGCAGCAGTGACGGGCGAAGCTCGATTCCCACCTCTCGGCAGGCTCGAACCGCCTCGGCCATCTGGCCCCGGGTATGCCCTTTGCGCAACTTCTCCAATACCTGCTCAGAGGTGTGCTCGAAGGCGGAGACGACGAATGCACAACCCAGTTCGGCCAGCTCCGGCAAGATGTCGCGGTGTTCCAGAAGGTGCTCGACCTTGATCGTTGCGTCGAATGTGAGGTCAGGGTGCGCAGCGTGCATTGCCCGCAGGATGCGCATGGAATGCACGGGCGCATTGAAGAAGTCGGGATCCCCGAAGGTGATGTGCGCGGCTCCCATGGCCACCAGCTGGTCGATGTCGGCCAAGACCCATTCCGGCGTGTTGATGCGGATGCGTCCTCGGTACACGGTCGGCACCGGGCAATGGGAGCAGCTGTGCATGCAGCCCCTGCTTGCCTCCGTGTAGCCGGTCAGCCGCTCCACTCCGCCGATGGACAGCTTGGCGTAGGCGGAAAGCGGGGGGAGAAGGGAGCGGTTGAGCGTTGACGGCTCCACGGCAAACTTCTCGCGAGTGCGCGTCACCGCTTTGGGCCCGCCCGAGGTCTTGGTGTCGCCCTTTCCCAGACCGTCGATCCAATCCAGAACGTCCGAGGTTGTCTCTCCGCTGGCAAGTAGTCCGACCGTCGGGGGTAGTTCGGCCTGAGCCAGGTTCGCCGCGTAGAGGCCGAAAAGGGCTACGGGGAGCTCCGGGTGCTGCGCATAGGCGCTCTGGATGAGGCCCAGGGCGATCGCGCTTGCCGTGTGCATCGGCACCGAGATCACCAGCGCGTCGTGACCGTGCAAAGCGGATAGCACGTCGCCCGAGTCCGCGCGGTCGTAGTCGAAGATTTCCGGATCGTGGCCGCGCTCCGCCAGGGCACCTGCAAGAGAGAGGCTGGAAAGCGGCTGATGTCCCAATTCATACAGTGACGCGACGAGAACCTTCATGGGCAAAACCCTAAGCGTCCCCTGCGACGCCGGCGTCGATGTCGAAGTGCACGAGCTCGCGCGCCGCCCTTAGTGCTCCGACGACGGCGGCCGAGCCCGGAGCCTTGGCGAATATGAAGCCAAGGTAGCGGTTGTCGTAGGGGAGTGGCCGCAGGCGTGTACCAATGGGGACGGTCACCTCGACCCCGTTGACGAAGCGAACGCGTGACGCCGCCTCCACTCCTCGGACCTCTCGCAGGATGCCTTCTGCCTCCACCGGGATCATGTAGACGCCGGACGCCTGCCTCTCCCTGCTCGTATCGGACAGGGTTCGGCCGGTCGCGTTTGCAAGTATCAGCTCCTCGAGCGTCGTGGAGAACGCGAAAGAGAGGGCATCGGAGCAGTGGCCGCCGATCGAGCGGGCGGCCACATCGATGGGGATGCAGCTTCCGCCGGGTGTCAATCGGACCTCGGCGTGCACCGGACCGTCGGGGAGCGCCAAGGCGCGCACCACCTCGGCGACGGACCGTTCTATCGCTTCGACGGCGTCCCGCTCGATCCTGGGAGGCGTGACGTAGATGGTCTCGGCAAAGACCGGGCCGTTCAGCGGGTCGGGCTTCTCGAAGATTGCCAGAACCTTCAGGTCCCCGCGGATGATCATCCCTTCGACGGCGAACTCGTCTCCCTCCACGTACTCCTCGACGAGCATCGCGCCTGCGGGCAGTCTCATCTCCCGGCCGACCTCTGCGGCGATGTCGATGGCGCGGGCTAGCTCAGTTGCGTCGCGAGCGAGGGTAACGCCGATGGAGCCCGATCCCTTTGTCGGCTTGACCACCATCGGGAACTTCATGCCGCCCAACTCGGGCCGGTCTCGGGCGTCCAAGGGCAGGCGAATCGACCTGGGCTGAGGTATTCCGGCCGAGGCTAGAGCACGGCGAAGCTCGGCCTTGTCCCGAGTGGCCAGTACCCCTTCAAGGCCACGTCCACTTCCGGTGATGTTGGCATTGGCAAGTGCCGCGATTTCCACGCCGCCTTCGTCGACGGCCAGGGCACGCCCAATGCCGTAGCTGCGTGCAAGCGAGGCGACCTCCTCCGCCGCCGACGCGGGGTCGCAGAAGTCCAGGCGGTCGAAGACCATTCCGAGGTGGTCGGGCGCGCTCATCTCGGAATCTGTCGCTATCGCGATCTGGATACCGAGCTTGCGAGCCGACTCCAGGAAGCGCCGGGCGCGGTAGGTATTGGAAGGCAGCACCAAAAGCAATTTGTCCAATGCACCTATCATTGTAGTAAGGCATACGAGCCGGACTTCGAGGTGTGGCTGCGGTGAAAGGTTGATTGGAATGGCTGAGATCGTTTTGGAGCTTTCGGAAGAGGCTCAGGAACTGGTCAAGTCGGTACTTGCCGAGGAGTCCGACCCCGAGAGCCTCGCTCTGTGGGTCGAGGTGGCCGGGCAGGAGGGTGCCGGCTACAACTACGACGTCTACTTCCAGGCTGTCTCTGACGCTGGTCTCATGGACGTCGTCGAGAAGATCGCGCCGGGCCTTCGGGTGGTCGTGCCTCAAGCGAGTGTTGACACGCTGCGTGGAAGCCGCATGGAAGTGAGTTCCGAGGATGGCGGCCTCGTCATCATCAACCCCAATTCTCCGCCGGCAGCCCCGGGAGCGCCTGAAGGACTGGAGAACGCGACGCTTGAAGGTGAGCTTGCGGAACGCATCATTGCGATTCTCGCAGACGAGGTGAATCCGGCGATAGCGAGTCACGGTGGCCGCGCCGACCTTGTGGGTGTAACCGGCTCCACTGCCTTCGTGCGCCTCTCGGGCGGCTGCCAGGGATGCGGCCTTGCCTCAGTGACCTTATCCCAGGGCATCGAGGTTGCAATCCGCGAAGGAGCCCCCGAGGTCACCGAGGTGATCGACGTAACAGATCATTTGTCAGGCACTAATCCCTACTATCAGTCGTCCAAGAAGTAGGCGGCTCCCGCGCCGAGGGCGTCGATCCGTTCCTTGGGGAGGCGCTACCGGCTCGGATATACTCGCACCAGCGATAAGCAGGTGCCGAGGTCGAAATGAGCGTTGACGAAGTCCAGGATGGCCACCAATGGCTGGATCCTCTGGAGCAGCTGGCCTGGCGCAGAATGCTTCGCACGAACGGCCTGCTTCTGAACCGGCTCGATGCCGACCTCGTGGCCGCGCACTCCATGACCCTCGCGGAGTACGAGGTTCTGGTGCACTTGTCAGAGGCCACGGGAAATGAGCTGCGCATGTCCGCCCTCGCCGAGCTTGCGATGGTTTCGCGGTCGGGACTCACCCGCAGAGTGGAGTCGATGGCCTCCCGCGGGCTGGTTTCCAAGGAGATATGCCCCTCCGATCGGCGCGGAATGATTGCGCACCTAACCGAGCTGGGGCGCAGGCGCTTGGAAGATGCGGTCCCGACTCATGTGGCGGGGGTGCGGCGTTACCTTCTCGCCGGACTGTCGAAAAAGGATGTCGCCGAACTGGCACGTTTGTTGGAGGTGCCGCTCTCGCGTCTTGAGCGGCCGTAACCTCGACCGGCCTGCGCGATCATCACGGAGCCGTCGTGGTGGTTGTCGGGGTTGTCGTCGTGCTCGACGTAATGGTCTTTGTCGAGTTGGCCGAGGTGGTCGAGGTCGTGCCGAGCGGCAGGGTACTGGAGCTCGTCGAGGAAGTGCTGCTGGTGGTCGAGGAAGTGCTGCTGGTGGTCGAGGAAGTGCTGCTGGTGGTCGAGGTGGGTGGCGACACTGGCCTGATGGGGCCGAATGGCGGGTGCTCGTAGACCGAGAGGGCGTTTGGCGTCGAAGGGTGGTTCAGGCCGACTCCGCCCGAGCCGAAGGCCTCGATTACGTTGGTGGTGATCGCATCCGTGGCCGGATCGGGACAGAGGCCGACAAAGGGCGGGCACCCTGCGTTGAGCGATGCGACCCAATAGTTGGTTCCCGTCGCGAAGACGCCGCCGCCGCTCGGTGTGCTGTAGTACGTCATGTCGGAGAAGTAAGGCTGGTTCCTGCACAGGACTGGCGAATTTGCCAGGATCTCCAGGTTCGCCGGATGTGGGCTGTAGGGGAGGAAGCCGTCGAACTCAGAGCCGATCAAGTGCGGGATCTCCGATCCGTATCCCAGGCCCGATCCCTTGAAGATCCACGATTGCGGGTCGGTTATGACCATTGGGTAGTTGACCGGGTTGCATTCGTATTGGATGCCGATGAGCGAACTCTCGGGCCGAGCATCGGGGAAGGCGGGCCAATTCGCTGTCACCCGGGCATTGTCTTTGCCGAACAGGGGGTCCTGGTAGGGATTGCGGTAGTTGATCTCGATCCGATCGGGGCCAATGGGGGAAGCGGCGAAACGTATGCGGCGGAAGATGGCATTTGCTCCGAGAAACATCAGGCTCCGGCCGTGGTTGACTGCATTTCGGAGCGCTTGGCGCATGGTCACGGAGTAGTACTCATCGTGTCCAAGGGAGACGAGAACATTGTGGTTTAAGGTGAGGCTCGGGTGCTGTTCGAGAAAGATGGAGTTTACGTAAGTGACGTTCAACCCGAGCTTCTCCACCAGGGCGACCATGGGGAGTTCGTTGCCAAGGAAGTCTCCCGCACCCGCGCCGTAGTCGTAGGGGCGGTCGAAGGACACCTTGGTCGCCCTGTTCGGCCAGTCCGATGCCGGTCCGTGGTAGAGGGAGTACCCGCCCCAGGCATTGTACGCCTGCCAGTCCGTCACCGCGTTCAGCACCACCACGGCCGCGTTTGAGGTGGGATCGATCACGGTGAGCGGGATGTACTGTGCCCCTCCGTTCGACGCCACGAGCTTGAGGAGATAGTCGCCCGGTACAAAGGCGCTGGTTACCTTCAGCTGCCACAGCGGTGTCCAGTTTGAGCACTCAACCGTGTTGGACGGGGAAAGTAACGGACATGTCGGCTGGTCTTTCCCGCTTATGGTGGGCGAAGTCCAGATGAGCCTCCCCATCAAGCCCTGATACCAGCCCATGCGATAGGCGCTGATGGTGAAGGTCGGAGCCGTTGTCGATATGTAAAGGGGTATCGTTTGGCCGATCAGCGCATAGGTGCTGCCCGCGAAGCCAGATATCACCGACGGCTCGGAGTGGCCGTTCATCCTCCATGCCGAAGTGCCGGGCAGGGAGTTTTGCTGCTGGACTGCGGAGGAGAAGAGCGACCCTGGAGACAGGGCGGGAACCGCACCATTCGGCTGGGTCGTGGTGGTGCTCGAAGGCGCCTCGGTCGAGACGGTGGTGTTGTCGGCCTTGGCCGCGCGATGGGCAGCCGTCGGCTCGAAGGCTAGGACCAAGGAGGCGACCAGGAGCGCGAGTGCGACCGTCCCGGCAGACGCGAGAATGGCGGGTCGCCTAAGGATGGACCGGTCTCGCGTCCTGGCCGAGTGAGATCCTATGCGCCTGGTCATTCCAGCATCCAGGCGCGGAAACCTACCAGATCTTCGCCGGCGACTCCCAGGGACCTCAGGTACCCTTCGGCACCGCCATGCTGTTCATCGAGCCAGGCCAGCACGCGGGCAAGGTTCTCCGGCTCGGCGCTCAGGACCACGGGAGGGAGTTCGCTCATTCGTGCGGCTAGCGTCGGAGACTCGGACTCCAGCCACTCGATGGCCTCGCGCATCGCGACCTTGGTAAGGGAGTAGTCCTCAAGCACCTGTTCGCGCTCGACCCCCAAAACTTCGAGCGTGATCGCGGCCACCAGCCCGGTCCTGTCCTTACCGGCTACGCAGTGGAAAACCGCCGGGGCGGCGTCGGGGCGCACCAACCGCGAAAATACCTCGCGGATCCCTTCTCGCCCCTCGCTGAGAATCTGTGTGTAACGGAGGTAGATGTAATCTTGTTCGCCGTCGCCTCGCGCAAGGGAATGGTCAGCCGAGATGTCGATCAAGGAGTTCTGGAAGTAGTCGACGGGGTACTTGTCGGCGGGGAAGCGGCCGCGACCGGCCTCCACCTCGGTGCGCAGATCGATCACCGTCTTGATGCCGAGTTTGGAGAAGACGGCCAGGTCGCGATCGCTCAGGCGGAACAGGTCGTCAGATCTGTAGAGTTTCCCGCGGCGGAGGTGTTTCCCAGCCCCTGCGCGGTAGCCGCCGAGGTCCCGGAAGTTGAACGCGCGCTCTAGTGGGATTCGCCTAGACGGTGCCTCCAGCGCGATGTCTCGCAGCTTCTCCTGCATTCCCACCTCGGCGAGCTTCTGCCACTTGCTTCCATTACGAACCTAGACCGTCGTCGGCCAAGCTGTGGCGCGGTACGCGCCCCCCGGGTCAATTTGGGAGGCCGGCCGCCTCATCACGCTTTCAGAATTGGTTCGATTGCTCCGATAACATTGCCACAGGAGAAGAGGAGCCGCCGCCATGCGATTTCTACGGGGACTGCGGTCCGACGTCGCTTATGCAGTCATGCTCGCTGCCGTGTTCCTTGTGGTCTCGCTTTCGGTGTCATTGGGGGCGCAGTTCTTCTTCCCCGTACATGGCTGGCTGCTTGCAGAGGACTTCTTCGCCATGATGCGCGATGCCCACACCATCCTTTGGGGCGGATTCGGCATCTTCTACTCCCCGGGCGTGGGTCAGACGCCCCACCCTCTGGGCGCACTCAGCCTTGTTCCTCTTGCTGAGTTCTCGAGCCTCATGAACTTTGTGGAGCCCTATCCATATCCGCTCCCAAGGCCGGTGATTTGGGTGTGGGGCCTCGGCTACATGAGTATCTACCTGTTCATCTATGTGCTTTCCGTCCTAGGCGTATATCGCCGCCTCGACCTCCCGGCTTCGCGCAGGCGCTGGGTGGCCGGGACGTCCGCCGCGCTCGGTGCCTTTTGCCTCTTTCCATGGGGGCATCCCGAAGACATCGCTGCCATGGCACTTTCCTTGTTCGCGTTTTCGGACCTTCAAGACGGTAAGACCACGCGGGCGGCCTACCTGGCCGGAGCCGCGACTGCCTTTCAGCCCTTGACGCTCCTGTTCCTGATTCCGCTGGCCCTACTTCAGGTAAAGGGCCTGAGCCGGGTCGCCTCCTTCGCGTTGCGGGCTGCGGTGATCCCGCTCGCCGTGGCGCTGCCCGCCATGGCGGGGAATTTCTCTGCGTCGCTTTCGGCGGTTCTCTCCGAGCCCCAAACCGCACGGCTGCGCTTCAACCGGCCAACCTTGTGGGACTCGCTACTGCAGTCGCACCATGACCTGATCTCGACTGGATGGTTCCGGGTTGCCATGCTGCTAATTGCTCTTGGTGTCGGTTTGGCGCTGCGGGTGGCATGGCGGAATAGGGCGGTCGATGCACGCACTCTGCTAGTGATATGCTCCGCGGGGTTGTCGCTTCGGGCGTTTTTGGAGCCAACCCAGGTCGGCTATTATCTCGCGCCGTACCTCGCTTTTGGCGCCATCACTCTCGTGGGCGCGGCGGAGAGGCCGCGTCTCTTTGCGCTGGGATGGACCGCTTTCGGACTGAGCCAGATGGGCGTCGCAATGTCGCGGGTGTCGGCGCTCACCTATTCGCTCACTCTTTGGCCGCTGGCCTTTGCAGGGGTACTGGCCGTGTTCGGGAGCATGCCCAAGCGGGAAGGGGAGGAAGGCTCTCGCTCGCTCTCGCAGGCCGGGCATGAGCCGTATGAGTCCCAAACGAGCAGCGAGACGCCGCTCGAAGAGGTGGCCGGTTGAGGACGTTCGAGGTCGTCGTTGCCGCGCTATTCGGCCTGATCGTCGGCTCTTTCCTGAACGTGGTCATCTACCGTGTGCCTCGCGGAGAGTCCATCGTAGCGCCTCCGTCCGCCTGCCCGCGGTGTGGGCATCGGCTCTCGGCCTGGGAAAACATTCCGGTCATCTCGTTCCTCCTGCTCCGGGCGCGGTGCAGATCATGCCGAGAGCCCATATCCTGGCGGTACCCTCTCATCGAGGTGCTCGGCGGGACCGCCTTCGCGGCGCTTGCAGTGCGTTATTCCAACCCTCTTTTGCTTGCCGGGTTGTGCCTGTTCGCCGCAGTGCTGATCGCCGAAGCATTCATCGATCTGGATACGCGGAAGCTCCCCCGACGCATCATCTATGTGGGGGCACCGTTGTCAGTAGCCCTTTTCCTTGTCGAGTCCGTTCGCTCCGGTAACGTACGGATGGTCGAAGACGCCGCCCTGGGCGCTCTTATCGCGGGGGCGGTTTTTGGAGTGATTCATTTCGTCGCACCGCGATCCATGGGCTTCGGAGACGTGCGATTTGCAGCCTATATAGGTATCAACCTGGGATTTCTTGGCCTGGCCACAGTAGTGAACTTTCTCTATGGTGCTTTCATCTTCGGTGCGTTGTTCGGAGTGGTGTTTGCACTTGTCAAATCCAAGACCTTGAAAGTCGCGATTCCTTTCGGGCCCTTTATGGCCCTGGCAGCTTTCGTTTCGGCGTTGTTCGCCGGCCTAATTCGTGTACTGTAGGTTTTTGAGCCCTCCGGATGCGGGTCGCGACGGCAGCGGAGCGCTTTTTGAATTGGTCGCGTTGCGTGGTAGGTGGCGGAGTAGTTACAACGCTGAAATTTTTCCCCGGTTAATGGGAAAATCTCTTCATTTCTCTGTCTCTCGTGACGATGCGAGAGTATGCTATGTTGGCCTTGTTGAAGTTGTGGAATATGTTGAAGATGTCCAACATGTTGCATGGTTGCGGCAACAGCCGCGGTGGCCACGAGAAGTGACGGGAGCTAGGCCGAGTGGAAGAGCTGATGCGAGTGAGGGAAGTGGCCGACGTCATGAAGGTTTCGACTACGACCGTTTACAGGCTTATCGCGTCGCAGGAGCTCCCCGCCAGCAGGGTTGGCAAGGCATGGCGCGTAAAGCGCTCCGACGTGGCCCGTTACCTCAAGCAGGGAGGCAACTGATTTGAGGCGTGTCGTTGGAATAGACATCGGCGCCTTCTCTGTCAAGGCTGTCGAACTCGAGTACGATCCCGGCCGAAAGCCGACCGTCTCTAACTTCGGGCTGGTCACGCTCCCCAAGGGGGCCGTCGTCGGTGGGGACATCCGTGACCGTGGGGCCGTCGTCGAAGCAATCAGACGCATGTGGTCCGACGGTAACTTCAAGTCCAAGGATGTATGCGTCGGCCTCTCCGGATCCCGTGTGTACCTGAGGGACCTCGAGTTTCCGAGCATGGAGGACGAGGATCTCCTCTCCTCCGTCCGGTTCGAGGCGACCACCTTCCTCCCTGGCGACACCAGCGAATACGAGGTCGACTTCGAGTATCCGAAGGGCAGGCGGGTCGTACGCGAGGACGGAACGCTCACCATTCACCTGGCCGCCACCGACAATGCGATGTTGGACGTGTACAAGGGCGTTGTTCAGGATGCCGGACTCCGGCTCGCTTCCGTCGACGCCTCATTCCTTGCTCTCGTGCGGTCCGTTATCCTCCAGGAGGCTCAAAGGTCGGGCGAGCTGGTCGGCGGGAACGGCCGTCGGCGAGGCACGTCGGTCCGCATCGTCGAGCCGGCACCGCAGAGCGCTGCGCCCGGGGAAGGGGCCGAGGACGAGCAGACACTCGCTTTTCCGGTCACCGAGACCGCCATGCGGGACAAGATTCTCGCTGTTATCTCCGTGGGAGCCGACAGCATCAACATTGGCATCGCGGAAAACGGGATGCTCACTTTGGCCCGTTCCATCGAGGATCGGGCGGGGGATGCGGTGACCGCCGCGATCGCCGAGCGCTTCGACTTGTCTGAAACCGAGGCGGAGTCCCTGAAGAGGGCACTCGGCCTCTTTTCGCCGATTCCGGAGGACCTCGCATCGCGGGTCGACCGCGACGAGCTTGACCGGCTGGTGGCGGCGAGGGTGAGTGACATCTCTTCGTCGATCTCGACGACGCTGAGTTCGTACCTGTTCCAAAAGGAGAACCCGGCCGAGGTCAAGGTCCTCGTTTGCGGCGGTGGGTCGCTCGCGTTCGGCTTCTACGATTCGCTGCGCCAGGGCCTGGCTCCGGAAATCGTGCTCGAGAGGCTTGACCTGCTCGAGTTGGTGGACTTCAACGTTCCGGAGATGCTGGCCGCCGACAAGGACCGGGTCACCGGGGTCATGCCTGAGGCGCTGGCCCTTGCGCTCGGCCGCTGGATCGCCTCCGACGGCACCCGTGTAATCAACCTCCTCGGCGGCGAGGCGGAGGATGCACGCCGCGTTCGTCGCGACTTGGCGGTTGCCGGGGTTAGCCTGCTGGCGGTGCTGATTGTGCTTGGCGGCCTGACCGCCCTTCGCAGCAGTCAGCTGAACAATGCCAACAATCAGGTGTCGGCCGCGCAGGTGCAACTCTCCCAAGAGCAGGCGCAGCTAGCAAGGCTGGCGCCAGTCGCCGAGGTAAAGGCGAACCTGGCCAAGCAGGAAGGCACCCTGCAGACGCTTTTGACCGGGGACGTGCAGTGGCCGATCCTGGTGAACACCCTCGACACAGCTACGCCGCCCGATGTCTGGTGGACCAGCCTGAGCGGCCAGTCGCCTTCGGGCACATCTCCGGGGTCGATCACCTTTGCCGGTATGGGCTGTTCTCAGAAGGCCCCCGCCCACTGGCTCAACGACCTGGCGACGGTTCCCGGCTTCCTTGATCCTTGGGTTTCGTCCTCGACCGCTTCGAGTGGGCAGATGTGCGTGAACGAGTCGTCGATAGATGCTCCGAACAACGTGGTGGTTACGTTCAGCTCGACGGCGACCCTTGCTTCAAGCGTTACGCCCAGTAGATACCAGGCCTACCTCAGCGGGGAGGGCATTTCGCAATGAAGTCGATGATGCGCAGACGCATGATTTTCGCGGTCGCGCTTCTGGTGGGAGTCGTCCTCCTCGGCGCCTTTGTTTTCCTGATCTGGATCCCAAAGGGCAAGGAGATCTCGTCAGCGAATTCGGAACTGGCTTCTTTGCAAAGCCAGCAGGCCAGCGCTCGCGGAGAGATCGCCGCGCTCGAGGCCTTCAAGGCGCAGCTGCCGACAGCCAAGGCCGAGCTCGCGCGTCTCACCAACGCCGTTCCGGCCTATCCGCAGCTTGCCAACTTCATTCTCATGGTGAATCAGATTTCGAACGAGAGCGGTATCAGCTTCCTTTCCATCAGCCCGTCCCAGCCGGCCCCTCAGGCCCCCCAGACGTCGACGCCGGGGGCGTCGACGCTTCCCGCAGCGGTTACGCTCGGCATCCAGATCAAGGGTGGCTACTTCCAGGTGCTCGACTTTCTAAATCGCCTTGACAATCTGCCGCGGCTCGTTGTCACCAGCACGGTCAGCCTCTCGGGAAGCGGAACGCAAACCGGTCCGCTCGTAGACGGCTCGCAGGTCAGCGCTTCCCTGCAGGCGAAGATCTTCACCCAGAACATTCCCGTCGGAACGCCGGGAGTCCCGATCGCCTCGACCACAACCACCACAGCCCCCGCTGGCTCGACGACCACGACCGCGGCCGGCTAGAAGGTGAGGTAGCAGATGTCTCAGAACAGCACCGAGTTGATGGCCCCAGAGGAGGGCGGCGCAGACCCAGGCTCCGGCCAGGGGTTCTTCGGGCGTCTGTCTTCCGGATCCAAGGTACTGCTGGCGATTCTGGCCGTGGTCCTGGTAATCGCCATCATCTTTGCCGTGGCCAAGCTCTTCGGCTCTTCGAACAGCAGCAGCACCGCGCCCGTTCTTCCGCCTGCTGGTTCGCCGGCCACGTCCGAGGCGACAACCACCACGACCGGCGGCACCGCGACAACTTTCTCCGGCGCCTACGGGAATCGGGACCCGTTCGTACCGCTGGTGGCCGCGACTGTGGTGACCAGCGCCCCGACCGCGTCGCCAACGACCACAACCGCGCCGTCCGGAGTCGTCGTACCGACGACGGCGACAACCGTGCCCAGCCAGATCTCGCTGGTTTCGGTATCACCGGCGGGAACGTCTCCCACGGCTGAGGTCTCGGTCGGATCCACGACCTATCCCGGTCTCACCGTCGGCACCACCTTTGCAAATGGTGCCTACAAGATCACCTCCATCGATCAGTCGACGGCGTGTGCGACCTTCACCGGTGGCGGATCGAGCAGCTTCCAGCTCTGCACCGGACAGGCCGTGCTGAAGTAGGCCGTGGCCAGCAAAGAGAGGGTCGCATAAGTCGGGGCTAGGCTGTGTCGACATGATTCGATACTTGACCGCGGGCGAGTCTCATGGCTCCGGGCTCGTCGTGATCCTCGAGGGGGTTCCGGCCGGCCTGTCCCTAACCGAGGAAGACTTTCAGGGCGAGCTCTCCCGCCGCAGGCTCGGATATGGTCGCGGCCCACGAATGCGCTTTGAGCGCGACGAACTGACTTTGGTGGGCGGCATTCGCCACGGGCGGACGCTGGGTTCTCCGATCGCTGTCGAGATCCGCAATACCGAGTGGCCAAAGTGGGAAGAAGAGATGTCCCCCGCCCCGGGTTCGCCGAGCAAGGTGCTGACCAAGCCGCGTCCCGGACATGCTGATCTGGCAGGGATGCTCAAATACGGGTTCGAGGACGCGCGCGACGTTCTCGAGCGGGCCTCCGCGCGCGAGACGGCGGCAAGAGTGGTGGCTGGTGCGGTGGCCAAGGCGCTCCTGGCCGAGATTGGCGTGGCCGTATTGTCGCATGTGACTCAACTGGGTTCGGTCGAAGCCAAGGTATCCTCGCTCCCGACCGCGGCTGACCTGGAAACCATCGACGCCTCCCCGGTGCGTTGCCTCGACCCTCTGGTCGAGGAGGCGATGATCTCCGAGATTAAGGCGGCCGCGAAGGTGGGCGATTCCCTAGGTGGCGCGGCCCAGGTGGTGGCTTGGGGCGTGCCGGTGGGTCTTGGGTCACACGTGCACTGGGATCGGCGAATTGACGGGCTGCTGGCTTATGCGCTCATGAGCATTCAGGCAGTCAAGGCGGTGGCGATCGGGGAGGGTCTGGACATCTCCTATCGGCGAGGTTCCGAGGCTCATGACGCGATCCACTGGAGCCAGGAGCAGGGGGACTATTACCGCGACACTTGGAGAGCCGGCGGAGTAGAAGGTGGCATGACCACCGGTGGTCCCGTTGTCGCCACGGCTTGGATGAAGCCTTTGGCGACCTTGAACAGGCCGGTGCTCGAGACTGTCGACGTGAAGTCGAAGGAATCGACGGTCTCGTTCAAGGAGCGGACCGACGTTACCGCCGTTCCGGCGATGGGCGTCGTTGCGGAGACCATGGTCGCGCTGGTGCTTGCGTCCGAGGCGATCCGGAAGTTCGGCGGCGACTCGGTTGCCGAGTTCAAGCGCAATCACGACGCCTATTTGGGCTCTCTCGGCCAAACCCCGTCTGCCGCCCATCGTCCAGGTGACTGAGAGCCTTCGCAATTCGTCGATGGTGGTCGCCCTGGCGGGAATGCCCGGCGCGGGGAAGTCCACTTTGGCCGCGGAATTGGCGGCTTCACTGAAGCTGCGCATGGCGGACCTTGACGAGGCGATCGCGGTTCGGGAAGGCGCGGCTGTCGCGGAAATCTTCCGGCGCCATGGTGAACGGGGATTCCGGGACCGTGAAGTCGCCGAGCTGGCCAGACTGCTGGCCGAGATCGATGGCACCCCTCTTGTGATCGCCCTGGGAGGTGGCACAGGAGTGGCGGACCCGCGCAGTGCCGATCTGCTTCGCGGCCGCGTCAAAGTCGTCTACCTCTGGTGCACGCCCAGGCATCTGGTTGGAGCTCTGCAAGAGGAGGAGGAGCGGAGCAAGCGTCCCCTTCTGGCGACGGGGGATATCTCGGAACGTCTCGAGCACCTGTACGCGGAGCGCCATCGTGCCTACTTGGAGCTCGCTGACGTGGTGCTAGGACCGGATCTGCCTTGGGATGAGTTGCGCGCGCGGGCGCTCGCTGAGCTGCGGGCGTGGCTTGGGATGGCTTCCGATGCCACCGGAGAGGCTGGTTGACCGTGCGGATCCTCCAAGTCGAGCTCGGTGACAGAAGTTATCCGGTCGCCATCGGTACCGGCGTTCTCGCCCGGGTGCGCGAATTCGTCCCCCCTGGGGTTTCCAAGGTGGCGATCGTGACTCAAGCCAATATCCATCATCGCCCGGAGCTGGGCGAATTCGAGACGCGCGTCTTTGCGGTCCCGGATGGCGAGGACGCCAAATCGATGGGGGTGGCCGCAGACCTTGCCGAAGGAATCGCGGAGTTCGGGTTGTCGCGCTCCGACCTGGTGGTCGCGGTAGGAGGGGGAGTGGTCACCGACCTGGCCGGCTTCGTCGCCTCGGTCTATTATCGCGGCGTCCGCTATCTGAACGTTGCCACGACGCTGCTTGCGCAGGTAGACGCGGCGATAGGCGGCAAGACGGGCGTGAACCTGCCCGCAGGCAAGAATCTCGTCGGCTCTTTTTGGCAGCCGAGCGGGGTGATCTGTGACGTTTCGACCTTGTCCACCTTGAGCGATCGCGAGTTTCGCAGTGGTCTCGGTGAGATGGCCAAGTACGAGTTCCTTGGTTCAGGCAGGCTGGACAGGGACGATCTCGAGTCCGCCGTCGCACGCTGTGCCGGTATCAAGGCCGCCTATGTCTCCGGGGACGAGCGGGAGGGTGGCCGGCGCGCGCTCCTCAATTACGGGCACACCATGGGGCACGCGCTCGAGGCCCTGGGGTTGGCCGGCCGGAGCGAGCATCTGTATCACGGTGAGGCAGTGGCGATCGGCCTGCTCTTTGCGGCGCACCTTGCAAGGGTCACGGGCAGGATCGGCTCGGAGGACCTTGGGTCGCATTACGACGTTGTGGACCGGATGGGATTACCCGATCGCCTGCCTGACGGCGTCGACGTGGAGGACACGTTCCCGTTTCTGGAACGGGACAAGAAGGCGATGGGATCAATCACCTTCGTGCTTCGCTCCCGCGGGTCCGAAGCTCTGGAGGTGGTGCGTGGGATCGACCGGGACGACATCCGTCGGGCCTGGGCGGCGATGCGGGCCGGTGACAGGAGCTGATTTGAAGTGCGCTTCGGTCCCCAAAGCACGATAGTTTCGTAACGTGCTCGACGTCATTTATTTGTTCGGCCCGAACCTGGATCGCCTCGGAACCAGAGATCCTGCGATCTATGGTTCCGCCACCCTTGCCGAGATGGAGAGCCGCTGTATAGAGGCCGCGCGCGTTCTTGGCCTTTCGGCCGAGACCTTGCAGTCCAACTTCGAAGGCGAACTGGTCGAGGCCGTGCATGGCGCGGTGGCGAAGAACAGGGCGATCATCATCAACCCGGGGGGCTTGACCCACTACTCGTACGCGTTGGCGGATGCACTGGCGATCTTCGGCGGGCCCAAGATCGAGGTGCACCTGTCGAACGTCTTCGCCAGGGAGCCCTGGCGCCATACCTCAGTGGTGGCTCCTGTTGTGAACGGCACCGTCGTGGGTTTGGGTGAGCTTGGCTTCAGGCTTGCGACCCAGGCGGTCGCGTCGCTTCTCTGATGCGATCCGTCCAGGTATAGGTGGCACCACCGGCGCGGGGGATGGGCGCGGCGCGCACATCGCTAGCCTGTGCTTACTTGAATCGCTTCTTCCCAACTTATCGAGGTGTCCGGGTCGCATGAGAGCCAGTCCAACCGTCTTCGCCCCCGATAAGAAGCCTTGGTACCTGCGTACCTGGGCCATTTCGGCGGCTGTCGTCCTCGCGTTGGCGATTGTGGTGATATCGGACTACCCGCGTCCGGCAAACAAGGCGGACCGTGCCGGTGTCTACGCGACGCTGCAGACGGAGATCTGGGGAGACGTGCAGTCCTGCAACGCGAGCCTAAACGACACGATCATTGCGGTGGGCGAGATCCTGTCGCACAAGAGCACTGACGTCGTCACCGCCAACCAGATCGCCGCCACCAACGAGCCGAATTGCAATCCTTCAGGCAGCTCGGACCTTCTCGACCTCGCATCGATCAACGTCCCCAACATTCTTACCAATTACAAGATCAAGACCGTTGTCTTCGACCTTGACAACTGGACGTTCCCCAACGCGGCGGCGATCATCAACGATTTGAAGGGGCTGCTGGCTCATCCCAACTCAGCCTCCCTCAGGGCAGACATCGTGCAGCGCCAGCAGCTGATGGACAAGCTTGCGGCGGAAAGCCAAAGCCTTATGAACGCCGACGCGCACGCCCTTGGCGTCCCGACCAAGCAGCTGAACCTCCTCAGCCTCAAGGACTACCCGGCGTCCATCCTGGGCTGAATCAGCACACCCGCGGGCCAGGCTCATGCCGCGTTGACTGCCCTAACGGCGCGCCACGCCGTGCGCACGGGAGCCGAGCGCAAACCTCCTTGCCGCGCCAGGGTGGGGTGCGCGCGCGGGCTTTCAGGGCCCCGGCGGGGTCAGCGGTGAGGAGGAGACATCCCGTCTCACTGGGCTCGCTGTTGGTGCGATCCACTTCCACGGCACGATCTCGATCCACTTCCAGGGCACGCGAGGCCTTCGGGCAGGAGCGACTGCCCGAGCATCACCGACGTGTGACCGAACCCGGCGGCACGGCGAAGCGCCATGCGGGCCTGCAAGGAAGCCGTTTGCAGCTGGTCGTCTTCGGTCGGTCAGTGCACGACAAGACCAATCCGGTGGGTCCGCTTCCTCCCGGAAAACCGGAGGTACGCCCAGTTCTTAGGGGGTGCGAAGTTTCAGTGACGGAGCCCGGGGAATCCCCCTCACACTGGTCACTTGGGGGGCAGACGCCGAGGCTAATCGCTCGCGTCGCCTTCGGGCCGGCGGGGTAGGCGGCCGAGTTCGCCCGCCACGCGGGACAGTACCGCATTCACGAACTTGGCGTTGGCGGGTTCGCCGAAAGTTTTGGCGAGCTCCACGGCTTCGTCGATGGCCACCGCGGCGCTGACCTTTCCGTCGATTATCTCCCAAAGCGCCGCTTCCAGGATGGAGACGGCCGTTATCGGCAGCCGTTCGAATCCCCATGACGTGCTGTGCTCGGCAATGCGCGTATCGAGGTCCGCCTGCATCGAAGAGACCCCCTGGACGATCCGAACCGTGAGCGGGTCCGCGAGCCCCTCGCTCTCACCAGCGAGGACTTCCGTCGGGACGATTTCCTTGATGCGGGCTTCGTAGAGGATCGAGATGGCGCGTTCCCGCGCCGACCGCCGTGACATCCCGCCGTGCTGCGGGCCGGCGCCGCGGTTGCGGCGCTCGCCTTTTTGAGTCATGCGCGGGTGAGGTACTCGCCGGTGCGGGTGTCCACCTTGATCTTCTCTCCCTGCTCGATGAAGAGGGGGACCTGCACCACGATGCCGGTCTCGAGAGTGGCCGGCTTGCGGGCGCCGGAAACCCGGTCGCCTTGGACACCCGGCTCGGTGGCCGTGACGGTGAGCTCCACCGAAGCGGGCAGCTCGACTCCCACCACCACACCGCTGTAGGTGGAGACGGAGGCGGTGTCGCCTTCCTTGAGGTACTGGCCGGCGGCTCCCAGCTCGTCGGCACCCACCTGAAGCTGCTCGTAGGAAACGTTGTCCATGAACACGTAATCGCCGCCCTCGCGGTACAGGAACTGCATGTCGCGCTTATCGATTATGGCCTGCTCGAGCTTCTCATCGGCCCGATAGGTGCGGTCGATCACGGCTTTGGTCTTCACGTTCCTAAGCTTGGTGCGCACGAACGCACCGCCCTTGCCCGGCTTGACGTGTTGGAACTCGATCACCTGAAAGAGCCCGTCGGGCAGTTCCAGGGTCATACCGTTCTTGAGGTCGTTGGTAGAGGTGGGTACGCCCATTGAAGCTCCGTGGATTTGTTGCGAAGTGGTCCGCTCAGCAGGGAAGTTGCGGATTTGCCTCAATCAGGCTAGTGGGCCGAGTGCCTTGGTTGTGCTACTTGGGCTGGCCCGTCAGGGGCCTGCAGCCCGATCCCTCGATGAGCAAGGTGTCCTCGATGCGGATTCCGAAGCGCCCTGGAAGGTAGACGCCCGGCTCCACCGTGACCACCATCCCGCTCCGCAGTATCGCTTCGCCCCCCGCACGCAGGATTGGCTCTTCGTGCACCTCGAGGCCTATGGAATGGCCTGTGGCATGGGTGAAGCGTGGGGCAAGCTCGCCCGAAAGCGAGCTTCGGCAGGCGGCGTCGACGACCCCCGATAGGACACCTTCAGCGAGGGCTTCTACGCCGGCGAGCTGGGACTCGAGCACGGCGTGGTAGGCGCGAAGGGCTTCGGGCTCCTTTGCCTCGCCTCCCGCGAAAACGGTTCTGGTGCAATCCGAGCGGTAGCCGGCGAACTCGGCGCCGAAGTCGATCACCACCGGTTCGCCGCCGCGCACTTTGCGGGCAGTGGGGTGGGCATGGGGAAGGGCCCCGTTGGGCCCGGAGCCGATGATCGTCTGGAACGCGGGTCCGGCGGCGCCGAGGGCCATCATCCTGGAAGCGAGCTCGGCCGCGAGTTCGAGCTCTTCGACGCCGTCTTGGACCATCGGTACCACGCAGGCAAGGGCGGCGTCGGCGATGGCGGCCGCGGAGGAAAGCAGTTCGATTTCGTAGGCGCCCTTGACCTGTCGGAGCCGCTCGACAGTGCCGGAGCAGTCGATGGGAGCCGCGCCGTCGCCCAAAGCGTCCAAGAGGGTGGTGTAGTCCCGATGCGTGACCACGGCGTGCTCGCAGAAGACGGCACCCCGGCCGGAGCTCAGCTCTCCGGCGAGCCGGTGGGCCTGCTTGCCCGCCTGGTCGAGAATCTGGACTTGGACAGCGCCCGATGCAAGCAGGTCGGAGAGCTCCTCCTCGGCCTGGCCCAGGTAGCGGC
Organism: Actinomycetes bacterium; assembly: GCA_021847985.1. Classification (GTDB taxonomy): domain Bacteria; phylum Actinomycetota; class Acidimicrobiia; order Acidimicrobiales; family Acidimicrobiaceae; genus Acidithrix. The sequence goes on along the minus strand of JAJZNF010000242.1, from coordinate 7,602 downwards.
CGTCTGTAATCAGGGTCACTTCTGGCGTGGAGCCGTAGGCGACCACCAACAGTGCGTTTGAACCCGAGAAGTTGGTGAGGTACCGACAGTTGGAGAGCGAAGAGATGACCGCGGCGCCTGAGTCCCCTTTGCCCAGCTCCGACAGCCTTTCGGCCAGCCGTTGGACCCGCACGGCGAAGGTCCCCGGCGGCGCTGGTGGCGTCGCCGGCGCATCATGCCCCCCCATGGGCCCTCCTCCGATCGCCGATAAGATCATTCTTAGGATACAGTATGTATTTATCCGACGTTTGTCCGTGCAACATCGAGGCGTAATCCGTTATGCTCAATGCTGCGGCTAGGGTCATAGCGGTCAACGCGTTCCGTAGTCTCGGTCTGGCGCCATCACGAAAGGCGGGTCTCCTCGCAGCATGAATTCCATTCCTGTAGCTGTCAAGACTGGATTCAGGTTGCGGATGGTTCGCGCATACGTGGCACTGATGAAACCGCGCATCATCGAGCTGCTCCTGACTACCACGCTGCCTTCGATGGTTGTCGCGGAGCGTGGACTTCCCTCCCTTTCCAGGGTGCTTGTGACGCTCGCCGGGGGAACCCTCTCGGCCGGCGGTGCCAACGCGGTGAACATGTGGTTCGACCGTGACATAGACGCGGTCATGAAGCGCACCAAGAGCCGCCCGCTCGTAACCGGCGAGGTAACTCCGGCGGCGGCCCTGGCTTTCGCCATCGGCATCGAATTTCTTTCCTTCATGATGCTGTGGCGCTTCGTGAACCTCCTCTCCGCCGTGCTTGCCTTGGCGGCGGCACTCTTCTACATTTTCGTTTACACCATGTGGCTCAAGCGCTCCTCGAGCCAGAACATCGTGATCGGGGGAGCGGCGGGTGCCGCGCCCGTCCTGGTTGGATGGGCAGCGGTGCAAAACGACATCACCCTTGCCGGCGTTCTCATGTTTCTGGTGATCTTCCTGTGGACCCCTCCTCACTTCTGGGCCCTGGCCTTCCGATACCGCGACGACTATTCGGCCGCCGGCGTGCCTATGCTTCCTTCGGTCGCCACCTTCAAGAGGACGGCTCGCGAGATAATCGTCTACACGATCGCCATGGTGGCGGTCACCCTGGTGCTCGGGCCGGTTGCCCACCTCGGAGCCGTCTACGAAGTGGCGGCGGCTTCGCTCGGCGCAGGATTCCTGTACTACGCCTTCAAGCTGCGTGTGACGCAGAGCCCTAAGTTGGCGATGCGGGTCTTCAGCTATTCGATTACGTACTTGACGCTCCTTTTCCTGGCAATGGGAGTCGACGTCCTTGTCCATCACCTCTGATAGGGAAGCACCCGGTACTCCCTCCGAGCCGAGGAGTTCGGGACCGAAGACAAGAGCCGCTGCGCTCGCCGCGGTGGTCGTTTTGGCGGTCGTCGTCGGATACGCGGTGATGAAGGCCACCCAGAGCAGCGCGGCCAACTCGGCCAATGCGCCGGGTTCGGGCGTGGTCACGAGTTCGTCGCTGGTCGGACAGAGCGCTCCCTCCTTCCAGCTCCCCAGCCTTGCGGATTCCTCTCGCACGGTGGCTCTCGGTCAGCTCTTGGGTAGGCCGGTCGTAATCAACTTCTTCTCGCCGGCCTGTGTTCCCTGCCACGAGGAGATGCCGACCTTTGCGTCGTTGGGCGCCAAGTACGCCGGAAAGATCAACTTCATAGGCGTTGCCGAGACCTCGGGGGCCTCCGCCGCCCTGCAGATGGTGCAGGCCGATCATGTCCCTTATCCGACCGTCCTCGACGCCAACGGCGACCTCGTCGGCCCCTACCTGATTCCGGGCGTTCCGGTGACGGTGTTCGTGTCGGCCAAGGGAGTCGTCGAGGGCTACGTGGCCGGGGCGATCTCCAATAAGACCCTGACTCAGCGCGTCACCGCGCTGCTCCATTCCTAACGGGACCGTAAGCCCACCAGGCACGTCTTCCAAACGGCTTGCGTCACCCCGGTATCTGCCTTAGACGCATCGGCGTACCTCTGTGGATTGTATAAATGCCCAGGTGAAGCGCTATAAAGTCGTCTTATCTCCTCAGAGGAGGACGTTCACAGGATTTTCAAATTTGTCTCTCAGGTGCAACTCTCGCAATGTGCGGACATAGTAAGTTTGATTCCGAAGGTGAGGAAGGTCACATTCGTGCAGGGTCTTATGGCCCTACCGTGGCAGTCCAAGTCTTCAAGGTAGTTATCGAAAGGGGTTAGATTGTCGAAAGGAGCGAGAGCGGCTCTTGTGGTCGCCGGCTTCGCGGTCGCCTTGGCCCTTGTGGTCTATGGCGTCGTGGGCTGGCTGCTGCATAAGCCGCCAACAATCTCCGCACAACCGTCTTCCACTCCCGGGGTAGTGAACGTCTCGCTGCAGATTGATGGAGCGGTGGGCACCGGCCCACATCCAGGCTGGGTGGGATACAGGGTGCAGAATGCGAGTGGCCAGTGGATCCAAACCACTGTCATTCAACTTCCCGCACATTCTGATGTTCACTTCACCGTCTATCAGTACGACTCGGGCTCTGGATTCCGCAATCCGGTATGGGACCAGGTCGCAGGTACTGTTGGCGGTGTCGCCTACCTCAATGGGAAGCCGGCCACCTACTTCAATGATCAGGTCGGAAATGGCATCGGTCACTCGTTCAACGTGCCTGCACTGGGGATCAATGTCCCCTTCGCCGGAGTCAATGGCAATGCCAGCAACTTCTGCAACGCGGGCCCTTGCACGATGAGCGAGCTGCACAACACCATCACCTTTGACATCCACACGGGTAATCCGGGAAGCTTCCGCTGGCAGTGCTTCGTGCCCTGCGGCCTCGGCTACCTGAACGGAAACGGGGGCCCCATGACCACGGTTGGTTACATGGGCGGATTCCTGAAGGTGGTGGCGTAAATGTCGCAGAACGTTCTCGATGATTCGAGATCGGTGGAGGCGACCAAGAAGGTAATTCCCAAGCTCATTGCGATTTGGATCGTTACCTCTCTGATCGGCTCGCTGCTGGTGTGGTTCGTACTCGGGCCGCACCTGCCACCCGGAACAATGACCGACCAAGCGGCGGGTGCCCAGTTCGACATAAGGTTCGTGTCGACTCTGGTGCCGCCGGTCCTGTTCTTCATCTGGATCTTCTTCGGCTATTCGCTCATCAAGTGGCGGGTGAAGCCGGGCGAGGATCCCTTGGCGCCTGCCGCGGACTTCCGCGGCAACTCCAAGACGCAGGGTGCCTGGTACATCATCACCACCGTCCTGGTTCTCTTCCTGGCCGCCTTCGGCACCTACTTCCTGGTGGTGCCCGCAGGAGCGGGAGGTGGCGAGGGTCCCAATCCGATTTGGACCCCCGGCACCAAGAACATGCTGCAGGTACAGGTGATCGCTCAGCAGTGGCGCTTCACCTATCGCTGGCCGCAGTTCGGTGGCATGGAGACGACGAGCATTTATCTTCCGGTGAATACCGAGATTCAGTTCAACGTCACCAGCTTGGATGTTATCCACGACTTCTGGGCCTACCAGCTCGGAGTCAAGGCTGACGCCAACCCCGACGTCAATAACGTCGCCTTCACCAAGACGCAGCAACTTGGCCGGTTCACGGTGCGTTGCGACGAGCTCTGTGGTGTTTGGCACGGTGCCATGTACAACTACGGGTACGTAGTTTCCCAGGCGCAGTTCCAGCAGTGGGCTACGCAAATGGAAGCACAGAACGCCGCGGTCACCAAGCTGCTGCCCAAGTACTCGACCACCTATACGCCTTCGTACGCCGGCAACGGCGGCGGCTATTACCCGCCGCAGGACCCGAATGCGAACCTGTAGTCATATCTGCGCCGGGCAGGACCGCGGCGTGGAAAACGTACACCTAATCGGAGGATTGCATTAATGGCAATTGACTACTCGAAAGCGACCGGTACCGGTTCTTCGAGCGGCGCGCCAGGTGGAGGCGGTGGGGGTCTGCTCAAGCCGAGCATCATCACCGGCATCATCGGCGGGGTGATCGGCTGGCTGCTTGGCCACTGGATAGGGAACTCCTTTACCCAGGGCTACCAGCAGGTCCAGGGCTCCGGGTCTAACGACATTGCGGAGTTCCTGGGCTACATCGGCATGATCATCGGCTGGTTCGCCGGGCTCGGAGCGCTCAGCTACCCGATCAAGAAGATGTTCGGTGCCGAGCCGGAGACCGAGGAGCCGGTGACGGAGAAGGGGTGGACGAAGTACTTCCGTTACACCCTCGACCACAAGACGGTGGGTGTGCAGTACCTCTTCGGTATGCTCATCTACTTCTTCACCGCCGGCCTGCTCGCTCTGGCTATCCGCACTGAGCTGCTCTCGCCTACGTATCACATCTGGAGCCCCGACACCTACATCGAAATTGTGGGTGAGCACGGGACCATGATGATGATGATGATGACCTCGGTCGTCCTCGGCCCGTTCGGCAACTACGTGGTGCCCCTGATGATCGGCTCCAAGCGAGTGGCTTTCCCCCGTTTGGAGGCCCTCTCCTTCTGGTTCACCCCGATCTCCTACTTCATCCTGCTCTCCGGCCTTTGGCAGGGCGGCTTCCAGTCCGGTTGGACCGGGTACGCCCCGCTCTCGGTGCAGCAGGGCGTCGGACAGGACACCTACATACTCGGCTTCGGTCTGCAGGGCCTCTCGATGGTCTGCGCCTCGACGAATATCGTGGCCACGATCATCAACTACAGGGCGCCCGGCATGTCCTGGAGCAGGCTCCCGGTCATGGGGTGGTCGATGCTCTCGCTCGGCTTCACCATGATCCTTTCGATCCCGGTACTGATCGACGGTCTCTACGTGCTGGCGCTCGACCGCACGGCGCAGACCTCGCTCCTGTATTCGGGGCACGGGGGGTCCTCGTTCCTGTGGGAGAACCTCTTCTGGTTCTTCGGCCATCCCGAGGTGTACTTATTGGCAATACCTGGTTTCGGCCTGGTCGCGGAGATCATTCCTGTCTTTGCCCGCAAACCGGTATTCGCCTATAAAACGTCGGCCGCGGGCTTCATCGGCCTGGCCATCCTCAGCTTCTTCGTGTGGCAGCACCACCTGTTCCAGAGCGGTATGAACCCGGACATGCGTCCTCTGTTCATGCTGACGACCGAGCTGATCTCCATCCCAACCGGCTTTATTTACCTGGTGGGAATGGGTACCTTGTGGCGGGCCCGAATCCGGCTCACAACGCCGATGCTGTTCATGCTCGGTGTGTACTTCAACTTCCTCTTCGGTGGATTGACCGGCGTGTACGTTTCGGACGTGCCGATCAACGTCACCGTCCACGGAAGCTTCTTCGTCATGGCCCACTTCCACTACACGATCATGGGCGGCGTGATCTTCGCCTTCTTCGGGGCGATCTATTACTGGACCCCGCTCGTGACCGGTTACCAGCTCTCGGAGAAGCTGGGGAAGATCCACTTCTGGACCATGATCGTCTTCTTCAACTCCACCTTCCTCCCGCTCTTTGCGGTTGGTCTGTTGGGCATGCCGCGGCGCGTCTTCGAGTACGCTCACCGGCTGCAGTTCCTGAACCAGTGGGTGTCGGTCTCGGCCTACCTGCTCGGTGCATCCTTGCTGTTCTTCGCGGTGACCTTCATCTGGCAGATTGCGGTAACGCGCAAGCCTACGGTGAGGAATCCGTGGGGTTCGCGGAGCCTCGAGTGGTTCGTCGAGTCCTATCCGCCGCCCGCTTACAACTTCAAGCGAGTTCCCGTCGTGTTGTCATGGCCCTACGAGTATGGCGATCCCAATGCCTTGCCCGTGGCTGACATCGTCAACGAGACCAAGGACCTCGATCCGGTTGGGAGGGCTTAAATGAGCGAGATCACTGAGGACAGGCCGGCAGTAGACGAGGAGCAGCTTTACCACGAGGCGGCCCTTGGCTCTCTGTGGTGGGGCTCGAGGATATCGATCGCGCTGACGATCACCGCGTTCGGTGGATTGGCGTTCGCCTACTTCTACCTGCGCTCCCTGAACTCCCACGGCTTGTGGGATCCGCACCATGAGACGGCCTCCGTTCTGCTTGGCTCGCTGATCCTCGCGTGCGTTCTGGGAAGTGCGATTATCCAGACGGTCGGCGGTAAGAGGCTGCGCATGGGCTCCTCCATCGACTGGCTGGTCGCGGGGTTCGTGGCTCTCGGGCTGGGTGTGTTGGCCGGCGGTTTCCAGATCTGGGAACTGACCAGGCTCAACTTCTACCCGGGTGCGTCGGGTTACGGTGGGGTTTTCGTGGCATTCGCTCCGATCTACTCCATTATTATCCTGGGCCACATGTACTGGCTCGAGACGTTGCTCGTGCGGCTGGTGCGGAATCGCGCCGTGCTGGACGGTGACGGCGGAGTCGGCATCTCCCGTCTGCCGAAGGCCGAGAACTTCAGAGCCAACCTCGAGGGCTTCACGTATGCTTGGAATGCGTTGGCCATCATGTCGGTCCTGTTCTTCGTTCTCTTCTACGTTCTGTAGCCAGTGACCCGGGGCGGGTGACCGTCCCGGGTCCAAGAAAGGATTGTTATGTTTCTTGGCCTGGTCCAGGACTCTCCGGCCGGCGGAGTGCTCACGATGGTGGTGCCATTGGGTATCTTCGTAGCTTTGCTGTTCTGGGGTTTCTTCCAGCGGAAGAGGTTCAACTAGCGATAGTTGGCTTGCGGGGCCGTTCCGGCGTTAGCCGGGACGGCCCCATTGCTTTTAAGGGGGGCCCCGGCGGGGGTTCGCGGGCGCTCCATTCCCCGCCGAGGTCCTCGGGGTGCCGAATATTGCGTGCGGCGGAGGGTGGCGGGGCGGCTGTGCGGCTTGCGAGCGGGATCGATACTCTCCTGCCTGGTCTTTGCGTTGCTGGTTTCCTGGCCGATGAACCAGTTGACCGCTTTGGCGAGGGTGGTTCCGGGGGCGCATCGGCGAGCATGGCCGACAGGTTGGCTTGCGCCGGTGTGGAGCCGGTGAGTTTTCAGGGAAAGATGCCCGATGACTCGGGTTCAGCCCGGCCGGCCTTTTCCAGGAGCCGGGTAATCAAGCGAACTCCGTCCTCAAAGTTTCGAGGGCACCCAAATGTCGGCCTCACTTCGGCGGCGAATTCGCTCGAGGCGTATCATTGCGAGGATCGGTGCCACGACCGCCACGATCAGCATGAGGATTGCGATGAGGGCAGGTAGCGCGAATCCCGAAGTCGTGCAATGGAAGACGATCGGGTGTCCCGGGGACCCGCTGCCAGTGCACGAGCTTCCCGGAGCCGGGAGCGCAAGAAGCACGAATGCGGAGGCGAGGGCGCCGGGGAACACGAAGGTCCCGAGCAGCCACTCTCTGGCACTCCACGTGGGGGACGGCCATAGGATGACCACGCCAACCGCCACCCGACGCGGATAATGAAGCCTCCTAATAGGAGAAGCCAGGGCGCGAACGGGCCGGCTCGGCGGCTCCGGCTGATATCAGATGCAACGGCACCGGCTGCCGGAGCGATGGATTGCGGGTGCCCGACGCGTAAAGTTCCCGCCTCTTTGTGGGCGGATTGGATGTCCATGCGTTCCCTCACTGATTTCATGGAGGTGTCCCTTCGGTCGGGAGTTGATGTGTTACACCACCAATCTCTCCGGCCGGAGGGGCACTGCGTTACTG
>JAJZNF010000210.1 GCA_021847985.1 Actinomycetes bacterium | reverse complement strand
ATGACGACGCAGTGGACGTTGTGCCATCACCGCCGGACATCGACGTTCCGACCGCCCAGCCCTGGGCCGAAAGCCTGTCAGGAGGCGTCAAGCGCTTCTTCTCCCGGGTCACGCACCCGGAGACTCTTTCTGATGTGCGCGAACACGATGACGCCGGCGCTTCTCCGTGGGTAGATCCGGGCTTGGCGCAAACCGACGCGGCCATAGCCGAGACACGTGGACCCGTCGATGCGACGCTCGGTCATGACCAGGTGGGGATGCCGACCGCCAGTGCGGCACCGGCGGTCTGGCCGGTGATCCTCGAAAAGGCGAAGAACTTCTTCTTTCAAGTTGAGGAGGTGGAGCTTCCAACTCGAAAACCGTCGGGGGCCCCAACGGAGCACGGGCAACCCTTGGGCCGTCTTGCAGCTGGACTCGGTGGTTTTCGGGCTTCCGTCACGCGCTTGGGGCAACCTTCCTCTCTTGGCACCGAGCGGGTCGTACCTGATGCCGACGACTCTTTGGTGGCGGAGAAATCGGATCCGGCGCAGCCTTCGCATGCAGAGCTAACCAGCGCCGGTTCGGTTGGCGCCTGGGGCCAAGAGGCCAACAGCGCGTCGACGGGCCTGCCATTGCGCCGACCCGCCGGGCGCCATTTCGCAGCGGAGGGCTCGACCTGGGAGCCACCGCAATGGAATCTTCAGGCTCAGGAGCGGATCGATCCGCCATTGGCCAAGCCGAGTTCCGCATCAGCGGGTGATTTGAGGCATCGGCCCCGGCAGCGAGTCGCCGAGCGGCACATTCGGCCCAGCGCCCCGGAGCGCTTGGCGGCAAGTGCATCGGTGCCGTACACCCCGAGGCGTGTGCGTCCCCGGGGGCAAACGGGTGGCGATGGGACCACTAGCGGTGGACTGCCATCGGGCGACCGTGCGGGACGTGAGACGGTTGCCTTGATCATCAGCGTCTGCCTGATTCTGGCAATCGTGCTCGGGATCGGCAACCTTCGCAACGCGGGTGGCCTGGCGGCAGGCAAGACTTCGGCGGCGGATCTGGCTCCGTCCACGACCGTCGTGCCCCAGCCTTCAACTACCACGGCGCCCAGTACTACGGTCACCACGGCTCCGCCGACGACGATTGTGGTTACCACGACGACACAGCCGGCAATCGCAGCCGGAGCCAACCCCGCCAATGCCCAGGTGACCGTGAGGGTGGCAAACGGGACGAGTGTTGCCGGCGCAGCCGGCCGCATCACCAAGAAGCTCCAGAGCCTTGACTTCAATGTCGTCGTTCCCATCAACGCGACGGTGTCCAACCTGACGACGACGACCGTCTATTACTACTCGGGCTTCCAGGTGGCTGGACAGGCGGTTGCGGAACTCCTTGGCCTTCCGGCCTCGGCGGCCAAACCCTTCACTGCCGCTGCGCCGCTGCCCAATATCTATCCATCCGATGTGAACGTGGTTCTCGGGACTGACGTTGCCGGCTGAGGTATACGCGGAGCTGGCCTCGGCGACGGCCGAGCTCGTTCGCGCGGGCGGTGGAGTCTCGTTCATACTGGATTTCGATGGCACCATAGCGCCGATAGTCTCCGTGCCTTCGCAAGCACGGGCTCATCCCTCGATGGCGCTGGTGCTCAAGCGCATCGCGTCCCATGCACGCCTGTCCATAATCTCGGGAAGGTCTGTCGGATTCCTCGCTGAACAGCTCGCTTTCCTCAGGGAGGAGGATGGCCCCGGACACGTGGAGCTGTACGGCCAATATGGGCTGATTCGAGCCGACCTTCTGGGGAACGTTCTGGCGACCGCCCATCTGGACGAGGAGCAGCTTGCGATGTTGGACGAGGTTCGGCGCCAGTGGCTGGAAGCACCGGTCGACGGGATTCTCTTCGAGGACAAAGGTGCCTCCCTCGCCTTTCATTACCGCAACGCGCCGGAAATGCGAGAGCCGCTGCTGAACTGGATCGACATGGTGCTGCCGAACCACGGTCTCAGCGCCTTGGTGGGGAAGATGGTCTTCGAGATTGCCCCGGAGTCCGCGCCGAGCAAGCGCGCCGCGGCACTCGGCATCCTTGAGAGCGGAGTTCCATGTGTCTTCGCGGGCGACGACTACGGGGACCTCGAGGTGTTCAAGACCATGCACGAGCAGCGCCTTGCCGGCGAACCCAGGGTCGCGATACTCGTTCAAGGAGGTTTCGAGACTCCGCCCGAGCTGCTTGGGTTGAGCGAGGTCCACGTTAGGGACCAGGACGAACTCGCATTCGTGCTGGACCAGCTCCTCCGGGCCGTGTTGCCCTCCTAATCCGAGATCTGAGCCTCCATCCAGAGTGTTGGGCTATGCGCGGCCAGAGCGGAGCGCAGTTTTGCCGACCTCGTCTTGCGCTCATCTTCGTCCAGCTGCAGGGCGGCGAAGAGAGCCAGCGCCGTCTCCCGCACGTCGAACGGGTTGACGATCTGGGCCGCGTCGTCAACAACTTCGGCGATACCGGCGTTGCGCGAGAGGACCAACGGGCAGTCCTTCAGGTTGAGAAGCGGACCCTCGCTGGCCACCAGGTTCAGGCCGTCGCGGATCGGGTTGACCAGCAGGACGTCGGACTGGCGAAGCAGTGCTATCGAGAGGGCGTAGTCATCAACGCTCATTACCTCGATCGGGTCGCCCGGTGGCTCGAAGCCGAGCATCTTGGCCATGGCCCGGAGATACGTGTTCGCCTCCTCCGCGGCAGCGATCACCTCTGAGGCGTAGGAGGCGTAGTCGTTCAGCGCCCCGCGGCTCGGGTAGCAATTGGCGATGTGCACGACTTCCAGCATGCGCCAGGGGTAGAACTTGAACAGCTCTACGACGGCCTCGATCCCTCGCAGGATGTTTTTCGACGGCTCCATCCGGTCAACCCTGCCGATGATGCGGCGCCCCTTGGCAAGGGACGCGAGCTCCTCAGTACGCTCCGCGACTGCCGGCATGCGCGACGAGTCCTGCAGCTCGCCGAGGTCCGAGCCCAGCGGGCGGACCCATGCGGATCCCGCGGGGTGGGCTCCGTTGACCTTGGCGGTTGCGAGGTAGTTATCCTTCCAGCGATGGCTGTGAAAGCCCATGCGATCCAGGTTGCCCAGGGAGGTAAGGAGCTCGGAGGCCACTGAGGAGGGCAGCACCGAGAACTCCCCGGGGTCGGCGAACGGCGTATGCAGGAAGAGCGAGAGGCGCAGGTCGGGGCGCAGGCCGCGCAGGAACTTCGGGACCAGGAACACGTGGTAGTCCTGTAGGAGCACGGCGGCTCCTTGGGGAAGTGTTTCGGCCAGATGCTCGGCGATGACCTCATTGTACGAGCTGTACTGCTTCCAATATGTGTAGAAGCGCGAGTCGAAGGAGGGGGTGCGGCTCAGGGAGAACATCCCGTGGTTCATGTACCAGAGGATCTCGTTCGAGATCCGGTTGTAGGCACCGTCGTAGTCGCTTGGGTCGACCGGCACCGGATCGAGGCCCGGCAATTCCTTACCATAGAGCCCTTCGGAGAGCGCGGCGGCTTCGGGCTCGGTGGAGATTGGGAAGGTCCAGGCCATCGTGCCCTGGCGCACCAGTGGCAGCATGGCTGTCACCAGGCCGCCGGCACCTCGCTTAAGAGCCGGCTGCCCGTCGCGCAGGTAGGCGCTGTAGGGCCCTCGATTCGAAACCACGAAATATTCAGCCATTGACTAGAAACTAGCCCAGCCCGTCGCGTGGGTCCGGCCCGGGGTGCCTGGTCGATGCGGGCTAGAGTGCATGGCGTGCGAGTCCTGCTTCTCCCCGACAAGTTTCGCGGGACGCTTGCCTCCAGGGAGTTCATTTCCGCGGCCCGCTCGGCTCTTACGGCGGTGGCCGAAGTTGACGGGCGAGTCGTCTCCGACGGGGGAGAGGGCCTGATCGAAGCACTTGATGGCAGGCTGGTTGAGGTCGAGACGGTGGATGCCCTGATGAGGCCGATCACCGCCTCCTTTTCGGTGCTGCCCGGCGGAGATGCTGTGGTGGAGATGTCACGCGCATCCGGCTTGGCTCTTTTGGGGGGTCCGGCAGAGAACGACCCGGTGGCCGCCAGCACCTACGGCACCGGAGTTCTGATACGGGCTGCGTTTGAACGAGGCGCCCAGCACGTCGTGGTCGGATGTGGCGGCTCTGCAACGACGGACGGCGGCATGGGCGCCCTCGAGGCGCTGGGGCCTCGCGGAATCCCGGCCGGTTCATCGGTGTCGGCGGCTGTCGACGTTCGCACGTCCTACCTCGACGCGGCTGAGGAGTTTGCCCCGCAGAAGGGCGCGACCGCCGTCCAGGTCGCCTTCCTGAAGCGGCGCCTGGCCGGGAGCGCCGAACTGCTATTTCGCCGCTTTGGCCGCGATCCAAGGGGCGTGACCGGATCCGGCGCGGCCGGCGGGCTGTCGGGGATGCTTTGGGCGGCCGGTGCGGAAATCGTCGAGGGATTCTCCGTGGTGTCCGAATATCTCGGGCTGGACGACCTGGTAGAGGCCGCTGACCTGGTGATTACGGGAGAGGGCCTTCTCGACGACGAGTCGTTCAACGGCAAGGTGGTGGGCAGCGTGGTGACCCTGGCGGCCCGGCACGGCAGGAGGTGCCTGGTAGTTGCCGGCACAGCCACGGAGGAGGGAAGACGGCGTCTGAGCGCGGAGGGAGCCGAGCTGCTGGAGCTTGCGGCCGAGTTCGGCGCGGAGAGGTCTCTTACCCAGGCCGGAGAGTGCGTGAGCCAGGCACTTTCGGTCTTCTCGCGCAGCTGGGGACGGCCGTCCTGAATCTCCCGGCTGTCTAGAATCGGGAACCCGATCGAACTTTCACAATCGAGATCATCAAGAGCGGTGTAGGGACGGGCCCGAAGATGCCGCGGCAACCAGTCGAGCGACCAGGTGCCAATGCCCGATCGATGAGGAGGTGTGACCCAAAGTGTCATACGTGGAATGCCTGGTGTGCAAAGAATGCGGCCAGACCTACGAAGCCAAGGCACTGCACGTCTGCGAGTTCTGCTTTGGCCCGCTAGAGGTTCGTTACGACTACGACGCCATTGCGGCCCACGTCAGCCACGAGTCGATCGCCAATGGCCCCCTCTCCATTTGGCGCTACCGTGACCTGCTCCCGGTGGAGGGCGAGCAGTACGTCTCCCTAGGGGCGGGCTTCACTCCGCTGGTGCGCGCCGAACGCCTTGGCAACGCACTGGGCCTCTCGGATCTTTGGATCAAGAACGACACGCTGAATCCGACCGGCTCGTTCAAGGACCGGGTGGTCTCGGTGGCGCTGTCGCGGGCCAGGGAGCTGGGCCTCAAGGTGGCCGCCTGCGCCTCCACCGGCAACCTCGCCAACTCGGTTGCCGCTCACGCTGCTTGGGCGAACATGGAAGCCTACGTTTTCGTCCCAGCCAACCTCGAACGTGCCAAGATCACCACCACCGCCGTCTACGGCGGCAACCTGGTGGCGATCGACGGCAACTACGACGACGTCAACCGGCTCTGTGCCGAGATCGCCTCGGAGGAGCCCGACTGGGCGTTCGTGAACGTGAATGTGCGCACCTATTACGGGGAGGGTTCGAAGACCCTGGCCTTCGAAGTTGCCGAGCAGCTCGGCTGGCGGGCCCCGGACCACGTGGTGGTGCCGGTCGCCTCGGGCAGCCAGCTCACCAAGATCCACAAGGGATTTCAGGAGCTGTATCGTGTCGGCCTGCTCGACAAGGAGCCAAAAGTCCGGATCTCGGGGGCTCAGGCGGCAGGCTGCTCGCCGGTGGCGACCGCCTTTGCCAGCGGAGTCGATGTCATTCGCCCGGTAAAGCCCGACACCATCGCCAAGTCGTTGGCCATTGGCAACCCGGCCGACGGCTACTACGCCCTCGACATCGTGCGGCGGACCGGCGGATCCTTCGGGTCGGTCACCGACGAAGAGGTTCTGGACGGCATCCGCCTTCTTGCCCAGACCGAGGGGATCTTCGCCGAGACCGCGGGAGGCGTCACCATCGCAACTCTGGTCAAGCTTGCCCGTGAAGGCGTGATCGGCAAGGACGAGAAGACCGTCGCGTATGTGACCGGCAACGGGCTCAAGACTGTCGAAGCGATGACCGGGGCCGGCCCGACCATCACCATCGATCCTTCCCTGGACTCGTTCTTCGGGTTCCTCAAGACGCAAAGGAGCGCAAGATAGTGTCAGTCACCGTGCGGGTACCCACCCAGCTTCGCAGCCTCACCGATGGAGTTTCCGAGGTGTCCGTGGAGGGCAAGACGGTCGGAGAGGTCCTGACCGAGCTTGGCAAGAGCTACCCCGGATTCGCAGACCGCCTCTTCGACGACGGTGGCAACCTGCGACGCTTCGTGAACGTGTTCCTGGCGGACGAGGACGTGCGCTTCCTCGACGGGGTGGACACCCCCGTGGCCGCCGGCCAGGTGCTTTCCATCGTTCCCGCGGTTGCAGGCGGTGCCTCCTAGCGAATTTTTTTGGCGGGAGACTCCGCACGAACCGGAAGTTAGCACTCTAGTATTGAGAGTGCTAAACGGTAACCCAATGGAGGGATCCCTAAATGCCAAAACTGATTGCCTTTGACGAGCAGGCGCGTCGCGCCCTTGAAG
>JAJZNF010000235.1 GCA_021847985.1 Actinomycetes bacterium | reverse complement strand
TCTTTACGACAGACTCGGCGCGATCAAGGAGCCGGATCTGCTCCTGCCCTTGGCTCAGCTGGGCATGATCTCGCAGGTCCAGAAGCGTATGACCCGCTTTTCCGTGGAGCTTTTCGCCTACCAGGGTGACAGGGCCTATTTCGAGGCTCTGGCGCAGAGCCTGGTTGACGCGGCCTCCCAGGCGGGGGCCAAGCTGGACGTCACCATCACCCCCATGGACGAGGAGCAGCTTGCGACTCTCGAAGAAGTCCTGTTGGCGGCCAACTCCTCCACCACCTCTTCCTCCGGAGAGCGGGTCAACAAGATCATGGAGCCCGGGACCAAGACGAGGGTGCTCGGCTTCTCATCCGGCAAGGGGGGAGTGGGCAAGTCATCGGTCACCGTGGGCGTTGCCGCCGCGCTGGCGGCAAAAGGGCACAAGGTGGGGATTCTGGACGCCGACGTCTACGGGTTCTCCGTGCCCAAGATGCTCGGGCTGCAGCGACCGCCGGCGGTGATCGGCAAGCTGCTGGTTCCGCCGGTCGCCTTCGGCATCAAAACCATCAGCATCGGCTTCTTCGTCTCCGACGACACCCCGGTCATCTGGCGTGGGCCGATGCTGCACAAGGCGCTGGAGCAGTTCGTGGTGGACGTGTTCTGGGGCGACCTCGACTTCCTGTGCGTCGATCTCCCTCCCGGAACTGGAGACGTGACGCTTTCGCTCGCCGAGTTCCTGCCCAAAGTGGAGACGTTCGTGGTCACTACGCCCCAGGCTGCCGCCGAGCGGGTCGCACAGCGCTCCGCGCTTGCAGCCCGCAAGCTCAAACTCCCGCTGCGCGGCGTGATCGAAAACATGAGCTATTTCCGCGGAGACGACGGCAAGCGCTACGACATCTTTGGCCAAGGCGGCGGCCAAAAGTTGGCCGAGTCCCTCGAGGTGCCACTGATAGGCGAGGTGCCGATCGACATCCCCTTGCGCGAGGGGGGTGACGAGGGCACGCCCGTGGTGGTCTCCAACCCTGACTCCGAAGTTTCCAAGGCCCTGTTTTCGATCGCCGAGGCCATCGAGGGGATGGGCCCGGCCAGGATCTACAAGGCGGAGCTCAAGGTTCGTTAGGCCTTTCGTGTTTGTCCCGAACTTAACTCGAGGCTTGGGATAGAGTCGGCAATGCGCCCGGCCGGGCCGGGTGCTTGTCCGTCGCCTGTCACACTTCGTTCGGCAGGGGCGCAGGTGGGCCAATGCAGACTTGGGGGATCCATGAGCTTACGAAATCCACGCAAGCGGCTGTTCGGGAGGACATTCACCGCGCTAGCCACGCTTTGCCTTTCACTGGGAACTGTACTGTTGGCAGGCGGAGCTGTTTCGGCCCAGCCAAAGGTACTTCCCAACCGAGGAGGCGACTATCTCGCCCTGGGCGACTCTGTCGCCTTTGGCTATATACCATCACCGCCCGAGTCGGTTAGTGGATATGCTGACCCTTCGAACTTCGTAAGTTACGCAAACTACACTGCCGACGCCCTTGGCCTGGCGGTCACCAATGCCTCCTGCCCGGGTGAAACCACCGGCTCGATGATTAACACGTCCGCGATCTCCAACGGCTGCGAGAACACTCTCGGCTATCCGGCGGGCTACCGCACCCTCTACCCGCTGCACGTCAGCTACACCGGCTCCCAGCTCGCCTACGCCGTCTCCTTCTTGACGGATCATTCCAACACGCGGCTGGTGACCATCGATATCGGGGCGAACGACGCATTCGTTTGCCAGGAGCTTGATAATGGTTGCACAACGACGGCCGAGCTCAAGAGTGTGATGGATACGATCGCAACCAACCTGGGGAAGATCTATTACGCGATCCGCGTGACAGCTGGCTACCAGGGGCCGATTGTGGCGCTCAACTACTACTCGCTCAGTTATGCGAACAACGCTTACGGCCAACAGGCGATGGAACTAAGCACCTTGCTCAACAAGGCGATCGACGCGCCCGATCAGGCGTTCCACGTGATAGCCGCAGACGGCTTCAACGCGTTCAGGCTCGCGTCCGAACCCTACGGCGGTAATGTTTGCGCCGCTGGCCTCCTGGTCAAAGTACCTGCAAAGTACACCTCTATCCCTGGCGAGGACTGTAACATCCATCCTTCCTTGACGGGGCATCAGATTCTCGCAGACGCCATCGTTAACGCTCTGCTGAGCCATGGATATGAAGGTGCCGTGGCGAGCATGGGTCGGGCTGCCTGATCCAACCCGGCTGCTTCTAATGGCAAAGTGGTCTCCGGTGGCGAACGGTCCCCGGAGACCATTCTTTTTGGGCCGAGGGAAGATCTCCTCGTGAGGTGTCGTTAGAGCTGATATGGTGCAGCGCGTTCGCGAACCCGTTGATTTGACAAGCGGGCAGGCGGTCAAAAAGATGCCGCGCCGCGTTTTCCTCGGCCTGCTGGGTGGCGCGGTGGTTCTGGGCGTGGCAGCGCCCGCGATCCAGAGCAGTCTTGCCGGCTCCGTCGTCGGTGGCGCGGTGGGGCTGGACGGCTACCAGATCTACACGGTCACCGGCGGCATACCCACGTTCGATCCTTCAACCTATCGCCTGGATGTCGTTGGTTTGGTGGAGCATCCCCAGTCATTGAGCCTTGATGGCCTGAGCTTGCTAGGGACCGACACCTTGCACGCAACCTTCCAGTGCGTAACCGGGTGGCAAGTGCCGAACCAGACGTTTGGCGGAGTCACTCTGGCTCGCCTCCTTGCCCACGCCGCCCCCTTGCCTGCAGCGCGATACCTGAACTTCTACTCCTTCGACGGCACCTACACCGAGTCCCTTCCGATCGAGGTGGCCATGGGCCCGGGGGTGATGGCGGTGACGCACCTGGATGGTAAGCCCCTCTCGGCCGACCACGGGGCTCCGGTGCGCCTCTTCGTCGACCATTACTACGGCTACAAGTCGATCAAGTGGCTCTCGCGCATTGAGGCCTCCGCCAAGCCGGTAACCGGTTATTGGGAGAACTACGGATATCCGGCGGATGCAAAGATCGGGTGACGAGCGGGGTCGGATGGGCTGGCTCGGCCTTCCGGGACGCCGGGTTGCGCTCTTTCACCACCTGACCGCCGTTTTCTTCTTCGCCAGCCTCGCCACCGCGTTGCCCATGTTCGTTCCGGCGATCGCGGCCTGGGCGGGGCACAGGGAGGTATTTCGCGAGACGCACGTCATAACCGGACTGCTGGCCCTCATCGTCGGCGCCGCCTCCCTGACAACCCTGGCCGGGCCTGGTGCGCGCGAGCGCCGCACCGCTTTTGCCGCCTGGGCCGAGGCCGATGCGGCCTGGATGCGCTCCTGGGCCCGGCGGCTCGCACGCCCTGCCTACACGGGGACGGGGCCGAATCCCGGCCAACGGGTTGCCGCCTCAGCCATGGCCGCCTCGCTGGTGGTGCTGGCCGGCTCGGGGCTGGTGCTGAGGTTCTTCTCCATCTTCCCGCTCTGGCTGCGAACCGGGGCGAGCCTGGTGCACAACCTCTTCTTCTATCTCCTCACCGCCATCGTTTTGGCGCACATCGCCTATGCCGCCGTCACCTACCTGCGGCCGGTCCGCGTAGGCGAGGCGGATCCGCAGCATGCAGGGCAAGAGCGGTAGAGTTGTGGAGTACCGGCCGTCACCCGTGGTACGGCCTCTGGCGATTAGGAGCGTCTGTGGAGATCAGGATCGGTTTTGTCGATTCCCCTCGTGAGCTTGACCTCGAGCTGGAAGAGGCAGACCAAGCGGAACTCGCCAAGGCGGTCGACGCCGCCATGGCGGACACCGGCCGGCTTTGGTGGGTGACCGACAAGAAGGGCCGCCGTGTGGGCATCTCCGCCTCCCGTGTCGCCTACGTCGTGGTCGGCGCCCAGAAAGAGGAGCGCCGCGTAGGTTTCGGCGCCTAGGAGAAGGGGGCTTCCGTGGCACCCGGCCTCCAGCCGTTGGGGCAGCTCGGCAGCGAGCTGCTCGCCAGGCGGCTGGTCTTCGTCACCGGCAAGGGGGGTGTGGGCAAGTCTTCCATCACCGCCGCACTGGCACGCCTTTCGAGCCGCGCCGGGCTGAAGACGCTGGTCTGCGAGGTCGACGCCAAGGGTGACGTGGCCGCCAACTTCGGGGCGGAGCACGTGGGTTTCAAACCCAAGAGCGTGGCACCGAATCTCTATGTGATGGCCATGGACACCGAGGAGGCCCTGGCCGAGTACCTGCGGCTCAACCTGCGCCTTCCCATCATCACCTCGCTGGGGCCCCTGGCCCGCGCCTTCGACTTCGTCGCCAATGCCGCCCCGGGGGTGAAGGAGATCCTCGTCGTCGGAAAGCTCTCCTGGGAGGTCCGCGAGCGCAACTGGGACATTATCTGGGTGGACGCCAGCGCCAGTGGGCATATCGTCTCTCAGCTTGCATCGCCGGAGGGTATCTCGGAGCTGTTCAAGCTGGGCATCGTCAAGGAGCAGACCGCCTGGATGCAGGAGATCCTCTCCGATCCCCGCACCACCTCCCTGGTGCTGGTTCTCACTCCCGAGGAGACGCCGGTTACCGAATCCCTGGAGCTGTTGGAGCGACTCAGGTACGAGACCTCCATCCACGTTCAGGCGTGCGTAGTCAACAAGGTGCTGGGCGAGCCCTTTGCCGCCGGCCAGGCCTCTCTCTTCGCAGAGATGGCGCATGGCAAGTATCGGGAGGATTTCGAGGCCATCGCGGAGGGCTCGGCCGATGCGCTCGTGGCCGCCTCCGAGCTGGCTTACGGCCTGCGCACCTCCCGCTCCGAGCACATCCGCGAGTTTCTCTCCAACCTCGACTCGGGGATCGAGACCGTCTTCGTTCCCTACTTCATGGGCTCCGAGGAGGGCACAAAGCTCACGATCGAGATCGCCGAGGCGCTCATGGAAGAGATGAGCTGAGGTGGACGACCTTCTTTCCAAATTGATCTCCGAGAGGTCCATCCTGGTCACCGCGGGGGCGGGCGGGGTCGGGAAGACCACCACCGCGGCCGCACTCGGCCTGGTGGCGGCTCTCGAGACCAGGCGCAAGGTGCTGATACTCACCGTCGATCCGGCTCGGCGCCTCGCGGACGCGATGGGGCTGGCCAACTTCGGCAACGTCGTCACGAGAGTGGACATCTCCGGCTTCTCGCACAGCCATCCCCACGGCGAGCTCTACGCCGCGATGCTCGACACCAAGGCCTCCTGGGACGACCTGGTGGCCCGGTACGCGCCCAACATGCGCGTGCGCCACGAGATCCTCTCCAACCCCATCTACGCCAATATCTCGGGCCGCTTCGTCCAGAGCCACGATTACATCGCCATGGAGTCGCTGTACGACATCTACAACCGCGGCGAGTTCGACCTGATCGTGGTGGACACCCCGCCGAGCCGCAATGCCATCGACTTCCTCGACGCCCCGGAGCGCATGGCGGAGTTCTTCAGCTCCAAGCTCCTGCGCTGGATCACGGCCCCTTACCGCTCCCGCCTGGTATCGGCCGCATTCAAGCCCTTCTACCAGGTGGCGGATCGGATCCTGGGCTCCCAGTTCCTGGCCGAGGTGGCCGAATTCTTCATGCTCTTCCAATCCATGTACGAGGGATTCATCGAGCGAGCGAACAGCGTGGCCGGCGTGCTGCGCTCCCCGCAATGCTCCTTCGTGGTGGTCGCCACCCCGGAGTACGTTCCCATGAGAGAGGCGGAGTTCTTCCTGGGGGCGCTCAAGGATCGGGAGCTCAACCTGGGGGCCATGATCGTCAACCGGAGCCTTCCGGACTACCTGGGCGACCGCAACGCCCGGCGGGTGGCCCGCACCATGGTGTCGGAGTCCGCCAAGCTCGCCGAGCGCGGCTTCGCCGGGGCGGACGCCAAGGTGGTTGCCTCGGTCCTCCAGGAGTTGGGCTCGACATTCGTCGACTTCGCCGGGCTGGCGGCAGAGGAGCGCTCGCTGCTTGCCGCCCTGTCGGTGGATCCCGGCCGGGTGCTGCGCGCCCCTTACCTTGAGACCGACGTCGCAGATCTCCCAGCGCTGGCGCGAATAGGCTATAACATCGAATCCGCAGATATTTCGACTCGAGGCAATCCGAGAAAGTGATCGACTACCACCTGCACCTTTGGCCCCATGGCCAGCGCGACATAGACCCGACCATCGAGCAGCTAGCCGAATATGTCGAGAAGGCGAAGGGGGAGGGAGTGGCGGAGCTCGCCATCACCGAGCACCTCTTCCGTTTTGGCCAGGCGGTCGGCCCCCTTGGGCGCTACTTCCGCCGCTTCCCTGACAGTCCCATGCGCAATCTCATGGAGGACTACTGGTACCAGCACTCCCGTGCCGACCTGGACGCCTACGTCGAGGTGGCCGTGGCCGCCAAGAAGGCGGGCCTGCCGGTGGTGGTGGGGCTGGAGGTCGACTACTACCAGGGCGAGATGGACAAGGTCGCCGAACTCCTGGAGGGCTACCCCTTCGACGTGCTGCTCGGCTCGGTCCACTGGATCGACGACTGCCCCTTCGACCACGTCGGCGACCCCTTTATCGAGGCATGGTGGGAGGATTACGGCGTGGAGCGGGCGTGGGACAACTACTCGCGCGCCTTGGGCGAGCTGGCCAATAGTGGCGTGGTGGACGTTCTTGCCCACCC
>JAJZNF010000330.1 GCA_021847985.1 Actinomycetes bacterium | reverse complement strand
TCAGAACCTTGGCATGATCGCCCACTTCGATCAGGTTGGCGATCCCCAGAGCAAGGAAGTACGCCCAGTCCTCGACGATCTCGCCGGCCGCAGCCACGCGCCGCCAGGACTCCACGACCACCTGCGCAGCCGGTGGCTCACCAGGTCGCTCAGGATCCACCAGCTCCAGCAGCCGCCCTTTGGCGAACTCCCGCTCCACGCGCCGCGTCAAGGCCTGCCCGGACGCGTAGGCCTCCAAGCAGCCCCTCTTGCCGCAGCCGCACTCGTCACCGCCCGCCACCACGATCATGTGGCCTATCTCGCCGGCAAAGCCGCGCGCGCCGCGCTCGAGCTTTCCGTCCCGGGCTATGGCGCCCCCAATACCGGTGCCCAGCGAGACGAGCAGAAAAGAGCTCTCCCCGGCATGTATTGCGGCAATAGCCGAGCAGTTGACGTCGTTGTCTATGTGGGCCACCCATGCCCCGGCCGATCGGAGTTCTCCGAGCAGCGAAGAGCCGCTCATGCCCGACACGTGCGTCGCTCCGTGCAGCCGCTCGTCAAGGGAGACCAATGCCGGCACGCCCATGCCAAGGAAGGCCACGTCGCTCCGGGCGCCGCCGCATTCATCGAGCATGCGGCCAAGGACATCCAGAACCGTCGAGCCGACCCAGTTGGCGTGCGACGGGCTCGGCACGGTGTGGCGGGCGATGATTTCGCCAACCGGATCCAGCAGCACGCCGGTTAGCTTGGTCCCGCCAAGATCGAAGCCGGCGCGGAGACCTTCCACTAACGCGGTCCGACGCCGTTCGCGCTGCGGGATTCCACCCGGTCCTTCAGGTCCTTCAAGGCGCTGTGAACGATCTTGGACTCGGCTCGGCGCTTGACGAAGCCGGGAATCGGCACGAGCAGCTCGACCTCAAGCGTATAGACCACCTCGGTGCGGCCGTCGTCAAGGGGGCGGAACTCGTAGGACCCGTCCAGCTTGGAGGTGAGGTCCGCCGATTCCTGGACCCAGGAGAGCGAGAGGCCGTCGCCGGAGGGGTAGCTGTAAACAAGGGTGTAGGACGCGCTGCGCCCGAATGCGGCTGCCCGGAACGCCACTCTCGTGGCCAGCCCGCTGGAATCGGACTCCAGCACTTCGACACTCTTGACGTCACCGGCCCACTCCGGATAGCGGGCAAAGTCGGTGACCGTGGCGAAGCACTCGGCCGGGCTCGCCGCCACGATGGCGGATTCAACGGTCTTTTCCATCCCCAACACCTCGAACTCCGACCCGCCCTGCGGGCGCTCTTGCCGGGCACACGGGCGCCCACCCGCGGCGCGGCTCCAACCACTAGCAATTTAACCCAATACGGCTCGAAAAGCGCACGCACCCGCACAGGTTGGGCCGGAAACCACCGCCGACGGCGCCCGGCGCCTGTCAGAACAGGCCGAAGTGGCGGCCATATCGCCTGGCGAGAAGCTCGTAGTCGAACTCCTCCACGGCCCGCGTCCGGGCCGCCTCGCCCATGGCCGCACGGTGTTCGGGCGCCCGCGCCAGCTCCAAGATCCGCCGTGCCACCGCGTAAGGGTCGCGGGGATCGTCGATCACGTAACCGGTCACGCCGTCCTCGACGGCTTCGGCCGAGCCGCCGGACCTTCCGGCCAGCTGAGGAACGCCACAGGCGGCCGCCTCGAGGAAGACGATCCCGAATCCCTCCTGCTCGAGACCCATCCAGCGGTTCCTGCACAGCATGGCAAAGAGGTCGGCGCCCTGATAGAGGGCCAGCATCGTCTCGGCGGGGACACGCCCCAGGAACTCCGCGTGAGAGCCGGTGCGCGACGCGACGCGCTCCAGACGGGCCCGGTCCCTGCCCTCCCCCGCAATCAGAAGGCGCAGGCCGGGAACCTCGCGGCGCGCCAGGGCGTGCGCCCGGATCAGAACATCCATGCCCTTCCTCGGCACCAGGCGCGACAGGGATGCCAGGAGGAACTCACCATCGCCGATGCCGAGGCCGAGGCGGGCGGCGACTCTGGCGGACGGGTCGGGCGGAATGAAAGCGGCCGAGTCGACGCCCGGCTCCACCACCGAGGTCCGACCAAGTGACACAGATGACCGCGAAGCAAGGGACTCGAGCGAGGCGAGGGTGTAGCGCCCGGCCGATACCACCCCGGCCGAAGAACGCAACACGCCGGTCAGGAGGCCGCGCAAGATCGGGAGCGAGGCCGGGATAACCGCTTCCGCCCCGTGGACCACCAGGGTCGGGCGCACCGGGAGGCGGCGAGATATCAGTCCGAGGGGCAAGGCGGGGTCCAGGGCCACGCTCTGGGCGCCCATCGCGGAAAGAGCCGCCCCGAGTCGAGCCGCGAGGCGGGGCGTCGGGGCCATAAAGCCCGTCCCGGTTCGCAGCACGGGAAACCGCTGAGCCGAGTCGAAGTCCTGGTCACCCGGGTAGCTGGTGGTGATCACCGCGACCTTGTCCGCCGGCAATCGGCGATAGATCTCGTAGAGATAGCTTTGAATACCGCCGATCTTGGGTGGAAAGTCATTGGTCACCAGCACGTGGCGCCTCGGGGTCCATAGCTCGGGCCTGAGCAGGCTTGGCGGGTCGGATCTCATCAGCTCATCCATCGTACCCAGACGCCCGGCGGGTCACTCTTTGGAGGACCCCGCGAGGCGTTCCAGCGACCGGGCCGCAGTGACCGCAAGGACCGGATTGTCGCTGTCCACCCAGGTGGAGAGCAACGAGAGCGCCCGGGGAGCGGCGGGGCCGCCGCCTAGATTGCCCAGCGCGGCCAGCGCATTGCGCTTCAGCACCGAGGGGTCCCGGCCCGGCAGGTAGAGGTGTGAGTAGTGCCCCAGGAGCTCGGCGTCGCCGGTTCGCAAGATCCCGGCCAGCTCCTCCAGCTGTGCCAAGGCGTCCGCCTCGCCCTCGGCGTTGCGGCGGTTGTACGGGCATACCTCCTGGCAGATGTCGCACCCGTAGACGCGGACACCCATCGCCTCCGCGATGTCCGCGTTCAGGAGACCGGGCTTCTGCAGCTGCCAGGAGATGCAGCGCCGGGCATCCACGGCGCCTTCGGGCAGGATGGCTCCCGTCGGGCATGCGCCGATGCAGGCGGTGCAGCTTCCACAGCCGGTCATCCGGCCCCTTGGGCGCGTCGGTGTCAGGGCGGCATCGGTGATGATGCTGCCGATCACCACCATCGAACCGTGGGCCGGCACGCCGTAGAGGGAGTTCTTGAGGTACCACCCTCCCCCACCTCGGACCGCCGGCTCTTTGTCCACCAACGCATTGGAGTCCGCAACGACTCTCACGATGTGGCCGGCCTCCTCAAGCACCTCCCCCAGCCGTGCCAGGCGCTCCCGCAGCTCCCCATAGCTGTCACGCCTGGCATAGCGGGCAATCACCGACGGGGTCTGTCCGAGCGACGAGCGGCCGTACGGCCAGGCCGCGGAAACCACCGAGCGGGCGCCGGGAAGGGTGGCCGCCGGGTCGGTCGACCTGGCGGGGTTCCGATAGGTGAATTGCATCCCGTCTCGCAGGCCGGCGGCATCGCGCCGGGCCAAGACGGCAGCCACATTGCGGTACACCCTGGACCGGGAGATGGAGAGAGCCACCAGGCCCTCCCTCCGGGCGCGCCTGGCCAGCTCGCCTTCGATACCGCCGGAGCCGATCACGGCGCCGGAGGCAGTGCGCCGTCTCCCGCGTGGTTCGATCGTCCGGCGGGCCGGGAGCGAAGACCCGACGCCTTCAGGCGGCCTAGCAGCTCGCGCGGCGCGGTCTGGGAGGCACCCATGGCGAGGGCCACGGGGATGAGATGCTCCGGTATGTCGTAATGGTCCCCCTGAAAGGCCCGCTCGGGAAACCCCAGCTGAGAGGCGAAGTGATGCAACTCGGCCAGGGAGCTGTCGGAGATCATATGGGCGTGCTTGACGCCTCTGAAGGTCCAGATCGGCGAATCGATCCAGATGGCCATTTGAGCCTCAGTCGTACTTCTCGGTGTGCACGGCTTCCGGAGCCATTCCCAGCTCGACAAGGGTGCGCTCGGCGTCTTCGACCATCTCGGGTGGGCCGCAGATATAGGCGCGGCTGGCACCGCTCTCCCCCATCACCTCGGTGACCATCTCCTTGTCTATGCGGCGGGGATAGCGGGCGCTGCTGTCGCGAGGGTCGCGCGTGACGGTATGGGAGACGCTGAGCCAGTCGTGCTCGGACTCCAGGGCGGCAAGGTCGTCGCCGTAGATAACGTACTCGTGGCTTTTTGAGGAGTAGAGAAGATGCATGGCGTGCGACGAGCCCACCGCGGCTTGGTAGCGGATCATGGACATCAGCGGCACCACGCCGGAGCCTGCCCCGATGAGCAGCACCGGGCCCCCGAGCTCCTCTGTCCAGGTGAAATTCCCGTAAGGGCCTCGAACCTCCAGCTCGTCCCCGGGGGCGATCCCGCGCACCAGCACGGGCGACACCAGCCCACCCGGCATCTCGCGGATGCCCACGTCGATCACGGAGAAATCCGGCCTGGGTGAGGATCCGACGGAATAGGCACGCTGAATCGGCCTGGGCCGGCCCTCCACGGGAATGCGGATGTTGTAGTACTGGCCCGGCAGGAAGTCCAGCGGATCCGGCAGGGAAATGCGCAGCGTGTTGGTCTCAGGGGTTTCGACGATGATCTCGGCGACCACACCCTTCTGCCATTCTTTGGGCTTGGCCCGACCACGACCCGTCTGCAGCGTCACGGCCATCTCGCTGGTCATTCGCGCACCTTCCCTGCTCCGCGGGGGACCCTTTACCCGTCTCGCCTTGTACGGGCCTCGCCTGAGCAATTGCCTGCTGCGTCCGAGTAAGAGGTCCTGCGGGAAAAAACACTACCTGAACAGTGTTAATTCTAGGCGCCGCGTCGGTATTCCTTGAGCGATACGCCCGGGGACTGCGCTTAGGCCTCGGCGCCGGCCTCGGCGGCATCGTCGACGATCGCCTTCGTGGATCCGCACCAGCGGCAGGTGACGGATTCGACCTTGAAGTCGGTGACCTCGCGGGACTCTATAGTCAGCTCGCCACCCAGACTGTAGTGGTAAAAGGCCTTGAAGCTCTCCGTCCCCACCACGTCGAAGCGGGTCTTGTTCCCGCAGTTATCGCACCTGTACCTCGGAGTTTCCATTGCAACCATCTTATGGCCGAGCCGCCAGTTGCACACAATTGCCCGGCTCCGCCGTCGCCACGCGGATATGCTTATCGAACAGACGTTCAATTAGAGCCGGGGCCGTGCCGCAACAGCTGCTACTCCAAGACGAATTGGCCACTTTGGACAAGGAGCGCTTCCTGGTGCTCGATATCGAGACCACCGGCACGTCGGCTGCCAGCTCCGAAATCACCGAGATCGCAGCTCTGCTGGTGCAAGGGGGCGAGGTGCTGGCTCGGCTGGACAGCCTCGTTGCCATCGAGGGCGCCATCCCACCCGTCATCTCCGCCATGACCGGCATCTATCCCCAGATGCTCGCGGGCGCGCCGCCACTTTCCACGGTGCTGCTGGAACTGAGCGCCATGGCCGAGGGCGCGGTGGTGGTCGGCCACAACGTGCGCTTCGACCTCTCCTTCATCAATCGCGGCCTCGGCTCGCTCTCGGAGTTGCTCCCCCTCGACAACCCGACGCTCGACACTCTCTCCCTGGCGCGAAAACTTCTCTTCGGCGAGGTCTCAAACTTCAAGCTGGGAAGCCTTGCGGCCGAGCTGAAGCTACCGCACCAGCCGTGCCACCGCGCCATGGCCGACGTGCTCGCCACGGTCGATCTCCTCCATCACCTCATCGAACGAGCCTCGGCCTTCGGCGTCAGCCGCCTGGAGGAGCTCCAGGCCTTGCCCGGCAGGCTGAGCAGGGCGCATGCCGCCAAGATGCGGGCCTGCAGCTACCTTCCTCGGCGTACCGGGGTCTACTGGATGGAGGAGGCCGACGGGGCCGTCAGTTACGTCGGCAAGGCACTGGACATAAACGCCAGGTTCCGCTCGTACTTCACGTCCGACTCGCGCCCCAAGGTCGACCCTCTGCTGACCGGCGCCACGCGCATCGGGTTCATGACCTTTGCCACCGAGACTGAGGCCGTGGTTGCCGAGGCTCGCCTGATACGCCGCCTGGCACCGCGGCACAACCGCCTGCTCAACAAAAGCGAGAAGGGTTACCGGGCCATAGTGATCTCCCGTGGCAAGGACGGCTCACCCGCCCTGCGCGTCGCAATGGCTGCGACCCGCACCAAGCCGGGCGAGATCGCGATCGGACCGTTCAGAAGCCGGCGCAGCGCCCAGAGCGCCGAATACGCCTTGCGCTGCGCGCTACTTCCCGAGCTGCACCCGGACTGGCCGGACCAGGAGACTCCCGCCCCACCGTCGGCGTCCTCGCCCTGGGAGGTCCCCGCACGCCTCTGGAGCGAGCGCATCTGGGCACGGATGGCTGCCCTGGCCGGTTCCGCGCGCTTCGAGGAGGCCGAGAGGCTGCGGGAGGGCGCCAACTATCTCTTCCTGGCCTTCTCCCGCCAGCAAGCCGCCCTTTTGCTCGAGGAGACCGACGAAATCACGCTTTCTCGCGGCGGGGCGGCCGGGAGCGTTCTGAAGGCCGCAGGGGGGCGCTTGCGGCTTGCACCGTGCGCGCAGGGTGCCGTCGACCTGCTTTCCGGCCGGCCGGTTGCAACTTCGGCCTTCGTCGCCGACCTTCTTTGCGA
>JAJZNF010000105.1 GCA_021847985.1 Actinomycetes bacterium | reverse complement strand
GCACTCGGCGCTCTCGCTGGTGCTCACCATGTTCGGCATAGCGATCCTCTTCATCGAGCAGGACGCCCAGTTCCTGGCGGCGGTGCAGGTCATCGTCTATGCAGGGGCGATCGTCGTCCTCTTCCTGTTCGTCATCATGCTGCTCGGGGTCGACAGACGCGAGGTCTTCGGCCGAGAAGCGCTGCGCGCACAGCGCCCGATGGCGGCGGTGGCGGGTGTGGTCGCGCTGGCCGAGGTTCTTCTCTTGGCCAGGACCACTTGGGCGACGGGCGCCCATGCGGCAAACGGCCCGGTGGGCAACTCCTACGACAACGTGCAAAGGATCGCTGCCGAGGTCTTCTCCACTTACCTGCTGCCGTTCGAAGCCACGGCGGTTTTGCTGGTCATCGCGGTGCTTGCCGCGGTCTATCTGGCGCGACGGGTGGTCACGGCCAACGCCGAGGAGGACTCGGAAGCGGTCGAAGGAAAGGTGGTGGACAGGTGAGCGTCCCCGGAAGCTGGTACCTGATACTGGCGGCGGTGCTCTTCTCGCTGGGCGTAATCGGCGTGCTGGTCAGGCGAAACGTCATCGTGATGTTCATGTGCATCGAGATGATGCTGAACGCGGTCAATCTGACCTTCGTCACCTTCGCGCGGATGTTGGGAGACGTGGCCGGGCAGGTGCTGGTGTTCTTCGTGCTCGTCGTGGCGGCGGCCGAAGTCGTCGTCGGCCTCGGCATAATCGTCTCCATCTTCCGCCGGCGCCTGGGCGCGACCGCCGACGATCTACACATCTTGAAGGGTTAGCATGCGGGGACTTGTCTTTCTGGTACCGGGGCTGCCACTCCTCGGCTTCGCCATCAACCTCCTCTTCGGGCGCTACCTGCCAAAGCGGGTGGTCGGTTGGCTCGCCACGGTCATGGTCGGCGCCGCCTTTGTCATTGCCATCGTCGAGTACCTGCACCTGTTGTCCATCGCCGCTCCGCGAGTGGAGACCGGCGACCTCTTCACGTGGTTCCAGGTGGCAGGGCTGAAGATCTCCTGGGGCTTCTATCTCGATCCTCTCTCGGCGGCGATGATCCTCTTCGTCA
Organism: Actinomycetes bacterium; assembly: GCA_021847985.1. Taxonomy (GTDB): domain Bacteria; phylum Actinomycetota; class Acidimicrobiia; order Acidimicrobiales; family Acidimicrobiaceae; genus Acidithrix. Next base: position 5,622 of record JAJZNF010000105.1, on the reverse strand, counting down.
CGGGTGTCGCCACGCTGATCCATGCCTACTCCATCGGCTACATGGACCACGACCCGCGCTTCAGGACCTTCTTCGTGTACCTGAACCTCTTCGTGTTCTCCATGTTGACCCTCGTGCTGGCCAACAACTTCGTCCTGACCTTCCTCGGGTGGGAGGGGGTGGGAGCCTGTTCCTACTGGCTCATCTCGTTCTGGTTCCATCGCCACACGGCGGCCTCGGCCGGCAAGAAGGCCTTCATCGTCAACCGCATCGGCGACTTCGGGTACATGGTCGGCATGTTCCTGCTCTTCAAGGTCACCGGGACGCTTAACTACGGCGGCGCGTTCAACGCCGCTCATCACGGCGTCATCACCTCGACGGACGCCACCGCGATCGCGCTGCTGTTCTTCCTGGGCGCGGCCGGCAAGTCCGCGCAGATCCCGCTCTTCGTCTGGCTGGTGGACGCGATGGAGGGTCCGACCCCGGTCTCCGCGCTAATCCACGCCGCCACCATGGTGACCGCGGGCGTCTACCTGATGGCCCGCATCTCTCCGATCCTGCACCTCTCCGCCAGCGCCGGGACGGTGATCGCCATCTTCGGCGTGGTCACCGCCTTTGTCGCGGCCGCCGCGGCCACGAGCCAGAACGACATAAAGAAGGTGCTCGCCTACTCGACGGTCTCCCAGCTGGGTTACATGTTCCTCGGCATCGGCTCCGGGGCCTATGTGGCGGCGATCTTCCTGATGATCACGCACGCCTTCTACAAGGGGCTGCTGTTCCTCGGGGCCGGCTCGGTCATCCATTCGCTCCACGACGAGCAGGACATCAAGAAGATGGGCGGGCTCTACAAGCTGATGCCGATCACCGGGTTCACCTTCATCATCGCCTGGCTCTCCATTGCCGGGCTGCCCCCGTTCTCCGGGTTCTTTTCCAAGGGCGACGTCCTGCTTGGCGCCTATACGAAGTCGCCATGGCTGTGGGCCCTGGGCGCACTCACCGCGGTGCTTACCGCCTATTACATGGGCCGAGAGGTTTACCTGGTCTTCTTCGGAGACGCGCGCTACGCAAAGGCGCTCGCGGGTTCCGACCACCACGCGGAGCCCCACGAGTCGCCCGCGGTGATGACGGTACCATTGGTGGTTCTGGCTTTCGCCTCGGTCGTCGCGGGTGTTCTGAACCTGGGCTTTAGCTCCTCGACCGACTTCCTCGCCAATTGGCTCACTCCGGTGTTCGGGACCGCCGAGGCGGCTCTGGGCTTTGGGACGGGAACCAGGGCCATCTTGGAGGCGGGCGACGCGGTCTTCGCGATCATCGGCATCCTGCTGGCATGGAGGGCCTGGGCCTCGCGGTCCGAGAACCCCTCTCTGGAGCCCCGTTTCCTGGTCAAGGCTTGGGGTATAGACATTTTCCTGGACAGGGTGTTCTCGGGTGGATCGCAGGTTCTTGCCCACTCGATGAACGCGGTGGTGGACAACGCGGTGATCGACGGAGCCGTCAAGGGCACCGGAACGCTGGTTGCGGCCACCGCCGGGCAGGTTCGCAAATTGCAGAGCGGGTATGTCCGCTCCTACGCGCTGGTGATTACCTTCGGCGTGGTCCTGATTCTCGGCTTCGTGCTCACGAGGGCGAGCTTCTGATGGGTGCGCTTCAGTTCTCTGGATGGATAGCGGTGGTGGAAATTGAGTTCTGAGCTTCAAGTGCTGGTCCTACTGCCCGCAATAGCGGCGCTGGTGGCGGCCCTGATCCCGAAGAGCGCGCGGGGCAAGGCGGTCTATCCGCTTGCGATCGGCGTCTCCGTGGTGGAGGCGGTTCTGGCCATCGTGCTGGCCGTCCAGTTCAAGCCAGGAGTGGCCGGATACCAGGGCGTCTCGTCGTACAACTGGATACCCACCTTTGGGATCTCGTGGCGGTTGGGCGTTGACGGCATCTCGATATTCCTGGTGCTCCTCACCGCGATCATCTTCCCCTTGGCGCTTCTGGGCGCAAGGGAGAAGGTGAATTCCCACACCTTTGCGGCCTGGATGCTTCTGCTCGAGGCGGCCTGCATGGGCAGCTTCGCCAGCTTGGACCTCTTCGCCTTCTTCGTCACCTTCGAGCTGACCCTCATCCCGACCTACTTCCTGATCGGCTCCTGGGGCTACGAGCGCGGCGGCGCGGCGGCCATTAAGTTCTTCGTGTACACCTTCCTTGGATCCGCCCTTCTCTTGGTCGGCATGCTGGCGCTGGTCTTCATCCACGACAGCCAGACCGGCGTGGTGACATTCAACATCTCCCAGCTTGCCAACACTCGTCTCTCCTCCACCACGGAGGACTGGCTCTTCCTCGCCTTCACGGCGGCCTTCGCGGTCAAGGCCCCGATCTTCCCCTTCCACACCTGGTCCCCGGACGCCTACAGGCAGGCGCCGACCGCCGGCGTCGTGGTGCTCGCGGCCATTATGGCCAAGCTCGGCACCTATGGCATCCTGCGTTTCGACTTCACGCTCTTTCCCCGCGCCGTAGTGTCCTTCGGGCCCCTGCTCCTCACGCTGGCGGTGATCGGAATCATCTACGGAGGCGTTGTCGCTGCAGCCGAGACCGACATAAAGCGGATGCTCGCGTACTCCTCGCTCAGCCACATGGGCTTCATCGTGCTCGGCATCTTCGGCCTTAGCAGGGCAGGCGTTGCAGGCGGCGTTCTGCAGATGATCAACCACGGGGTCTACACCGCGGCGCTCTTCCTCCTGGTTGGATACCTCTTTTTCTCCACCGGAGCGTTCGACATGGATTCCATGGGTGGACTGCAGTCACGCGCCCCGGTTCTGGCGGGGATCTTCACGCTCTTCGTCATGTCGTCAATCGGGCTCCCCGGCCTCTCAGGGTTCGTTGGCGAGTTCCTGATCCTGGTGGGCGGGTTCTCGACGCACCGCTGGTGGGCTGTGGTCGGCACCTTTGGCGTCGTCATCGGTGCGGTCTACATGCTCTGGGCGTACCAACGGGTGTTCCACGGGACTCCCAAAGAGCCGGAACTCGTTCCCGCGGAGCGCGCGATCGACTTGAAGCGGTCACAGGTCCTGGTGCTGGTCCCGCTGATCGTGATCGTGATAGCGCTCGGAGTGTATCCGCGCCCGATTCTCTCGCGCATTAGCCCGACCGTGGACGCCCTGGTCGCCCATGTCCAGGCCGCACAGCCAGGGCCCTCGGCGGCCGCGCACGTCCAAACAGGAAGGAACTGAGGCTCACATGGAGCACTTATTTGCAGTGATCTCCTCCGGACCGGCGATCATTTTTCCGACCATCTCCTACAAGGCGATCGGCCCGGAAATGATCCTGGTGGTCGGGGCGCTGGTGGTAATGCTGACCACCTCGCTGCTTCCCTCTACGCGCCGAACCCGGACACCGTCGGTACTGGCTGCGCTGGCCGCCCTGCTCGCCTTTGCCGATTCGGCGACCATGTGGGCGAATTTCGTCGACCACGGGCCCTACCGGGCGATCGCCTCCTCCATCACCATCGACGGCTTTGCCGTCTTCCTGCTGGTGACCATTTCGGCGACCACCTTCATGGGAACCCTTCTCGCCTCGGCCTATCTATCCGAGGGGCGCTTCGGCACCGGCGAGTTCCAGGGGCTACTCCTTCTCTCGGCCTCCGGGGCGATGCTGCTGGCCAGCGCCGGCGACCTGATCGTCGTCTTCCTGGGGCTCGAGATCCTTTCGATCGCCCTTTACGTCCTGGCCGGGTTCGAGAAGCGTTCGACCGCCTCCGGCGAGGCGGGTCTCAAGTACTTCATCCTGGGTGGGTTCTCTTCCGCGATCTTCCTCTATGGGATCGCCCTGACCTACGGGGCGACAGGCTCGACCAACATAGCAAGCATCGCGGGCTTCCTGGCCTCGAATTCCTTAACCGCAAACGGCGTGCTTCTGGCGGGGATGGCGCTGCTCATCGTCGGCCTTGGCTTCAAGGTCGCAGCCGTCCCGTTCCACCTCTGGACGCCCGACGTATATCAGGGGTCCCCCTCGGCCTCGGTGGGCTACATGGCCGCGGTCGCAAAGGCCGCGGGTTTCGCGGGCCTGCTTCGCATCCTGGTTTCCGCCTTCCCCACGCTTCGCCTCGAGTGGCAGCCCATCATCTGGGCGTTGGCTGCGCTCACGCTGCTGGTGGGCGCCGTCCTGGCTGTGGTGCAGAACGACTTGAAGCGCATGCTGGCCTATTCGTCCATCAACCATGCGGGGTTCGTGCTGCTCGGCGTGGAGGCGGCCACTGCCAAGGGCACCTCGGCCTCGATCTACTACCTGCTGGCCTATGCGTTCATGGTGGTTGCCACCTTCGCAATCGTCAACTCGTTCGAGGATCGCGAGACCGGGCGTGTGCCCCTGGAGAACCTGCGGGGACTTGCCACGCGTAATCCGGGGATCGCCTTCTTCCTGGCCGTTCTCCTGGTGGCGCAAGCCGGAGCCCCCCTGACCACCGGCCTGGTGGCCAAGTTCGCCGTGGTTTCGGCAGCCGTCTCGGCGCACTCCTACGTTCTCGCCATCATCGCGATGCTCTCCGCCGTCATTGCCACCTTCTTCTACCTGAGAGTGGTGGCGGTGGCCTACGCGCGCGGGCCGAGGAGGCGCTCACTCGTGAGCCAGCCGCAAATGGCCATGGCGGCTACCACCAGTGGGGCGACCGCCGGGGAGGGCGAGGTCGCTTCGGCGCCTTTGACGGAGAAGATCTCCCTTCCGGTCGAGGCGCAGATCGCGGTGGGTATCGGCGTGGCCGGTACCGTGATCTTCGGCATCTTCCCCAACTACATCCTGCACATGGCCGACTTGGCCAAGGTGCTTCTGTAGGAGGGGCCGTTCAGCCCCTCGAGGGCGTGCCCGGTATCAGAAGCAGGTCCTGGAGCGGCATTGGCCTGCCGAACAGGTAGCCCTGCGCGGCGTCGCATCCCATTGCCAGAAGGCGGGAGTATTGCAGCTCCGTCTCCACGCCCTCGGCCACTGTCCGGATGCCGAAGGTTTGGCCGAGTTTGACGACCGAGGAGACGATGGCCTCGTCTCCCGCATCGGAGCCGAGGCCGGAAATGAAGGACCTGTCCAGCTTCATCTCGGTGAAGGGCAGCTTGCGCAGGTAGGTCAGGGAGGAGTACCCGGTCCCGAAGTCGTCTATGGCCAAGCCGACCCCGAGGTCCCGCAGCCTGCGCATTCTGGCGGTGGCGACTTCCAGGTCGGCCATGAGGGCGGTTTCGGTCACCTCGAGGGTGAGGCGTTCGGGCTCGAACCCCGACTGGGCCAGCAGCTCGTCCACCAGCTCCGTAAAGCCGGGCGCCAGGAGTTGGTGGCCCGAAACGTTGACGCTCAAGGTCAAGGCCACTCCGTTCCGCGCCCAGGCGGACAGGACCTCGCAAGCGCCTTCGAGCATTATGCGGCCAATGTCGGAGATGATGCCGATGCTTTCGGCGGTCGGAAGGAATTCGCCCGGCGCTACCAGCCCCCCTGGCGTCCGCCGCCATCGAACCAGGGCTTCCGCCCCGACGATGGACCGGCCCTCGAGTGTGATCTGGGGCTGAAAGTGGGCGATGAACTCGCGGTTCAGAACGGCGCGGTGCAGCGCCATCTCCAGATCGATGCTCGCGGATATGAGATCGAAGTCGAGCGGCGCGATTTCGGCGGCGTCGTGGACGG
>JAJZNF010000024.1 GCA_021847985.1 Actinomycetes bacterium | reverse complement strand
CCTGGTGGCAGGAATGGGCTATTCCAGCGTGGTGGTTCTGTTGCCGCGGGAAGGACGCCTGGAGCCGGTGGCTGGCGCAGGGGTGCCGATGAGCGAGGCCGAGATTGCCCAGGTGCTCCCGGCCGTTACCGCCGAGGCGCTCTCGGCCAGGCTCGGCACCCGGCCCGGCGGGGAGGTGAGGACCATACCGCTGGCCACCGCCGACGGGATGCTGGGAGTATTGGTGGTTCGTGGCGAGGGCGATCCCGGCTCCTCTTCCGACGTCGCGCGCACCTTTGCCAACCACGCCGCGGTGGCAATCCGCCAGAGCCAGCTGCGAGAGGACGCTATTCGTGCGCGGGCCCTGGAGGAGCTCGGCGAGTGGAGGCGCGCGCTCCTGGCCATGGTCTCCCACGACCTGCGCAGCCCGCTTTCCTCGGTGAAAGCGGCGCTCTCCGATCTGGGTGATCCCGATCTCGCGCTTTCCCCGGCCGACCGTGGCGAGCTGCTTCGCACGGCCGAGTCTCAGGCGGACATGCTCAGCAGGCTGGTCTCCAGCCTGCTCGACCTCTCCCGCATAGAGGCCGGCGCCTTCGAGCTGCAATTGGAGCCGGTGGGCGTCGGTGAACTCGCGGCGGAGGCGGAAGTGCTGGTGGGGCAGGAGGCCACCCGGGCGGCCTTCGTGATCGATCCGGCCTCGGCCGAGGTGCTGGTGGTGGCGGACCGCCTGCTCATGTCCCACGTGTTTGCCAACCTGATGGAGAACGCGGCCCGCTATTCCCCGGACGGCTCCCAGGTGGATATTGCCGCGGTTGCCATCGACGACACGGTGTCGATTTCCGTCTCCGACCGGGGTCCGGGCATATCCGCGCAGCTTTCGGACCGGATCTTCGACCCCTACTTCACCGCCGGAGGCGCAGGCAGAGCCGGGCTGGGCCTGGCAATAGCAAAGGCGTTCGTGGAAGCCCACGCCGGGCACATAAGCGTGGATTCCTCTTACACCGAGGGGGCGCGCTTCGTGGTGGAGTTGCCGCGGTCGCATCCCGTGGTGCCGGGGCCATGAGCAGCATCCTCATCATCGACGACGACCCTGCTCTCACCAAGGCCCTGCGCATCGGGCTGCAAGCGCGGGGATACGAGCTGCACACCGCGCCGAATGGCGCCACCGGCCTGCAGCTGGCCGCCACCGGCTCGCCCGAGGTGGTGGTGCTGGACCTTGGACTGCCGGACATGGACGGCATCGAGGTGTGCCGAAGGCTCAGGGAGTGGTCGGGCGTCCCGATCATCGTGCTCTCCGCCGCGGGGGACGAACGCCGCAAGGTGATGGCACTCGACGAGGGGGCGGACGACTACGTCACCAAGCCCTTCTCCATGGCCGAGCTCGAGGCGCGGATCCGCGTGGCCCTGCGGCACCGTGCCCTGGCCGAGACGGGCAGCCAGGAGCCGGTCCTCGAAGTGGGCGGAATCGTGGTGGATGCGGCGGCACGCCAGGTCACCCTGGGGGGCGAGCCTTTGCAGCTGACGGCACGGGAGTTCGAGCTGCTCGGCTTCCTGGCACGCCACGCCGACAAGATCTGCACCCACCAGGTGATCCTGCGCGAGGTGTGGGGGCTCGGCTACGGGAGCGAGACCAACTACCTGCGGGTCTACATCAACCGCCTGAGGCGAAAGCTGGGGGACGAAGGATGGAGGCTGCGCACGACCCCCGGGGTGGGATACCAGCTGAGCTCGGTCGAGCCTTCCGAAGACGCCTAGAGGCGCCAAAGGAGCAGCCCGGGATGTCCGGCTGCCCCCATGGCGCTCGAAGGCCAGTGGTTACGTGCCTACAGCGACCTCTCCGGCCGTCTCGGTGTGGGAGGTGGCCTTTGGCTTGCCGGGGATGACCGACATGATGATCATTCCGAGCACGAACCAGGCCAGTGCCGCCCAGGAGGCTGCCACCGTGGGCATGGGAACCTTGTAGATCGAGCCGAAGAGTGCGGAGACGACGGTCACGGCTCCCACGATCGAGGCGAGCCAGACGGCCCATCGCCGCGGGTGGTCGGCCAGGCCCCGGACCGCGCCGATGGTCATGAGTAGGTAGACCAATGCCAGGGCGAACGGGCCGAAAGTCGCCAGCCAGCTGAACATCGCGGCGTAGTGCGGCGTCTGAGGCAGGGCGAAGAGCCCGGTCCACCACTCGGTCACGGCGATGACGACGGCGTAGACCACGACAACCAGCGTGGACGCGCCCACCGGGGTCTTCCGGGTTTCCGAGATGGAGGTGAGGCGCCTCGGCAGGCGTGCGTCGCGCGCCATCGCGAAGATCCCTCTCGAGGCCGATACCGACACCCCGATGTAGACGGCGAGCATGTCCAGAACCACTACCAGCTCCAAAAGCCGGCGAACCCCGACAGAGCCGTATCCGCCTTGGCTCGCGGGGCTCCCCAGGGCGAAGAGCGGCCCGGCCGCCGCCTTGGAGATCTGCTTCAGCGAGAAGTGGAAGCCCGCCACCTGGGCGTATGAAGCCAGGATGTAGAAACCGGCGGCCAGGAGCAGAGCGAAGAGCACGGCACGCGGGATGTCGCGCTTGGGATGCTCGGTCTCTTCACCCAGGTTTGCCGCCGTCTCGAAACCGGTGAAGAGGAGCACGCCGTAGAGCACTCCGAAGAGGATCCCTTTCATGCCGGTGGGCGAGGATGTGGGCGAGAACGCGGACAGGCTGTTGTGCGACCCCACCTTGGCGATCACGGTTATGAAAAAGACCGTCACCACCACCAGTGAGACCACCGCCAGCACCAGCTGGGTGCGGGTCGAGAGCGAGACTCCCGCATAAAGAAGAGCGGCGATGCCGACCAGCAGGATCAGGTCCCATCCGATGGTGGGGATGGGAGCGATGTTGAATTCGGCCTGCAGGGTGTCGTGTATGGTTCCGCCTATCAACACCAGGATCGCGGCGCCCAGCGCAAGTATCCCCCCGTAGTAGGCAAAGCCGGCGCCGGCGCCGATGCGGGCCCCAAGGCCGTCGGTCACGTAGTCGTATAGGGAGCCGGCGGCATGGATGCGCCGCGCGTACTCGGAGATGATCCAGCCCAGGCCCAACACGCCGATCATGGAGATCAGCACGGACAATGGCGCGGCCGCACCAGCGCCGTTTCCGGAGGCGTTGACGCCGACCAGGAGCGGTATGAGAAAGGCGGACGAGAAAACCGGGCCCATGAAGCCGACCGACTGCGCTACGGCGTCGGGCAGTTTCAACTTCTTGTGGCCGCCAAGAACCACGGCGCGCTCAGCCATGGGCGCCGTGCCCAAAGTAGATCATTGCTTTTTCCCCCAACAATTTTCCAATAGGACCTGCACACCTCTGACGAGGTTGGACCGATTCTAACCATTCGTACCCACACAAGCCGGGGAATGGCTCGCAAATCGTATGTGCCCGCATGATCATCCATCCCAGCAGGTGGAAAGGCATTTGAGTATCCCGGATGGGTTGTCCGGCGCGTTGCCGGAGACGTCTAGCCAGGCGTCGTTTATGCGGGATCGCTCATAAATGAGGCAGCGCGTCGGCGATCCGCCCGAGCGCTTCGGCGAGGTTGGCGCTCGTGGTCGCGAAGTTGAGCCGCGCGTGACCGTCACCTCCGGGGCCGAAGGCGGGGCCATCCGAGAGGCCAACCCGGGCTTTGGCGACCAGGGCCTCAGTGACGTCGGGGCTATCGGTCAAGCCCGAGAAGTCGAGCCATGCCAAGTAGGTTCCTTCGGGCATGCGATACCCGATTCCAGAGGTCCGGGCGAAGTCCGCGATGGCTTGGCGGTTGGCATCGAGCTGGGCCAGGGTTCTGGTGAACCATTCCTCACCATGCTCCCAGGCGGCAATCGTGCCGACCATGCCCAAATTGGAGACGGCGCCACGCATGTGAAATGGGAAGGTCTCGTAGCCGGCCCGCAGTGCGGAGGATGAAAAGTGCGCGACCGCGCATCGCAGCCCCGCCAGGTTGAAGGACTTCGAGGCCGAGGTCAGCGTGATGTGATCGGTGCCGAAGCGCGCCGCCGCCGAGGCAAAGGGGAGATGCGGGCGCTCGCCGTAGACGATGTCGGCGTGGATCTCGTCGGCCACGACCACAACGTGGTGCCGCGCCGCCATTTCCGCCACGGCGTCGAGTTCGGCCGCGGTCATGACCCTGCCGGTCGGGTTGTGGGGATTGCAGAGCAGGAGCATGCGGGTGCTCGGGTCGGCCAGCATGCGCTCCAAGTCGTCGAAGTCGAACTGGAAGCCGCTGGGGGTTTCCAGCAGGCGATTGTAAAGGACGCTGCGCTGGGTGTCCTGGATCGCCCCTATGAAAGGTGGATATATGGGCGGCTGCACCACCACGCCGTCCCCAGGGGCGGTCATGGACATTATGGCTATGTATACAGATTGCACGACGTCGGTGGCGAGAAGCCCGAGCCCAGGATCGAGTTCGACGTGGAACCTGGTCCGGTATCGGTGGACGAAGGCGTCGAGAACTCCGTCGTAGAGCGACTGGCGGGAGTAGCCCAGCCCGAAGCGGTCGACCGCTCCGTGGAGGGCTTCGGTGACTGGCTCGGCGGTCCCGAAATCCATGTCCGCTATCCACATGGGGATGACGTCTTCTTCGTAGCGGGTCCACTTTACGCCGAACTCGTTGCGCAGTCGCGCGCGCAGCTCGTCGGTTCCGGCGCTGAACGGGCTTTCGGGGCTTGGCATGCGCTGCTCCTCTCTGGCGGAATGGCAGGTCGCAAGCACAGGCTAGCCAGCCTTGCCGCGCCTGCCAAGTGCCGCTCTTCCGGATTGGGCGGCTGCCGGATAGGGTTGATCCGAACGCCCGCCGCAGGTGGGCAAGTTTTCAGGAAGGTGATGCTCTCATGGGCGATGGTACGGCGCGGCCTCTGGTGACCATCGTGGAGGTCTCGGCCCGGGACGGGCTGCAGAATGAATCGGTGGAGTTCAGCACGGCCGAGAAGGTGCGTCTCATCGAGGAGAGCGCGGCGGCCGGGCTGAAGCGCATCGAGTCTTGCAGCTTCGTGAACCCGAAGCGGGTTCCCCAGATGGCGGACGCCGAGGCGGTCATGGAGAGCCTGAGCCCTGCGGCCAGGGCGGCCTCGATCGGCCTGGTGCTGAACGAGCGCGGAATCGAGCGTGCCATTGCCGCCGGGCTGCCCGAGATCAACTATGTGCTGGTGGCGACCGAGACCTTCTCCCAGCGCAATCAGGGCATGAGCGTCGAGGAGAACCTCTCCCAGCTCTCCAGGGTTATCCCACGGGCAAAGGAGGCGGGAATCCGCACTTCGGTCGGCATCTCGGCCGCGTTCGGCTGCCCATACGAGGGCGAGGTATCCGAGGCGGTGATAGCCGAGCTGGTCAAGCGGATCGCCGAGCTGGAACCTGAGGAACTCGGGCTGGCCGACACCATCGGTGCGGGCGTTCCTCCCATGGTCTCGGACCGCGTCGGGATCGCCAAGGAGTTGATCGCCGGAACCGGCATCGCGCTGCGCTGCCATTTCCACAACACGCGCAACACCGGCATCGCGAATGCCTATGCCGCGGTGGTGGAGGGAGTGCGCGCGCTTGACGCCTCCATCGGGGGGATCGGCGGCTGCCCGTTCGCGCCACGCGCCACCGGCAATATCGCCACCGAGGACCTCGTCTTCATGCTGGAGCGCTCCGGCTACTCGACAGGGGTCGACATCGGCGCACTTTTTTCGATCACCGAGTGGCTCGGCGAGAAGCTTGCCAAGCCGGTGCCAGGCCTGTTGAGCCGGGCAGGCGTCTTCCCGCCTTCGTCGTAACGCCGCCTCCGCAGCCGATTTCCCTACGCCCCCCGATGAACCGCGGCCGCCTGCGCGGCTGCGAGCCACGAAGAGAGCAGACAAATTGACGACCAAGAGCATCTGGAAGATCCTCGCCCCCAGTAAGCAGGTGGGCGGCAAGACCATCCGTTTTTGGAACCAGGTTCTGCTCATCGCCGCCATCTATATGGCCTATGAGTACACCTCCTCACTGGCCTCCGGTTCAACCGCCACGGCCCGGCACAACGCCCTGGACGAAGTTTCCATAGAGCGCAGCCTGCACTTCTTCTTCGAGCAGCACCTGCAAGCCTTCGTGATTCAACATGCCCTCTGGCTGATCAAGCTGTCGGATCTTTACTATGTCACGGTCCACTTCGCGCTTCCGGTGGTCGTGATAGTCCTGCTCCTGGTCAAGTACCCCGAGCGCTACATCCGCTGGCGCAACACGATGGTTCTTCTAAACCTCTTCGCCCTGGTGGTCTTCATCGTCTTTCCGGTGATGCCGCCGAGGCTGCTGCCCGAGGTTTTCCATTTCGTCGACACCCAGAAGGTCTTCGGAGGGGCGGGCACCTTCGACGCCACCCTCATGAAAGACGCGGGCAACCAGTACGCGGCGATGCCCAGCCTTCACTTCGCCTGGGCCGTATGGTGCACGCTGGCGATAGTGCCCGTGGTGCGAAACCGCCTGCTCAAGGTGCTCCTGCTCGCACACCCCATCATCACCGCCTTCGTCGTCTTCGTAACCGCCAACCACTTCTGGCTTGACGTCTTCATGGGCGGCGTCGACTTCTACCTCGCCTACTTCATCGCCGGTGGCAGGCACATCGAGTTCTGGCGGGTCCGCGAGCCTGAAGGCTTGGCCGAAGCCCAGGTCGCGGGGTAGTTGGTCAGCCTTCCGCACCCAGCAATGTGGACTGGCGGGAGTAGGCTGAAACTGTCCGGCGGAGC
>JAJZNF010000127.1 GCA_021847985.1 Actinomycetes bacterium | reverse complement strand
ATCACCGAGCTCACCCATGGTCAGGGCGCCGAGGCGGTCATCGACTTGGTCGGCGCGGACTCCACCATCGCCCTGGGGATGCGCGTCGCGCGCACCAGGGGCGACCTGTCTCTGGTCGGCCTGGCCGGCGGCAGCGCGCCGTTCGGTTTCTTCACCTCCCGCTACGAGGTCGAGATGGCAAGCACCTATTGGGGCACCCGGGCCGAGCTGATGGAGGTAGTCTCCCTTGCCCAGGCGGGACTTATTCGATCGCACGTGCAGCGTTTCACCCTCGACCAGGCGACCAGTGCCTACCGGCTGATGAGGGAGGGCAAGCTGGAGGGGCGCGCGGTCATAACCCCGAACGGCTGATCCGCCGGTGGGATCTATTGCCCGGTGGCAGCCCGCAAGGTGAACGCCGAGCCCGCGCTCGATTGTGCCCACGCCGCCGGAAACGCCGCGGCCAGAGCATGCTGGGCTCGCCACCCCGTGCAATGGCCGGGCACCAGCAGCTCAGCACCGATCTCGGCCAGGCTCTCGACCGTCGGAGCGATGTTGGGCTCGAATGCCTTGCCCCCCAGGTGGAAGCCGCCGAATACCGCGGACAGGCGGGACTCACCGGTCAGGCGCATGGCATGGCGCACGATGTTCACCACGCCGGCATGGCCGCATCCGGTCACCACCACCAGGCCACGCCCGCGCAGGTTGACCACCAGTGCCTGATCGTCAAGCACCAAAGGGTCCGGCTCCCATCCCGTTCCCACCCAGTGTTGGTGCGCCGGAGGCATGCCGCGCTCGAACTCGGTGGTGCGGTCGACTTCCCCGGTGACAAGAATCCCCGCCTCGGCAACCAGTGACGGGAAACGCCGCTCGACTATCTCGAAGCCCTCCTCCTGCAAAGCACGGCGCGACAGCGTTGGCATCTCGAAGTCTCCACCGGAGATGGCCAGCCGGCGCCTGGTCCAAACCAGCGGGTGGATCACCATGGGGATCGCCTGGCCGCCCCGTCGGCGGGCCAACCCCTCCAGGCCACCGGCATGGTCGAAATGGCCGTGGCTGAGAACCACGGCCTGGACATCCCCGAAATCGACTCCCAACCGCTCCGCGTTGACGACCATCCCATCCGGGGACAGGCCCGTGTCGAAAAGGATGGTCGAGCGCTCCACTCCGCGACGTACGGAGACGATGGCGGAGAAGCCGTGCTCGGCGACCATGCCCACCGGGGTGCGTCCACCTTCGAACTGCCCGGCGTAGGCGATTCCGGCGCCGAAACTCGGGCGCGCCACGCCTGGCGCGCCCTCCACCAGCGCGTCATAGAAGTTGTCGACCAGCACCGTGACCGACACCTCGTCGACCGGCTCCAGGTGAACCGGATCGACCGCCGGGCCCGACGCCTCACGGGGACGGCTGAGGTTGGCCTCGGCATGGCCTGTCGCGTCGTCGCACACCGAGGGTCAGGCTAGCTTTTTCGCCTTCCGGGTGTCAAGGAATACCTGGCCAGCCCGGGGGCGCTCCCTCCTGCTACAGGTCCGGGCGTAGGCTTTGGACCCATACCGGAAGGAGAGGTGATGCAACTAGGCATGGTCGGCCTCGGCCGAATGGGATCCAACCTGGCAAGGCGGATCATGTCCGCCGGGCACGAATGCGTCGTCTTCGACACCAACCCGGCACCCGGCAAGGAGCTCGCGGCGCAGGGGGCTGTCGCGGCGAGCTCGCTCGCCGACATGGTGTCCAAGCTCGAGGCGCCCCGGGCGGTCTGGGTGATGCTGCCGGCTGGCGAGATCACCGAGCAGGCGGTCTCTTCGCTGGCATCGCTGCTCAGCTCCGGGGACGCGATCATCGACGGGGGGAACAGCTACTACCGGGACGACATACGCCGCGCCGAGAGCCTGGCCAAGTCCGGCATCGACTACCTCGACGTAGGAACCAGCGGTGGAATATGGGGACTGACAAGGGGATACTGCCTCATGATCGGTGGGGCGACGGCGGCTTACGAGCGCCTGGAGCCCATTTTCTCCGCTGTCGCTCCCGGCTTCGGAGCCGCGACCCGCACCGAGGGCCGCACCGGCGACCCCTCTCCGGCCGAGCAGGGATACCTTCACTGCGGTCCCAGCGGAGGGGGCCACTTCGTGAAGATGGTCCACAATGGGATCGAATACGGCATGATGGCCTCGTTCGCGGAAGGGCTCAACATCCTGCGCAACGCCAACGCGGGGAAGGTCGGCCGCGAAGCCGACGCCGAGACGGCTCCGCTCGAGCATCCCGAGTACTACCAGTACGATTTCGACCTCGCCGACGTCGCCGAGGTTTGGAGGCGAGGGAGCGTCATATCCTCCTGGCTGCTGGACCTGACCGCCGAGGCGCTTGCCGCCTCGGGCGACCTGCACGACTTCTCGGGTCTCGTCTCGGACTCCGGCGAGGGCCGCTGGACGGCCATCGCCGCCATCGAAGAGGGGGTCCCCTCCCCGGTCCTCTCGAACGCACTCTTCTCACGCTTCGCCTCGCGCGACCATGACCACTTCGCCAACCAGGTCCTGTCGGCAATGCGCAAAGGCTTCGGTGGCCACCAGGAGAAGGCGCCCGGCGGCGCCTGACGCGAAAGGAGCCACCTGCGGATGAGCGGCGAAATACTGGGCATCGACATAGGCGGCACGCACTTCCGGATGGGCCTCTGCTCGGCGGAGGGAGAGCTGCTAAAACACGAAACCCTCGCCACCGACACCCTTTCCAGCCCAGCGGAGGGACTGAAGCAGCTGGTCAAGGCGGTGGATCCTCATGGAAGAGCGGAGCGAGCCGCAGCGGGCGTGCCGGGGATCGTCGACTACGAATCCCAGTCGCTCCTGTATGCCCCAAACCTTCCCCGCGGCTTTATGGAGGGCCTCTCGGCCGTCGCCATCAGCAACGCGATCGGCGCAGAGGCAATCCTGGTGAACGATGCCGACCTGGCGGCAATTGGGGAGGCATACCTCGGGGCCGGGGCCGGGCGGCAATCGATGGCATACGTCACCATTTCCACCGGCGTCGGGGCCGGCGTCGTCATCGGGGGCCGGCTCATGCGCTCCCGCTATTCCATCGCCGAGCTCGGGCATAGTTACATCGACGCGGCCCGCGCCGATCGGTCCGGCACCGGCTCGGTCGAGGGGGAGGCCTCCGGCACGGCGCTCGGCCGGCGGGCCTCGGAGCTGAAGATAGATGGAGGCGCGGCGGGGCTGGTGGAAAAAGCCGGAGACGGCGACGCCGCTGCCCAGAAAGCGATCGCCGCATTCGCCGAGATCGCCGCCGTGGCGCTCGTGAACATGGTGCACCTCTTCTCCGTGGAGCTGCTGGTGGTGGGTGGTGGCGTGATACTGGGTGGCGGGGTCACCGAACTGATCGAAGCCCGGCTGAACGAGCTGACACCCGCCTACTTCGCGGTCGAACTCCGGCAGGCGGTGCTCGGCGACGATGCCGCCCTGCGCGGGGCAAGTCAGGCCCACCTGGCGATGACGGCCGGTGCCCGCCACCCTTAGGGCAGCGTCGCCAATCCGGGAGCCGCCGAGGCGCCCAAAAGCCCCACATGAAAATTCTGCTCGATGGTCTTCAAGAGCGCGTAGTGATCGAGCAGCTGTGTCAGGCTGGTCCCAGGCGCCAGCCCCGGCTCGATCACCAGTGTGAGCACATGACCACCTCCGCCGGAGGACGAAACTGCGGAACCCGACAGGCCGGAGTAATCGCCTCCGTTGCCTTCATCCCATGTGACGTAGAGGGCTCCGCCGTCCCGCCAGGCCGCGCTCGCGGTGATCTGCGAAACCATTCCCGTAAGCCATTGGCCCGCCGCCTCGGGGGCGCAGTTGTGGCCGTCATTGCAGATGTCGGGGGTGATCCAGACGAAGTCGGGCACCGCCGGAGCCGGTCCCGCGAGCAGCGGGGTCAGGTTTGGGAGTGGCTGGATACCGTTGCAGAGCGAGGGGTTGGAGCGGATGTTCTCGAAGTACGCGAAGGGGTCGTGCTTGCCCGCGTAGAGGCCCGACGGAGCATAGGGAGACAAGTAGCAGGGGCCGGGGATGGCCTCCATGTACGCCGCCCAGCTGACACCGGCGGCGGTGAGCTCGGTGGGCAGATTGGGCGCATTGACGAAACAGGTGACGCAGTCCGAAGTGATCCCCAACGTCGATCCGGCCAGCAGTGAGATGTAGTTGGGAAGCGATGGGTGCGTGGTCGCGTAATAGTCGGTGGTGTACGCGTAGCGATGAGCCAGTGCGGCATCCGCCGGTGTGGCCATTGCGGCCGCGTATCCCAGGTTCTCCATGACTATCACGAAGACGTGCGGGTGGACAAAGCGCGGAGCTGCGGTGGTGGTCGTGGTGGTCCCGGCGGTGGTCGGCGGGGCCCCCTTGCTGTTCGGAGGTGCCGTGCTCGAAACACTCGAGGCGGAGGGCGCGGCGCCTTTGGCGCTTCCGCACGCGGCCAGCACAAGGGCCGCCACGCCGAGCCCGGCCAGGGCACGGACGTAAGGGCTCCGGCCTCTGCGGCGATTGACGATCGACCGACCCATAACCACCAAAGCCTACGTCTCGGAACTGAGAGCGGGCTGACAGCCCGCCGGGGCGGGGGAGCCCGGCCAAAGTAATATTGGCTGCCGCGCCGGAGAACGGCCGCGCGAAGGGAGCGGAGGACCTTTGGCCGCCTTAGGGCTGCGAACGCTCAGACGTTCGGCGATGATTGCGGGAGCCCTGCTCATGGGTGTCGCAACGGCGAGCTGCGGCGCACCCTCGAGCCAGGCCGCGCCAACCACGACGCAGGTGCGGACCACGGCGTCATCGACGACGGTTCCCACGACCCTGCCGCGGTCCACCACCACCTCCCTACCCGACCCCGGTTTGGCACCCCAGACGGCGGCGCTCCCCAGCAGCTCGGACCCGGCCTTCCAAGCGCGCATGCGCGACCTCTTCTACGGCATCGCCTACGACTCGATCGGGATCGCCTTGAAGTCGTATCTGACCCTCGACTCCTATCTGGCGATCAAGAACCTGACTGACAACGGGTACGACTACGCGCACCGGCTCCTCTTCGAGTTCGCCCTGGACGTCGAGGCGGCGCATGCACTGATCGCCTCCCAGGGATCATCGGCCACGTATGTGGGGGTTCAGGTTCCCGCCTCCTACATCCACTGGATCAACCCGGGGGGCTGCTACAACAAGGAGGGATACTGGAACGTGCCGGGATCTCGCCTGCTCTACACGGTTGGCGGCACGTTGCACTCCATCGGAATCGCCTCGCTCATTTCCTACCGGGGCCAGTGGTACGTCGTGCACCTCGGCGCGGAGTCCCGAGCCGTACGGATCGGCATCGTCGACAACCCTGCCACCGGTTCCGGCACGCCGGGCCCCCCGGGGGGATGCTGAGCTCCTCACCCCAACTCCCGGCTCGGCCGGGTAACCCGAGTCCGCCGGGCCGCCTTTGAATGCATTTGGGCTCAAGCCCGATTAGCCGGCGCCGATAGACAGGTAGCGCCGAGCCTCGTATGCGCAGTTCAGCTGCATGCGCGCATCGAAATGGCCCTGGCGGCGCCGCCCCGGGACGCCGAATCTCGTCGCGACGACGCCGCAGGCCGGCAGGCATCGAAGCGCCCGAGCAGAGACGGCGACAACCACGGAGGAGCCGGCGGTGGAAGACGAGATCGTTCAGGAATTCGTGATCGAGAGCACCGAGAATCTCGACCAGGTCGCCATCGACCTTGTCGAGCTCGAGCGCTCCCCAGGGGACCCCGCGCTGCTCAGCTCCATCTTCAGGGCGATGCACACCATCAAGGGGACCTGCGGCTTTCTTGGTTATCCCAAGCTGGAGGCGGTGGCGCATGCCGCCGAGAGCCTCCTCTCACTCCTGCGAGACAACGAGATCGCCTATTCCAGCGCTCTCGCCAACGCCCTGCTGGCCACAACGGATGCCATGCGCGAGATCCTCGCACTGCTGGAGGCGACGGGGGCGGAGGGAGACCGGGACTACGGCGAGATCATCTCAACTCTTCGCGCCCTGGCCGGTCCCCAGGGGGTGCCGGCCCCCCGGGCCGCGGCGTCAGCCCCGCCTGTCGAACCGCCGACTCAGCCCGCCTCGGGTGAGCAGGCTTCACAAGGTTCTTACCCGTCCGACGCGGCCACCGAGCGCGGCGCGCACGGTGCCGAGGACGCTCAGCCGGTGCACGGGGAGGCCAAGGCCGCCGCAGCCGACTTGAACATCAGGGTGGACGTCAGGCTCCTGGACACGCTGATGAACCTGGTTGGCGAGCTGGTACTGGCACGAAACCAGATCATCCAGCACACCGAGTCGCGCAACGATCCGGCTCTGGCCGCCACCTCCCAACGCTTGAACCTGATCACCACGGACCTGCAGGCCGGGATCATGAAGACCCGCATGCAGCCGATCGGCAACGTGCTCTCCAAGTTTCCACGCGTCGTGCGGGACCTGGCGCAGGCCTGCGGCAAACAGGTGCGACTGGAGACCGAAGGGCGCGAAACCGAGCTGGACAAGACCATCATTGAGGCGATCAAGGATCCGCTGACGCACCTGGTGCGCAACTCCGTCGACCACGGAATCGAATCCCCCGAAACAAGGCGGTCGGCCGGCAAGAACGAGGAAGGTCGCCTGATGATCCGCGCCTTCCACGAGGGCGGCCAGGTCAACATCGAGATTCAGGACGACGGCGCCGGAATCGACGGGCAGAAGGTCCTGCGAAAGGCGCTGGATAGGGGTCTCGTGAGCCCGGACGCCGCCGCAAGAATGAGCGAAAGGGAAATCCTCGCGCTCATCTTCCTGCCCGGATTCTCCACCGCCGACAAGGTGACCAACGTCTCCGGGCGGGGAGTCGGGATGGACGTCGTAAAGACCAACATCGAGAAGATCGGTGGCAGCATCGACCTTTTCACCGCCCCCGGCGAGGGGACAACCTTCAAGATCAAGATCCCCCTCACTCTGGCGATCGTCCCGGCGCTGATCGTCACCACCGGCGGCGACCGCTACGCCATTCCCCAGGTCAACCTGCTGGAGCTCGTCCGCCTGAACAGCGGCGAGCGCAGGGGGGCGATCGAGACGATCAGCGGCACGCCCACCTACCGGCTTCGCGGCAAGCTGCTGCCACTGGTGGATCTTGGTGCCGAGCTCGGCGTGGAGTCCTCTCACTTCCAGGACGCGGACGATCCACGCTCCTTCAACATCGTCGTGCTTCAAGCCGATGACCGGCAGTTCGGCCTCGTGGTGTCCGACGTCAACGATACGGAGGAGATCGTCGTCAAGCCCTTGGGCCGGCAGTTGCAGAACATACGGCATCTGGCCGGCGCAACGATCATGGGCGACGGCCGGGTGGCGCTCATCCTGGACGTCATCGGGCTTGCTCATGGCGCCCACGTGGTGGCCGAGAACTCGGACGGGGCAGCCGCCGAAGCTCACCAGGAGACGGACACCGACGGCACCGTCATCTCCTCGCTCCTGGTGGTTCGGGTCGGCGACGACCGGCAGCTTGCCGTGCCCCTGGCCCAGGTGGCAAGGCTCGAGGAATTCGAGCCGGAACGTCTGGAACAGGCTGAAAGCCGCCAGGTGGTCCAATACCGCGGCCGGATCCTCCCATTGATCGACCTGGCGCAGTTCATGGGAGTCCCCGCGACGGCCGAGCGTTCCACGAGCGTACCCATGGTGGTGGCGCGCGCAGGAAGGCGGACGGTGGGCCTGGTGGTCGATGCGATCGTCGACATCGTCAGCGAAGCAGTTCGGCTCCAGCCGATATCCGAACGCTCCGGCGTCGTCGGGACTGCCGTGGTGGGGTCGAAGGTGACCAGCATCCTGGACATCTCCGAGCTCGTGCAGAACTTCGACCAGGCCATGTTCGAGAACGACTTCGAATTGGAGGTGGCCAGGTGACAGTCCTGGTGGAGGGTGGCAAGTATTGCAGCTTCAAGGTGGGGGAGCTGCTGTTCGGGATCGACGTCCAGGACGTCCAGGAGGTGCTCCGCTATCAGGAGATCACCCGCGTCCCCTTGGCGCCGCCAGTGGTGCGCGGGCTCATCAACCTAAGAGGCCAGATCGTGACCGCGGTCGACATGCGCCGCCAACTGAACATGGAGGACCGCCCGGCCGGTGTTATGCCCATGAACGTGATCGTGCGCACTCGGGAGGACCCGATCAGTCTGCTCGTGGACGAGATCGGGGACGTCATCGAGGTCGACCCCGAGGGATTCGAGGACATCCCCCCGACCGTTTCGGGCGTGGTGAGAGAGCTGATGAGCGGCGTGCACAAGCTGAGCGACAGCCTCCTCCTGGTCCTGAAGACGGAACGGGCGGTCAGCATCTGCTGAACCGGCGACCGTGCCCTTAGCTGCGGCGTCCCCGATGGGCGACGCCGAAAGCGCGCACTCGCCGACTCCCGCCCATCGCCCGCACCCGCGGGTGAGGGGCAAGGAAAAATCCTTCAATCCTCAACTATGGCAAACCGATAGACAACCCACCCGAGCCCGTCTCGAAGAACCGGAGGTCATGATGACGCTGGAGAAGAAAGTGCTGGCGATGCTGACGGGGATGATCCTCCTCGTCGTTTCCGCGACCGCACTCGTGTTATGGAAGACGTCCAGTGCTGCCGGCAGCGTTGCCCGCTACCAGCGCACCACCGGGCCAATCGGCAGAAGCGCAATGGCCATGTCCGCTGATTTCTACCTATACGACGACCAGATGAACATGTACGTCGTGGTCGCGGCAACGGCCAAGGACAACCAGGGCCTGATCAGCCAGACCTACCAGCAGGCGGTGGCGGCGCATGCCTCCCTGCTGAAAGACCTGAACACCCTTGCGGCCAAAACCGGCGCCGACCCAACCTACTCCTCGCTGATCGCTTCGCTGCGCCGGGACATCTCGTCTTATGACGCCTTCGCGGGCCAAGTGCACTCCATGGTGGCCTCAGGCAACCTCACCAAAGCGGCCTGGATCCAGACCATTGGCAACCTGAAGCCCTCCAATGCAATCCCGGCGGAGCTTTCCAAGGTCAGCTCGCTCGCGAACAGCCGCTCCACCTCTGAGATTGCGCAAGTTACGGGGGGCCTGGCTACCACACGCCAACTCAACTACGTCCTGCTGTTTGCGGTGCTGCTCGGCTCAGGGGCGCTCGTCTGGGGATTCGAGACCCAGGTGATCCGGCGCCTCAAGGGGCTCAACGGAGAGCTGGCGAAGCTGTCGGACACCAGCACCGACGTCAACACCGAGCTTCCCGAGTCCGGCACGCCTGAGTTCGCCGACATATCCCGCTCCTTCAATGCGTTCCGTCGGCGTCTGGTCGAGGCGTTCCTGCAAGTGGCCTCCTCCGCAACCACGCTGGGCCAGGTGAGCAACGAGATGTCCGCCGCCACCAACGAGCTCGCGGCGGCCTCCGAGCAGGCCTCGAACCGGGCGGAGATGGCCTCCGCCAGCACCGAGCAGCTGGCCGCCAACGCCTCCTCGGTCTCGGAGGCAACGGAGGAGATGCAGCTGGCGATCAACGAGGTTGCCCGATCGGCTTCGGAAGCAGCCCGCGTCGCCAACTCGGCCGTCGAGCTCGCCACCTTCGTTACCGGCACTGTCGAGCGGCTGGGGTCATCGTCCCAGGAAGTCGGCACCGTAGTCCAGACCATAAACGACATCGCCGGGCAGACCAATCTGCTGGCGCTGAACGCCGCGATCGAGGCGGCGAGGGCCGGAGAGGCGGGCAAAGGCTTCGCGGTGGTCGCCTCCGAGGTCAAGGACCTCGCCCGCAACACCGCCGAGGCCACCGAGGACATCTCCTCGAAGCTGACCACCATTCAGGGCGACACGCGGGCAGTGGTGGAGGCGATAGCCAAGATCGGCGACGTCATCCGGGAGATAAACAACCTGCAGACCTCCATAGCCTCCGCTGTTGAAGAGCAGTCGGCAACCATAACCGGGATCGGGCGAATGGCATCCGAGGCCGCGCTCGGTTCCAGCAACGCCTCGAGCTACGTCGCCGACGTGGCGAGCGCCGCACGCGACTCGCTCGCCAAGGTGGCGGTGAACCGTGAGATGCTTGGCACACTTGGCGACGCCACCGCGGAGCTGGACGCAATGGTCAGCTCGTTTCTCGGCAGCGGCCAAAGGGGGGCCGGCCCGCAGGCGCGCTACGTCGCCGGAGACTTTGACCCGCCGAAGCGCCCCCGCTTCGGCACCGGCGAGAGTCGAAACGGCTCGCTGGCACAGAGATAGAAAACCCCAGCCGGCTTGGCGCCGGCTGGGGCCAAAGCTCGAGCGACAGCCGGGCGAACCCGCGATTGGCTCCTCAGGCCTGGTCGAGCCGGCCTCGCAAAGTGCTTTGCTCACCGCGCATGGCGATCTCTGCGGCAAGCCAGGTCCGGGTTCCGATCCTGGATGGGCGACCCCGCTCGGGCCGCCGCGCGGAATCGATCAGTCAGCTCTTGGGGGCTTCGGGTGGCCGCGCGTAGACGAGGACTCCCTCTCGGGTGCCTTGGACAATGCGACCCTGTGCGGCCAGCAGGTCGAGATGCACCTTGGTCTCCATCACCGCGAGCATCTGGTTCATGGGGTCAAGTGCTTCGAAGGGCCGCTCCCGGCGTGTCCATCGGAGTCCCTGCGCGGCTTCGTACGGGGTGTGGCGACCCTCCACCACCGCTTCGAAAGTGGCATCCAGGCGTCGCTCGTGGTGGATCACCAACTCGTCCACACGCGCATGGACGCTTGGCGCCACCGGGCCGTGTGCCGGCAGGAGCCGCGCGTCGGGAAGGTTGCGCACCAGCGAGAGCGAGGCAAGATAAAGGCCAAGTGCGTTCTCGGATGGCACCGGCTCGAAAGCGATCGACGGCGTAATGTGCGGAAGGACGTGGTCCCCGGCAAAGAGGAGCCCGGCCTCGTCGTCGAAAAAGACCACGTGCCCCCTGGTATGCCCGGGAGTGGAGACCACGCGCAGGGCCCGTGAGGACAGGCCGACGACGGCCCGGTCCTCAAGCCACGCATCGGGCGGCTCGAAGAGCCCTCGGAGGGCGTCGGCATCGCTCGGCGCGGCGCGCCGCAGCAGCTCGATCAGTGGCTCCGCGCCGCAAAGCTGCAGCAGTTTGTGCTGACGGGAGAGGGAGGCGTTCGACGGGTCCTGCACTGCGGCGATCGATATCGACTCGCCTGCCCCGAGGCTCACGCGAGTGCCGAACTCCCTGCGCAAGGCAATTGCCTGGGTGTAGTGGTCACGGTGGATGTGGGTAACCAGGAAGTCGCGCACATCGCCGATGCCCGCTCCCAGGGTGGCCAACGCGCTTTCGAGCTCGGCGCGCGCATCGCTGAGATATTGGCCGGAATCGATGAGCACCAAGCCGTCTCCGTCTTCGATCACGTAGACGTTCACTGCTTTGAGCGCGTCGCCGGGAAGGGGCAGCGGCACGCGGTGAACGCCCGGGGCAACGGACTCGACTCCCGGGGTATCCCAGTCCCGCATGTACCTGCCGACCTCGGGCTGCGCCACAGTCACCTCCCAAACACGCGAGCGCGTCCGGCACACCGTGAAATGCCGGCTCCGCCCGCGATCGCTCCCAACAACTCTAAGACGCGCTCGGGACGCTACCCGGCTCCCGGGCAACAGCGCCCATCCGGCGCCTGCACGCTTCCGGAGCTCCCACCCGGGCCCTACGGCATCTGCCATCAGGGAAGGCGAGCTGAACCGTGCACCTCCTCCAGTGCTTCAGCAACCATAGCGCTCGGCACCGGCCGCAGCTCGACAGGCCGAATGCCCATCTGTGCCAAATGAAGTCAGCGGGCGCTGTGGGCCGCGGCCGCGGCGGAGGGGGCCTGGACACCGGCCATGGGGATGACCTGGACGCTGACCGGCTCATCAGCCCACGAAAAGTGAAGTTCGATCACCTCGCCTGCCCTGGAGCTCTGCTCGCTCAGGCTCCGGCCGCGCGCCACCACCGGCAGTGAAAGGTCGGTCGGCGCGTCCACGATCCCTTTCACGTTGCCGCCGATGACATTCACCAGCTCTCCGACCGCGTCGACCACATCCGCATCGCGAAGGTCCTCGAGAGGGATTCCCAGCATGTGTGCGGCGCTCCAACGCGCGGCCTGCGCGGAGAAGCCGATCGCCACCAGGCCGTTCCACGCCCCGCTGATGCTGATGCTGGCGGTCATCGCCGGTTCGAACTCCGTCCGCTCGGCGTGGCGGATCGGCCCGCCGTCGGCCAGGAAGACTTCCCAGATCGACTCGACGATCTCGCCCAGGTCCTGGGGGTTCGGATTCTCGCTCATCGCATGCTCCATTCCATCTCCACTTTTGAATCAAGCCCGCCGGCCCCCAGGCCCACGAGCGCGAGCTTCTCGGCCACCGCGCCGGCGTCGAACGGCTTGACGATGTACTCGTTGGCGCCTGTCGCCAGTGCCTCACCAATCATCGCCGGGTCGCCTTCGGAACTCACCATGATGACGAATACATGTTCGAAACGCGCATCGGCACGCATCAAGGCAACCAGCTCCGGACCGGTCATCTCGGGCATGTGCCAGTCCACCAGCACCAGCTCAGGGGGCACGCCGGCCCCGAGCCTCGCCCAGGCCGTCTTGCCGTTCTCCGCTTGCTCGACTTCGAAGCCGAGCTGTGAAATAACGCGGCCGAGGATCGTCCGCATTGTCCTCGAGTCGTCGACGATCAGCGCTTTCACGTCCCTACCTCCCTGTGCGCCGGTAGTAGGTGGCTCCGTCGACTACGACCGGCACAAGCGCCGACAGGCCGTTGTAGATCGCCTCGCCCGCACCCAGGATCAAATAACCGCCGGGGCTCAACCTGGATGCCGCCTGCTCGAGCACCCGGGACCGGGTCACGGGATCGAAGTAGATGAGGACGTTGCGCAACATGATGATGTCGAACTCGGGCATCAGGGGCCACGCCTTGGCGAGGTTCATCGCCGCGAAGCGCGTTCGGCGGCGGATCCCCTCGCTCAGCTGGTAGTGCCCGCCCTGCCGGGTGAAATAGCGTGCAAGCATCTCCGCCGGCAGGCCCCGGTTCATCTCCACCGTGCTGTAGCGGCCCTCCCGAGCCTTGCGGATAATCGTCTCGTTGATATCGGTCCCCAGCAGCGTCAGGCTCCAGGACTCGAGCGACGGGAAGCTCGAGTCGAGCATCATGGCCACGCTGTAGAGTTCCTGGCCGGTGGAGCTGGCTGCGCTCCAGATGGACATCCTTCGCGTGGGGCCTCGCAGCTGGATGAGCTCAGGGACGATGTGGTCGCGGAGCGCGAAGAAGGGCCGGATATCGCGGAACCAGAGCGTCTCGTTGATGGTCATCGCCTCGATCACCCGCGTGGCGAGGTGCGATACGGAGCCCTTGCGCAACTCCGCGACAAGCCGGCTGAGACTCTCGAGCCCGAACTGCTCTGCCACGGGCACCAGCCTCGAGACGACAAGGTACTCCTTGTTCTCCTGGAGCAACATGGCGGAGCTTTGGTAGAGGAAGTCGCGGAGGAAGGCGAAGTCGGCCTCGGCTATTGAATTCCTGGATCCGGTCGCCGGCACGGTCATAGCGCCCTCGCCACCCGCGCCACTCCCCCGGCCTCGGCCATGGAGGCGGCGATCGAGTCGAGCGCCAGCGTGCCATCGGCCAGGCCCGCACCCGCGATGGCTCCCGGCATACCCCAGATGACAGAGGTCGCCTCGTCCTGGACGTAGACGCTTCCCCCTGCCTCGCGAATTCCGCGGGCGCCACGGAGGCCGTCGCTGCCCATTCCCGTAAGCACGTACGCCGTCAGGGCGCCACCCCACACCTCGACGGCGTCGCGGAACAAGACGTCGACCGCCGGTTTGCAGAAATTCTCCGGAGGGCCGTCGTCCAGATGGATGCGCACCTCCTTGTCGCTACGCCTCAGCGTCATATGCCTGCCGCCCCTGGCGATATAGACGTGACCCGGCTCCACCAACGCTCCCTCGGCGGCTTCGCTGACGGGCATAGGGGTCATCGAGTTAAGACGCTGGGCGAGGAGTTCGGTGAAAATCTCCGGCATGTGCTGCACCACGAGCACCGGAACGCTCAGGACCGGAAGCTTGGACACGACTGCGGCGAGCGCATTGGGGCCGCCCGTGGAGCATCCGACAAGGATCGCCGACGGCGGACGTCGAAGCCCCATGGGGCGGGGCCGAAGCGGAGCTTGCACCCTTGGGGCCACCGTCCTCGCCCCGCGAAGGTGGCGCGACTGTCCGATGCTCCCCCAGGTCCTCACCAAAGGGATCAGGCTCTCCTCCACCGCAAGGCGTGCCTCCTCGGCACTTCCGGTGTTGCTGGGCTTGGTCGCATAGTCGCTCGCGCCCTTGGAGAGAGCCTCGATCGCGGCCGAGGCGCCTCGTCTGGTGAGGGTGGAGTACATGACCACCGGCACCCCGGGAGCGGCTTCCAAGATGCGCGGCAGGGCGGCCAGCCCATCGAGAACCGGCATCTCCACGTCCAAAATGACCACGTCGGGCTGCAGCTGCGCGGCCTGCCGCACCGCGTGCATCCCGTCGAAAGCCGCCCCGGCAACCGTGATTCCAGATGCCGCCTCGAGGGTCCGCTTGAGTACACCCCTGATTACCGCCGAGTCGTCGGCGATGAGAACTCTGATGTCGCTGCCGCCCTGCGGTTCGACTGCCAAGTCCACAGCCCTGCCTCTCGCCTCTGCGCCCCGGCATCCGAGGCGCTCCCAAATTCGAGCCGCTCAGGCGGCCGTGTCGTCCAGCGCGATCAGCGCGACTCGCCCGGGCTGATACCCTGCGATCGTCAGCTGCAGGTTGGTCTGCTGAACCGCAGACGACAGGCGCTCGTTGTCGCGCGGCTTCTCGAAATCGGCCAGCAGCTCGACCTCTTTCAGCGTGCAGTGGCCGGCCTTGGGATTCACGACCGAGGCGAGCACGTTGGCCACCTCGAAGAAGTTCTGCTCGATGGTCTCGGTCATGACGCCCGCCCTGGCCCACTCCGCGGCGGTGGCGGGCGGAAGCAGCGAAAGGGCGGCGCCGGCCGATGCGGCAAATCCGATCTCGGCGATGAACACCGCCACCTCGTTGCCCGAGGGGCCTTGGTATCTGGCCATCGCCCGAGCCACCCGGCGGCTCGGCGGCTCCGACTTGACGGCCGCGACCGGCTTGCGCAACAGCCCTTCGAGCACGGAGGTGACCGTCCGCTCCCCGTCCTCGGGCGCGCCCACAGTGCCGCCGGAGCCTCCAGAACCCAGCAATGAAATCTCCTTGGCCAGCTCGGCGCCGGTGAAAGGCTTGGTCAGAAGAAAGGCTGCGCCCGCCTGCAGCGCCCGCAGCCGTGTCCCCTCGCCCGACTCGGAGGTGACGAAAGCAAAAGAGCCGTTGTACCCGCGGCCGCGAAGCGTCTCGAGGAACTCGATCCCGGTCATGCTCGGCATGTTCCAATCGCTGATCACCAGGTCAAAGGAGTCGTCTTCAAGTAGCCGGAGCGCGGCCGGCGCGCTATCCGCCTCGGTGACGTCGTCAATGTCGGCTCCGGTGCGCAGTTCGCGCCGGATGATCATCCGCATCGCGCGGGAATCGTCGACAACTAGGACACGCATCGGTGCCTGCCTTCCACCATTTGGCTCGTGCCTCGTGCTATTCCGGCCGGCACGGCCATCCATTCTTTTACGCGCAGTGCCCCTCGGAGCGCCTACCCGGGCGGCATCTCAATCTCTATCGGATTTGCTCCGCATTTCTTGAGCCCCGCCCGGCATTTCATCCAACTTTTTCTACTTGGCATCATGCGTCCCATTGAGCGATACGCGAAAGCACAACGCTCGGCCGACATCGCTTTCTCTTGGAGTCACCCCACTTGAAAGGCGCTGACTCTCTCCAGGCGAAGATGGAATAGGCAAGCCGTGCAACCTGCTCTGGCGTCAATAAATACGCCTCCGAGCGGGAAAAATACAAACATTAATCGGACTGTACGTCCACCCACAAGCTTCCAAAGAAGCCGAATCACCGGTGCCGGCCACCGTGGGCTGTGAGGCGCTCCTATGCCAGGAGATCGAGAAGAACGACACGCCCAGTGGCCTCGCGCTCCTTGGAGCGCTCGAGCACGTCGGCACAGATCCGCATCTGCTCGCTCAGCACTCCCGCCAGAAGTTCCGTGCGGCGCACGAGATCCCGGGCTCTTCTCCGCAGCGAGCCTCCCATGGCCTCACCGGGCTCGGCAGCCACGAATTCGCCCGGCCAAGGGACTTCTCCGCGAACAGCCTGCTCGACCAGGTCCAAGTGAGCTTCGTAGGCGTCCAGGACATCAGGCCACCCCATCGGCCACCGCCTCCTGCTGGTCCAAATTGCGGTCGGCCCCTCTCCAGGCCTCGCCCAGGGGCACAAGGACCGCCTCGGCCGCGTCGAGGTGGCTGCGATCCTTCTTGAGGTTCGCCATGACCAGGTTATGGAGCGCATACTGATACAGATCGCGCACCTGGGCAGCCCCCTCCCACAGGTCCGTGCGCAGTGACGTCATCAGAAGATGCACTATGTCCTGGGCATGGCGCAGGCTGTTGTGAACGGCGTAGAGATCACCGGTGTCGAAGGCCGAGCCTGCCGCCACCAGATCGCCAATCAGCCGGTCATACAACATGATCAGCTGCTTGCGCGGAGAGCAGGAGAGTATCGACGCCTCGTTGTATGCGCTTCTAGCGCGTGCCGGGAAAGCCATCTTCGCCTTTACCTATGGGAGCTTGGAGATCTGCCCGGCCAACCACTGGCTCTGGTTCTGCAACCCACCCAGTTGGGATTCCATCTGGGAAAAGAGCTGCTGCAGCATGGTCTGCTCGGACTGGATCATGGGTGTGTAGCTGTTGTACTGGTTCTTCAAATTCGTCGCCTGCGTCTCCAGGGAGGAGATGGTGTTCGTCAAGGACCCCGTTACCGGCGCCGTGGCGTCATTGGCGACATTGGCAAGGCTCCCGGCGATGCCAGGCGCATAGTTGAAGTTTCCGATGTTGGTCGCGCTGGTTATTCCGGTCGCGGTCACGTTGATCGCAAATCCCGGCAGGGTGGAGCTGGTGGAGGGAATGGAGAGCAGCTGACCGTTGCCCGTAGCGGTAACGCCGTCTATCGTCCCGGCAACGTCGGTGCCGGTGAAGCTGGCACTGCCCGAGCTGCCGGCCAATCCCGTCTGGCCGGTCGCGGTATTGTTGGAGGTTGCGCTGAAGGACTGCGAGGAGCCGTACCCGACTGAACTTACCACCAGCTGCGTCCCGCCGGAGACGGTGTTCGCGGAGGCATAGAGGCTAAGTCCGGCCTGGGCAAAGGCCTGGTTCAGTCCTGCCGCAATCGCGCTCAGGCTCTCACCGGCAGTGGCGGAGTAGTTGGCGGTCAAGGAGCCTTGGGTGAAGCTGAGGCTCTCGGCGGACGTGATCGTGCCTGTCGAGCTCACAGAGCCGGTGTCGGTCGCCTGAGTGGCGGAGCTGGTGATTGTCACCGGGTAGGAACCCGCCGCGGTCCCGTCCGGCGCGTAGACCAGGCTGGCGGTTCCCGAATAAGCGCTCGACGAAGCGGCGAGGCTGCCGGTCTGGGCGAACATCTGCTGCACGGCGGTGGGATTCGCCGCATACGCGGACTCGAATGTCGCCTGGTTGAAGCTGATGGTGCCGCTGCTCGAAAGCGAGAGCCCGACCGCCTGGGATCCATCCAAGGTACCGCTGCCGGTCACTTGCGACACGGCCTGCAGTATCTGGTTGGTGATCTGGTTTAGCGTCGGGTCGCCCATCAGCGGACCGCCGGCCTGGGTCTGGTTGTTATAGCCGGCATACTGGTTGATGTCAGAGAGCGCCGTGTTAGCCGCATTCACGAGGTTCTGAACCTGGGTTGCCATCGCGCTCGCGTTTGGCGAAACCGTGACCGTCACCGGCGTAGACCCGCTCGCCTGGGCCGAGAGCAGGTTGATCGAAACTCCGCTCATCACGCCCGTTACCGTGTTCGACGCCGAATCGACGGTGTAGCCCGAGCTGCCGCCCACCTGTATCTTGGCGTCCTGGCCCGCCGTGACGGTATTGAAGGTGCCCAGAGTCGAGCTGAAGAGCGACGGGTCCAGAATGATGTCGTTTCCGGCGCCTGTATTGGCTGCGGCGAGCTGGAGGTAGTAGTTGCCGCCAGAGCTCGTTTGAACCGCGGTGGCGGTCACACCGGCACCGGCCGCGTTGATGTTGTTGACGATGTCGGAGAGTGTGCCCGAGCCCGTGGAGATGTTCTGTGCGCTAAAGCTCCCGGCGCTAAGCCCAAAGGAGCCCACCCCCACCGTCACGCTGCCACCTGATGAGTTGGTGAGCGTGGTGGAGGAATTTGCGTTGATGTTGTTGACGGACGTCACCGTGCCGTCAAAGCTCACTGAGCCGGCGCTCCCCGAGCTGACGCTCGACTGTGCCGCCATCCCCAAACTGGCCAGAGCGGTGCCTCCTGTCACCTGCAACGAGGCGCCACTGCCCAGAAGCGTCGTTCCCATCTCAAGTTGACCCGTAGGCGTCACTCGGGCCTGGAGAAGCTGAGTCCCGCTCACGGTCGAAGCGGCGGCAACAGCTTGGGCCAGCTGCGAGGACGTGTAAGTACCTGCAGCGATGGTAAAGGTGTAGGCGGTGCCGTTCACGTTGGCGGTGATTTGATCGTTGACGCCGGAGGTGATGGTCGTGCTGGCACCCAGCGCGCTCTGGCCGGTGGCCGTACCACCCGAGAGGGCACTGGTCACGTCGAAGCTGTGGCTCCCGAGCGCCAGTGACGAGCCGCTGAGGGAAGTGACGCCATAGCCGGCCGCCCCCGAAGAGACGAGGAATGAACCCGACGAACTGGCGACAGGCGTCGAGGTGGCGGCCACGCCGCTCGAGCTGATCAGCACATTGGCTTGTGCCAGCTGGTCGACATTGAACGAGAGCGTCCCGGTCTGAGCACCGGCGCTGGCCGTGGCAGTCGCCACCTGGGAGTTCGACGAGGAGGCCGACATCTGATTCCACAAGCTGGTCTGGCTTAGCGCATCGGCGGCGGTCTGAAGGCTGGTCAGGTCAGCCGAGATCTGCTGGTAGTCGTTCGTCTGACCGGTGACATTGGCGTACTGTTGGGCAATGTCCTCTTGGGGAAGCTTGTAGGCGGCCATGATCGCCTGGATAATGGCCTGGGTGTTTATGCCTGAGATCAAGCCGTTGAAGGTCACCGCCGGGCCACTACCCGAGGTGTTCAGGGAGTAACTCGAGAACGGCGAAGAAGTCGAACTGGTGCTGTTGACGTAAGTCACGGATCCTCCTTGGCGAGAGGGAGGCGGCTCGGGCGTGGGAAGTGAGGGGGTGGCCGGAGGCACGATCTCCTCCGGCCACCGGGGTCAGCTTATGGAATCAGCTTGAGGAGCAGCTGGGGCAGTGATTGCGCCTGGGAGAGCATGGCGATGCCCGACTGCATGAGCACCTGATCCGAGGAGAACTTGGTCATAGCCTGGGCCACGTTGGCATCCACCATGGTGGAGTAGGCGGACTGGACGTTCTGCTGGCTCACCGTGTCGTTGGCGATGATGGCCTGGATCTGGTTCTGGGTGGCGCCCACCACTGCTTCGGCCGAGGCCACATAGCTGATGGCCGACTGCACCGCGCTCATGGCCGAGATGGCCGCCGAAGAGGTGCCGATGGAGACCGCGGAGGTGGAGACGCCCATGGCCGAGGAGGTCATGGTGGCGATGGAGACCACCACCTGGTCCGCCGAAGCGGCATAGGCGCCGATCTGGAAGGACTCGCTCTGGTAGGAGCCGTTGAGAAGGGCGGTCTGGCCGAACTGGGTGCTCTGGGCGATCTGGTCCAGCTGGTTCTGCAGGGCGGCGAACTCCTGCTGGTCGGCGGCCAGCGAAGAGGAGTTGGCGGTGCCGGCGTTGGCGGCCTGGGTGGCCAGCTCGTTCATCCTCTGGAGGATGGAGACCTGCTGGTTCATGGCGCCTTCGGCGATCTGCAGGACCGAGATGGCGCTCTGGCCGTTGTTGATCGCCACCCCCAGACCGTTGGCCTGCACGTTCAGGCCCTGGGCTATGACATAGCCCGAGGCGTTGTCGGCAGCGGTCTGGATCTGCAGGCCCGAGGAGAGCTCCGAGATCGCCGACTGCATGTTGTTGCTGGTGGCGTTCAGGTTGTTGTAGGCGTCGATAGCCGAGATGTTGGTGTTGACTGAGAGAGACATCTCCCGAATTCCTCCGTGATAAGTAGCAAATGCTTGTCAATCCATTGACACGTGCGCCCCAGGGGAACGCACGCCTATCAATCGGAGCAAGGGCCGGATTTCTTTAGCGGTTTTGGGAAATCCTTTCCCGTATTGCGAAGGCGCAGCTCCGGCGGCGACTGATGGCCCCCGCCCATAACAGGCACGCAGCCCGGACCGCGGAATTTCGCGGGATACCGGGATGCCCGCCCATACCATGGATCGGGTGCACCGATACGTGCTCGACCAGACCATGGTCCCTTCCTATTTCGACGCCGCCTCCTACGCCCGCGGCCTCGGGTACTTCCGCACGGGCCGGGTCAGGTCGCTGGAGGTCCACGACCAGGCGTCCATCGTCGCGCTGGTCAGCGGCACCACGCTCTACCGCGTGGTGCTCACCTTCTCGCCCGACGCCAAGGGTCAACTCCGCTTCGCAGACGGGGTCTGCGACTGCCCGGTGGGATTCCGATGCAAGCACATGGTCGCCGCCCTCCTCGCGCTGGCGCAGGCCCTGGAGTCGGACTCCGAATCCGACCCTCCTGCCGACACTGCCCTCGGATGGCGCGTGGCGCTTTCCGAAATGGTGGCCGCCTCCTCCTCTCCGGGCAGAGACACCAAACCCATCGCGCTCCTGTTCGAGCTGCAAAACGTCGCCCCTCCCCGCCGCTACGGCCAGGCGGACACCAAGGCCGCCGGCACGAGCTGCAAACTCGCGGTCCGCCCCGCCGTCAAATCCGATCGAACCGGCCGCTGGGTGATGTCCGGCGTCAAATGGGGGGCCACCTCCAACTACGGCACGATGCGGCCGCCCGGGCACGAGGAATGGTTCCACGAATGGCTGGCCTTGTACACGGCCACCGAGGACACGGGCACCGGGCGCGGCTATCACGGATACCAGCGGTACTACTACCAGGCTCCCGCGTGGTGTTACCTCGACGACTTCGCCTCGGCACACGTCTGGCACCTCCTGGCCGAGGCAAGGCGCCTCGGCATCCCGTTCGTCCGCGGCGCCAACGCGACAGGTGGCATCGATTTCCGGGCCGAGCCCCTCGAAGCGGCACTGGAGATCTCCGAACGCGAGGACGGGTCACTCAGGCTCGAGACGCGCCTCGGGGCTCCCGGAGAGCTTTCGGATTACGAGGTGCGGATCTTCGGCTCACCGGCGGTGGGTAGCTACCGGTGGAAACGCGGAGCCTCGCCCGATTCCGCCACCATCGTTCTCGCCCCCTTGTCGACGGCATTGCCGCGGCGGCTCGCCTCCGCCGTGGCGCAAGGGGTCGAGCTGAGGGTGCCGGCGGGCGAGCGCGCCCAGTTCTTTTCCCTTGCCTACCCGGCGCTCACGGCCAACTTCCGGGTGCACGCGGCCGAGGCAGGGCTCACCCCCAGGCACGCTCGCCCGCGGATGCTGGTGCAACTCGGCGGGGACGGCGCGACGACGATCTACCTAAAGCTGCTCTGGAGATACGAAGACTCCGGAGAAATGGTGGCCGAGCTCGGCCTCGCAGGTGAGCAGTTGGCCGGGGGATCGGTGGTGAGGGACGAACGAGCAGAGGAGGCGATCCTCGCCCAGGCGAGCGGGATTCTCGGATTTTCCGTCTCGCCCTGGGCACCTCATGCCTTCAGCCTCTCCGGGATGGACGCCCTCGCCTTCTCTCTGGACACGCTGCAGCTCCTCGAAGAAGACAGGAGCTCGTTCGTGGTCGAGTACGAAGCGGGATTCCCCGACTTCGTGGAGGCGCCGGCCCCGCCGACAATCCGGCTCGGCGCCGAGGCCAACCCACAGGGCCAGGTCGACTGGCTCGACCTGACGGTGCGGATCGAGGTAGCCGGGCGGCAGGTGCCGGTCTCGGAGCTTCTCAGCGCGCTGCACTCGGGCGCATCGCGCATGCTCCTGGATGACGGGACGCACTTCTCCCTTCACGACCCCGCGCTCGCGCGCTTCCGAAGCCTGGTCGAAGAGGCTCGCTCGATGGCCGACGCCCCTCCGTCACGGCTGAGGCTCAGCCGCTTCCAAATCGATCTGGCCTCCGAACTCTCATCCTTGGGGCAGCTCGACGAGGCAGCGGGAAGCTGGCTCTCCAGGGCCGCCGAGCTGACCAGGGCAGGTGGGGTCGAGCTGCGCAAGGAGCCTGCGGAGCTCGCAGCCAAGCTCCGGCCGTACCAAGCCGAAGGCTACTCCTGGCTCGCCTTCCTGCGCGAGCTGGAGCTGGGAGGCATCCTCGCCGACGACATGGGGCTGGGCAAGACGGTGCAGGCCCTGGCGCTGCTACTGGACCTGCACGCCGGAGGGCACGCGGAGCGGCCTTCGCTAATCGTCGCGCCTACCAGCGTTGCAGCCAACTGGCTGGTGGAAGCCGCCCGCTTTGCGCCATCGCTGACCGTGGCGCACCTGGGCACCACTTCGCGCAAGGAGGGGGCCCGCGTCGCCGAAAGAATCGCCGGCGCGGACCTGGCTGTCACCACCTATACGGTTCTGCGCCTCGACGAGGAGGAGTTCGCGGGCCTCGCCTGGGACTGCGTGGTATTCGACGAGGCCCAGTTCGTGAAGAACCACCAATCCAAGGGGTATCGCTCGGCGCGCAGGCTCTCCGCCAAGGCCAAGTTTGCGCTCACCGGAACGCCACTGGAAAACAACCTGATGGAGCTCTGGAGCATCCTCTCCCTGGTGGCGCCAGGGTTGTTGGGCTCGGCCCGAATCTTCAGGGAGATGTACCAGCTCCCCATCGAGCGCAATCGGGATCCCGATGCCCTGGCACGAATGCGCCGACGGATCCGCCCGCTCATGCTGAGACGCACCAAGGAGGAGGTGGTCACCGAGCTGCCCGGCAAGAGCGAGCAAGTGGTCGAACTCGCCCTCGCGCCCCAGCACCGGCGCGTTTACGACCTACACCTTCAGCGCGAGCGCCAACGGATCCTTGGACTGCTCGAGGACTTCCGCGAGAACCGCATCACCATCTTCAGCTCACTGACCAAGCTTCGCCAACTGAGCATCGACCCCTCTCTCGTGGATGCAAAGGCCTACGAAGGCATCCCTTCCTCCAAGCTCGAGTTCCTGCTGGAAAGCCTGGAGGAAATAACCGCAGAGGGCCACCGCGCGCTCGTGTTCAGCCAATTCACGAGCTTTCTCTCCCGCATCCGGGAAGCCCTGGCGTCAAGAGGCGTCCGCCACCTGTACCTGGATGGCGCCACGCGGGGACGCGGAAGGCTGCTGGAGGAGTTCGCGGCCGGCGAGGTCCCGGTCTTTCTCATCAGCCTCAAGGCCGGAGGCTTCGGCCTGAACCTGACGGCGGCGGATTACGTCTACCTTGTCGACCCCTGGTGGAATCCGGCCGCCGAGAGCCAGGCGGTCGATCGTGCCCACCGAATCGGCCAGACGCGCAGCGTCATGATCTACCGCCTGGTATCCCAGGACACAATCGAGGAAAAGGTCGTCCAGCTCGGCAAGAAGAAGGCCGAACTGTTCGCCCAAGTGATGGAAGGCGTGGCCAGCGAAGCGACCTCGATCAGCGCCGAGGACATCCGCCGGCTGCTGGAAGCCTGAGACGCTTCTAACCGGGCTCCGCGGGAGCCGGCCCTCAGCCGCACGGGCGCGCCAAATGGCAGGCCACGGGAGGCCGCCGCGCTCCCATGGCGCCAGGACAGACGAGTTTCACTTCGTCGCCCGATTCCCCTTCAAGTGGGCGCGTACCGCTGCCGAAGAGCAAGTTGCCCAGGACGGGCCAGGAAGCAGCAACGGACGCATCGGCTGAAAGGAACCCATGTCTCGGAGCGCCCGCGCCGCCCTCCTGGTGCCCCTGGGAATCGTGATGATCGTGGTCATGCTGGTCGTGCCCATGCCTGCAGCGGTCCTGGACTTCCTTATCACCTTGAACATCAGCTTCGCGATCATCGTCCTGATGGTCGCACTCCGGGTGAAAGACCCGGTCGAGTTTTCGACCTTCCCTTCCGTACTCCTGGTGGCAACGATGTTCCGGCTCGCCCTCAACGTGAGCGCGACCCGCCTGGTTTTGCTGCACGGCTATGCCGGAAGCGTCATACAAAGCTTCGGGCACTTCGTCGTAGGCGGCTCCGTCGTCGTTGGCCTGGTCGTCTTTCTGATCCTCTTCGTCATCCAGTTCGTGGTGATCACCAACGGTGCCGGCCGGGTGGCCGAGGTGGGCGCACGCTTCACCCTGGATGCGATGCCGGGAAAGCAGATGGCGATCGACGCCGATTTGAACGCCGGCCACATCAACGAAACAGAGGCGCGGCGACGCCGGGAGCGTATCGCCAAGGAATCCGACTTTTACGGCGCGATGGACGGCGCCTCGAAGTTCGTCAAGGGTGACGCCATCGCCGCGGTGGTGATCACCCTGGTCAACCTGATCGGTGGATTCATCGTCGGCGTCATGCAGCGCCACCTCCCCATTACCCAGTCGATAGACACCTACAGCCTGCTCTCGGTCGGCGACGGCCTGGTCTCTCAGATCCCGGCGCTTCTCATGTCGATCTCCACCGGCCTGATCGTGACGCGCAGCGCCAACGAGGCCGACTTCGGCCTGGACCTGATCCGGCAGTTGAGCCGGCAGTCGCGAGCGCTGGAGATGGGCGGAGGAGTGGTCGCCTTCCTCGGCCTGATGCCCGGACTGCCCAAGCTTCCTTTCATCGTGGTCGGGCTCACCATCTTCTTCGTGGGCCGAAGAGTCCGCAACGGCCAGGAGCGCTCCGAGCTGCGGGCCGCGGAACTCACCCAGACGCATGAGGTGGTCCCCACGGAGGTCGTGGCTGCCAGGCCGAGCGTCGAGCCTCTGGAACTGGACCTCTCGCTCGACCTCCTGGAACTCGCCGATCCGGCCGAGGGGGGCGACTTGACCGACAGGATCAAGACCCTTAGATCCAAACTCTCGGGCGAGTTGGGCGTTCCGCTCCCCCAGGTACGCGTGCGCGACGATCTATCGCTGGCCGCCGGCGAATATGCCATCAAGGTTTACGAGGTGGAAGTGGCGCGCGGCTCGGCGCCGGCAAATCGGGTTCTCGCCATCGGCGACCGGCTCGAGGGTCTGCCGGGAGAGGCCACCGTCGAACCCGTCTTCCAAATCCCCGCCAAGTGGATACCCCCCGGATCCAAGCCTCATGCGATCGGCTTGGGCGCAACGGTGGTGGATCGCAGCTCCGTCATAATCACGCACCTCTCCGAGGTGATCAGGCGGCATGCGCCGGCGCTGGTGGCCCGCCAGCAGGTGAAAGAGATGCTGGATCTGCTCAAGCAGTACTCCCCGGTCGTGGTGGACGAGCTGACCCAGGCCCAGGTCTCCCTCGGCGAGCTGCAGCAGGTCTTCCGCGATCTCCTGGAAGAAGGTGTGGCCGTGCGCAACCTGCCGACCATCGTCGAGGCGATCGTCGACCGTTCGCGCGTCACGCGGGAGCGCGACCACCTGCTCGATGCCGCCAGGGCAGCGCTCGGCTCGCAGGTGGCCGTGCCCTACGTGGCCCAAGGGACCCTCTCGGTGATCCAGCTCGATCCCGCCCTGGAGGAGTCGCTGCGCACGGCGCATCGCATGGTGGACGGAAGAGGGATCCTGGTCATCTCGGCCGAGCAGATGGCCGCCATCAAGACGGAGATCTCCGAGTTGCGTGAGCGCGGCGCCCGCCTCGGAGCAGACCCGGTGGTCCTGTGCGGGCCGGGAATCCGCGCCGCTCTGCGCCGGGTTCTCCTGGCGAACGGCCTCGACATACCCGTCCTCGCTCACTACGAGGTGCCTCCGAGCGCCCGGGTCATCCAGATAGGAGTGGCAAATGGTATCGCAACAGCTCAAGTTTGACGGAGACACGGTGGAGCAGGCCATGGCCAAGGCTCGTGCCGCATGCGGCGCCTCCGTGCGGGTGGTCTTCGCACGCAGGCTGGCGCGCAAGCGCGGGGTCCTGCCCTTCGGCCCGAGGCAGCGCTTCGAGCTGGTTGTTGAAGCACCCACGCCCGAGGATTTCCAGCCGGAGCGCTTGAACCTCTTCGCCTCTCGCTTGAGAGAGGCGGTTGCCTCCGCGCCCGCCCCGACGGCGAGGACCGAGTCCCGGACACGGAACGCTATCGCCAGCTACAGGGCCGCCGGGGGCGAGAGCAGCACCGAGATGGACGTACAAATCGACGAACCCGCTTCGGCCGAGGCCTGGCCGGGGCCGGCGTGGACCGGCGGGACCGGCGCTCGCGTCTACGGCCCCGGCGGCCCGAAACCATTGGCGATCGAACCGCGCCGGCCGAGCTGGGGAACGCTGCCGCCGCAAACCGAAGTCCGCGCCGCCACCTGGGCGCGGCCGGGCCAAGACGATCCCGTCCAGGGTGAACTCCTCTCCGAGGCGATAGCCGGCCTCATGGGCCTCGAGCGCCCAAGCGCGGAGAGTACGCGGCAGCAGGCGTCGGTCCCGGCGTCCGTGATCATCGACCTGATCAGGCTGTGCGAACTGCCGCCGCTGGACCGGCCGGTCGCGGTGATCCTGACGACCACCACCCCGGACGGGGAGTCGGAATTCGAAACCCTCGTCGACACCTTCAATATCCCGATGGACAGCGCCTGGGACCTGCGCAAGGAGAGGCTGAGGGCTACGATGCAGCGCGGCTTCGACCCGGAGCTCCTGCGCAACCACCTAGTTGACGGCGTCAGCTTCGCCGCCCACGTCGATGCCGCAATGGAAGAGGAGTGGAGGGCGCTGTTCTCGCCGACTCACAGGGTGCTGAGTGCCCTGCAGGTGCATGGCTCCTGGAGCGCCGAGCGCCTGACCGAGGTGTCGGCGGCATCGCCGGCCCCGGACGTCCTCGCCGTGAGCGGGGAGGGCTCGAGCTTCAACCTGGAGGGGCTGATGGCGCTCGGGCTCCCCTTTGCCACCTTGAACGGACGGCCTTCGACCCTGGCGGCCTGGCTCGGCATCGCGGTTGAGGCGGCGGCCAGGCAATGAGGCCCAAGACGACACTGCTGCTCGGCGCGATCTGCACCGTCCCCTCGTTCCTGGATTACAGCCGCGGGTACCTCACCCTGAGCGATCTGTTCCTGCGGGCGATCGTCGCCCTTGTCTTTTCACTCCTGGCCATGCAGCTGCTCTCTCGCCTGGTGGAGTGGGTCCGCATCGAAGAGCGGAGGCTGCGGCGGCGGCGCATGGACAAAGCATGATCGGTTTTCTTGAATTGGCACCCAATGGTATGCGCGCGATGGAGGTGGTGACGAAGTGAAGAGCCGGCCGTACCCCTACCCGGGAGATGAGAACCGGGTCCGATCCGGTGGCCAAGCGCCCCCTAAAGTTTTTTTGCCTCCGGCCGATTCGAGAGGGATGCTATGCGAAGAGCTGCACAAAGTCCTCAGCGATGTGAACGCCGCTGCCAGGGATCTCGAGTATCGCCTCTCGGTGCTACTGGCCTTGGCCGAGGCCGGCTCCGTGGCCATGATGCCAAGAGCCGCAGGTGAGGTCTTGAGCTCGGCGGCGATGCTTGGCAAAGACGAAGAACTCCTGGCCCAGGAGGCACGTGCGCTCGCCGGCCAAATCGGCGCGCCGGGATCCGCGCACCTTGGCGAGCTGGCGAAAATGCTGGGCGAAGCGGGCCCGGCGGTCCTGATCGCGACACAGGAGCTATCCGACACGCTGGAGTCGGTCTCCAGGCTTCGCGACAACCTTGGGCGCATCTGCACCGAGCGCATCGAACGGCTGCGCGAGTCCATGTCCCTGCTCGGCGTGCAGCCTGTGGGCACCTACGGAAGCAAGGGAAGGCTGACCGGCGGCCTCTCCCCCCTCATGAACGAGGCGGTATGAGCGGCTCGTATTCAATAGCACTCTCGGGATTGAACGCCGCCCAGACCGGCCTCGACGTGGTGAGCCAGAACATCGCCAACGCCTCGACACCCGGCTACCTTGCCGAGCAGGTGAACCTGAGCCCGCTCGTCGACCAGGCCTCCCAAACCGGTGACGGAGTGCAGGTGGCCTCCGTCTCGGCCGTCAGCTCGGAGATCGCCAACAACGCCCTTACCTCTGCGATCGGTGCGCAGGACTACGCGCAGAGCCTGTCGCAGTCACTCGGACAAATCCAGTCGACGGTGAACGAGCCCTCCAGCATGGGCATCTCCGAACAGCTCTCCTCCTTTTGGAACGCCTTCGACCAGGTGGCCAACAACCCCTCCCAGCTGGCGCCTCGCCAGCAGCTGATCGCCCAGGCCCAGACTTTGGCTGCCACGTTCAATCAGCGGGCCGCGAGCTACGGGCAGATCTACAACTCCACCGTCTCGCAGATTCAGGGCTCGCTCACCACCGTCAACAGCCAGCTCCAGCAGGTGGCAAAGCTAAATCAGGAGATACTCGCATCCGGACCGAATCCGTCCGCAAGCGTCGTAAGCGCGAGGAACCAGCTGGTGCAGAGTCTGGCCGGAGAGCTGGGTGTGACGGTCCAGTCACAGACCGATGGGAGCATCAACCTGTTGGCCGGTGGAACCATGCTGGTGCAGGGGACCCTCGCCGGCAAGCTCGCCCTCAGCGCCCCCACCGCTCCGCCCATTCCCTCCGCTGCCGGCGTGCAAGTTGTCGTTGCGGGTTCGGGAAGCCCGGTCCCGGTTGCATCGGGCAGCGTCGGAGGTCTGCTGCAGGTCACCAACGACTACCTTCCCGCCTACTCCTCCGCTCTCGATCAGCAGGCGGCACAGCTCGCCCAGCAGGTGAATTCGCAGCTGACCGCAGGCAACTACTACAACCAGGGATCGACCAGCGCTACGCCCGGGGTGCCCCTTTTCGTTTTCGGCGGCAACGGCACCTCCATCGCCGCCAACCTCGGCGTCAGCTCTTCGGTCGCCGCCAACCCCTACGAAATTGCGGCAGCGGGTAACCCGCCCACCGGCCCCAACGACGGCAGCAACGCCCAGATCCTGGCGGAGATGGGAACACTCTCCAACGGTGTCGACTCCATGTACTCGTCCTGGATCGGCACCATGGGCCTCGATGTCCAGTCGGCGCAGAACCTCGCCAGTTCAAGCGCAACGACCTATCAGTCGGCTTATCAGAACTTCCAATCCGTCTCGGGTGTCTCCACCAACGACCAGCTGGTGAAGATGCTCAACTACCAGCAGGGATATCAGGCCGCCGCCAAGGTCATCTCCACCATCTCGGCAAGCATCCAATCACTCATGCAGGCGGTGTAGCAATGGGAATGGCGGTCACCCAGTCCTCGATCTCCTCCATGCTGACGGCAAGCCTGGACACTCAGCAGTCCGGCCTCGCGGCACTGGAACAGCAGCTCTCCTCAGGGGTCAACTACAGCCAGCCGTCCCAGGAT
Source organism: Actinomycetes bacterium (assembly GCA_021847985.1). GTDB lineage: Bacteria > Actinomycetota > Acidimicrobiia > Acidimicrobiales > Acidimicrobiaceae > Acidithrix. Next base: position 5,642 of record JAJZNF010000127.1, on the reverse strand, counting down.
CCGGCGGCGGTCGTGCAGTCGCTGGGGATCTCATCCCAGATCGGCCGGTTCAACCAGTACCTGTCGAACGCGAACGACGGCCTGATCGTGGCCAAAATGGCGGACTCCACCCTCAACTCCGCAGTCTCGGCGTTGCAACAGGCCCGGACGGTGTTCGTGGCGGCCGGCGGCGCCGGGATCACGCCCACCTCGGCAGCCGGGCTGATCCAGTCGCTGCAATCGGCCTACCAGAGCCTTCTCGGGCTGGCCAATACCACCTACATGGGGCAGGCGATATTCGCCGGCACTTCCGGTTCCGCGTCAGCCTATGACTCGGCGGGAAACTACCTGGGCTCGCAATCGTCGATCACCCGCACCGTGGCGCCCGCCTTCCAGTCCCCGGTGGCGGTCACTGCGCCATTTGGACAGTCCGGCGCGTCCAACAATGTCTTTGCGACCCTGCAGACGGCCATCTCCGACCTCAAGGCGGGAAACTACTCCAAGGTGTACAACGGCGACCTGGCCGCTTTCGACAGCTCCATGCAAGGCGTCCTCTCCTCCGCCGCCACCCAGGGCGAGATGGTCCAGCAGCTGCAATACATGCAGAACCAATCGACCCAGACGCTTCAGGACCTTCAGGCCCAATACGGTGGCATCCAGAACGTCAACGTCGCCCAGGTCGCAGGCGAATATGCCCAGGCGATGAACAACTACCAGGTCGCCATGCAAGTCGCCGCTTCCGCGGTGCAGCCCACGCTCGCCAAGTACATCTGACAACACCGCCATAGGAAGGATCGCAATGCCCCGGAACACAGAGTCAATGCACGCGACGGCCACGGTCGAGCCGACCGAGGAGGCGACCATGAGCCCGGCCGGGCTCGTCTTCGACTTCCCCGCCGGCGTCCCCGGCTTCACCGACGTTCAGGCCTTCCAGCTTCTGCCGCTCGGCCCCGAGTTCGGCCCCTACCTCGCGCTCAAAGCAGCCGGCCGGGAGCACCCCGTCTTCGTGGTCGCCCAGCCCGCAGCGATCACGCCCGCCTTCGACGTCGAGATCGACGATGTCAGCCAGGCACTGATCGGGCTGGAGTCCACCGAGAGCGTCCTGGTACTGGTCCTCATCACCCTGCACGGGGAGCGGAGCCTCCCGACCGCGAATCTCGCGGCTCCGATCGTTGTCAACCTCGCCAACGGACGCGGCTGCCAGGTTGTGCAGCCGGATGCGGACGCAAGCCAACTCGCCGTCCGGATCAAGGTGCCTGTCTACGATTCAGCGCGCGCCACAGGTCAGCCTTCGGCGAGCTGAGGACCCTCGTCCACCGCCGGAGGAACCAAAGGCACCCCGGCCGCCGACTGGGCCGCGGCATGGTTGGCCTCCTCGACGGCCCTGTAAATCTCCGACCTCATGACCTCGACCGTGCGAGGCGCCTCGACGCCGATGCGTACCTGCTCTCCGCGAACTTCGAGGACGGTGACGACGATATCGTCGCCGATCACGATGGATTGCCCCACCCGCCTCGTCAGTACGAGCACCAGTCCTCCTTGATACAGGGCCGACGGCGACAAGGGCCGCCCACATCGGACCAGCCTACATCCGCGCCGTCGGGCGCTTGGGTCACGTTCGCCACACCGTCATCGCGCGCTTGCCCCGGGGGCGGCACGCGCCACGCTTTGGGGGGCCGATTAACGCGACCGACCCCTCCGCACTACGGAGGGGTCGGTCGCGGGAGAGGGAGAAGGAGGAGCGGGAACGACGGCGGGCCTAACGGAGCGAACCCGCGCGGAGATCCCCGAAGCGCGGGCGTTGCCCGGCGCCGCCGTGAGGCACCGGCGCCTCTTCAGCGGACGCCGAGGAGACGATTGCCACTAGGTCGGAGGAGATCTGGCCCGCAACGGCTCCCTGCTCCTCCGCCGCGCTGGCGATCTGGGCTATGGCATCGCGGACCACGAAGATGTCCTTGACGATCAGCGAGATCGCACCATAGGCATCCTCGGAGCGCTGCTCGCCCTCCTCCATCCGCTCACGGGAGGACTCGATCGCGGTCACCACCGTCTGGGCCTGGCCGCGAATCCTGGTCACCTTGGTGGTGATGTCCTCCGCCGACTCCCGGGCGCGCGCCGCCAGCGCCCGAACCTCGTCGGCGACCACGGCGAAGCCGCGGCCGGCGGTGCCGGCTCGGGCCGCCTCGATGGCGGCGTTAAGGGCAAGAAGATTGGTCTGATCCGCAATCGAGGTGATCGAGTCGACAATCGTCCCGATCGCCTCGGTCTGTGCGCCCAACTCCACGATCATGACCGCATTGGACCGGATCATCTCGGCCACCTCCCGCATCGCCTGCGCAGCGGCCTTCACAGTGGAGGCGGCAATGTCCGCGTTCTCGCTCACCGCCCCGGTCATGCGGGACGACTCCGACGTCGAGCGGGCGACTTCGGCGATCGAGGCGCTCATCTCCTCCACCGCGGTCGCCACCATGTTCACCTGGTCCTCTATCGCGCGTGCCTGCTGCTCGGCGCGGTCGCGCGCGTCGCTGAGCTTCCGATCGGCGGTCACGTCCTCCCAGCAGGCCATGTAACAAGCCACCTGGCTGCCCGGGCCGTCGCTCCAGATCGGATACGTCTTGGTACGCAGCGTCACGTGGCCGATGGGGATGTCCGCCTCGTGCACGGAGCGGCCGCCGGAGGAAAAGCCTTGCAGAATGCGCCGAACGCGCTGGGAATCGGAATGGAACTGATGGATGCTGTTGCCAAGCGCCCGGCCGACGTCACCGCCCCGCAGGCGGCTGTTGAATTCGTCGTGGTGCTGCTCCAGCATGCGGCGGGCCGCCTCGTTCATATAGAAGATGCGGTTTTCGGGCGTGGTGTCGGCCAGCATCACTACGTTGTCGACGTTGTCGAGTGCCTGTTGCAGCACGGCAGTGGGGATACCACGGCTCCGCTTGGTCGGGTTTTTCATGATGCAGGTATCGAATAGCGAAAGAATACCTTTAGGAGTTTTTGATATTTTGGTTATCAAGAATTCTGGTATCGTTTCTCTCGGCAACAGCACCGCCGGGCCAGGTCCGAAACCGGCTCCGCGCCTGCCGAATGCAGGGCCCGGCCGCCGGCCGCTGCGGCCACTCATCCTGGCGCCTCATGCCGCCAATTCCTGGTCCATGAGGCGCACAGGGTAGCCCGGCTTTCAACAACGGACCCGACTTCTCTAAAGTGGGGGCCCGGCCGGTCGATACTCTCCGCGTGAATACCCCGCCCGCCGCCGCCAGCTCCGAGAAATTCGACTTCAGGCGCCAAAAAACCCTCGAGCGCGCTTACTTGCGCTCCGTCGAGCTCCTGCTCGAGAGCTACTGCAAGCCGGCCGCAAGCACCCTTACCGGGAGCCTCAGGCAGAACTGCAAGGTCGAGCTGCGCGAGATCGTTCAGAATCCCTGGGAGTCGCTGTCCCATCCCGAGAGCTACAGCCCGGTGGTCTTCTCGCTCCCGCCTCTGCCCTCCCGCGGAATCATGATCATGCCCGTGCCCATGGCCCTTCTGATGGTCGAGTTGAAGCTGGGAGGCAACGGTCATCGAATCCCTCGCCGTTCAAGCCTCACCGAGATCGAGGCCGTGCTCTTGAAGGAGCTCACCAACGAACTGCTTGCCAGGATGGCCGTGGCCTTTTCGCATGCGACGGAGTTACACGCCGACTGGCAAGGTGCCGAGCAGTCTCGCCAAATAGTGCAGCGGCTCCCCGGCAACGAAATGTACCTCTACGCGACATTCGACATCGCAATAGGCGACATTGCCGAGAACTTCCAGCTCAGCTTCGCCTTCCCTTTCACCATGCTGATTCCGCTCCTGGAGAGTTTCAACGTGCGCAGCGAGGGGGTGGGCGTGACCGACTCGCGCAACTTTCGCGAATCGATGCGCGCGCGGATGCTGGACGTACCCGTCTCGATCGAGGCGCGCTTCAAGAGCACGACCCTCTCCTATGGGGAGGTCATGGCCATCGAGCCCGGAGCCGTCCTCTCGTTGGGCCATAGCAGGAGCGAACCCATCGAGCTGAGGGTCGGAGGTGTCGTCCTCCACAAGGCGCAGCCGACCAGGATCGGCAAGCGCGTCGCCGCAATGATCGTGAAGGAGTAGGAGATGGACGAGGCTGTGAACGAATCCGCTGCCACGGCGGGCAAGGGGGCCCCGGAGGGCGCGCCCTCCATGCTCCCCCTTGCACTGCTCAAGGACGTCGAGATGCAGGTCTCGGTGGAACTCGGGCGGGCGCGCATGCCCATCGGCTCGATCCTCTCCTTGGTGCCCGGCGACGTGATCGAGCTCGATCGCTCCGCCAATGCGCCGGTGGACGTGCTGGTCAATGGTACCCTGCTTGCCCGCGGCGAGGTGGTGCTGGTCGACGACGAGTTCGGCGTGCGCATCACCGAGGTGACCCAGCCTCAGACGGGTGCCGCGCAGTGACGGCCGGCCTTGGCGTGGTCCTGCGCTCGGCGGTGTCGCTGGCCGCGGTGATCGCCCTCATGTATTTCCTGGCGCGGCTGGCCCGGCGCTTCAACGCCAAGGGGACGCCCGGAGGCTCGATGCCGGCTTCGATCCGGGTCGAGTCCCGAGTCGGCGTCGGCAAAGGGCAGAGCATCGCCTCGGTCAACTGGGGAGGGCGTGCGATCCTGGTCGGGATCACCCCGCAGAACATCTCGCTCATCGCCGAAGGCGAGCAGCCGGCCAACGGTGCCGAAGCCTCGGTGGCCGGCGAGGAATACATCGACCTCAGCGCCAGCGACGACCCTCTCGGGGCGATGCTCACCAAGTGGGGGGAAGGGAATCCCTCCACGGCAACCACCATGCCATTTGCTCTAAGGACGGAACTCAAGCGCCTTCTCGGCGCGCGCAGATAACCGCCATCCAGCCAAGGAGCCAAGAATCGAATGACGGGGGCCGCCACCCTGCTTTCCGCACTGACCACGCCGACGACGCTGCCCAGTGTGACGGTGAATTTGCAAGGTGTCACCAAGCCGAGCGAATCGGTGGTGATCATCCTGGTGCTCTCGCTTCTGGCGGTGGCGCCCTCGCTCATCATCATGCTCACCGGGTTCGTGCGCGCGGTGGTGGTTCTGTCGCTGACGCGCAACGCGCTCGGCCTCTCCGCGGTTCCGCCCAACCAGGTCCTGGCGGGGCTCGCACTTTTCATCTCCCTCTTCGTGATGGCGCCGACCATCTCGACCATCAACCACGCCGCGATCCAGCCCTACATGGGCGGGAAGATCGACGCGGTGCAGGCCTACGACGCCGCCGAGACCCCGCTCAAGACCTGGATGTTGAAACAGACCCGTACCCCTGAGCTGGAAATGTTCACCCAGGTCACCAAAGAGCACCCCGCCATGCCCCAGGACGTTTCGATGACCGCCCTCGTGCCCGCATACATACTTTCGGAGCTTCACTCCGCCTTCATCATCGGCTTCGTCATCTTCGTTCCCTTCCTGATAATCGACCTGGTGGTGGCTTCCGTGCTGATGTCCATGGGCATGATGATGCTTCCACCGACCATCATCTCGCTGCCCTTCAAGCTCCTGCTCTTCGTCCTGGTGGACGGATGGACCCTGGTGGCCCACTCCTTGCTTGTGAGCTACCGATGACCGAGGCCCAGCTCATGCAAATCGCGACCGGCTCCCTCACTCTCGCGCTCG